>CAKTUS010000005.1 GCA_934621485.1 uncultured Clostridia bacterium
TCCGCTTTTTCAACAACCTGAGCCTTGCGCGGCAAGGCTTTCCTTACGTGCTTTGCCGCAGGCGAGCAGGCAAAGCGTGTCTTTCCTCAAAATCCGCGGGCCATACAGCCCGCGGATTTATTCATTCTTTCGTTTTTTCCGCTTCATCTGTCTTGGGGGAAGCCGTTTCCTTTTCTTCCACGCCGCCGCCAGCAACGCGAATATCGTCGGCCGTCAGCAAAAGCAGCTCCTCCCGGGTCATTTGCTCCTTTTGAGCCAAACGGTTGGCCTGAGCGCTGACCGCCCGCTCAAACAAATTGCGCACGCCGCGGGCATTGCCAAAGCCCTTAACGTCCAAGCTGTAAAGCGCCAGCAGGCTTTGCAGCAGCGTGCGCGCATCCTCCGCCAGCTGGTAGCCGCTCTTTTGGCACCGCATATCAAAAATGTCCATCATTTCCTGCACGGTGTAATCCGGAAACTCCAGGAAACGGTTGAACCGGCTCTCCAGGCCGGGATTGGAATGAACAAATTCTTCCATCAGCTCGGTATAGCCCGCCACAATCACAATCAGGTCGTCCCGATGGTCCTCCATGGCCTTCAGCAGGGTATCCACCGCCTCCTGACCATAGTCATTGCCGCCGCGGTTGGTCAGGGCATAAGCTTCGTCGATAAACAGCACGCCGCCCAAGGCTTTTTCAATCACTTCGCTGGTTTTGATAGCAGTTTGGCCCACATAGCCCGCCACCAGACCGCTGCGGTCCACCTCCACCAGCTGTCCCTTGCTCAAAATGCCCAAGGACCGGTAAATGCGCGCCATAAGCCGGGCTACCATGGTTTTGCCGGTGCCGGGGTTGCCGGAAAACACCATGTGCAGGGACAAGTCCTGCACAGGCAAATGATTTTCCTTACGCAGCTTCTGCACGTTGACCAGGTTGATCAGGCTTTCCACCTCTTTTTTCACGGTGGTCAGGCCGATGTATTCCGACAGTTCCTTTTTCAGGTCTTCAATCTTTTCCGGCGGCGTTTCCGGCTGCTCGGAGGCTGCCTGCGTTTCCGGCTTTGCCGCCTGCTTGGCAGCGGGCGCTTCGCTCTTGGGGCTTTCAGGCGCAGCCGGGGCCACGGGCGGCGTAGGCACGCCCCACAAATCATCCGCAATGCGGTTTAAGTTGCTGCGGGTCATCTGATTGATTACGTCCATTTGCAGCCGGATAATTTCATCCTTGCGATCCATGCGCTTTCATCCTTCCTGCGTCATTCCTGCATCAAAGCCTTTTGTGGAATAAACAGCCGGCACGTTTTGCCGTCCACGGCGGTTTGTACATAGGCCCAATCGTTGCCCATAAAGGCCAGCAGCGTCACTTTCTCCCCCGCCTTCAGGGTACGAATCGTGGCTTTGCCATACAAGGGATCATCGGTAGCGTCGGCGTCGCTTTGCAGGGTCATGGGCAGGTTGGCAAAGGCCAGCCGGGCCACACCGTCCGGGTTTTCCAGGGTCATATTGTCAATGTAGCCGAAGCGTCCCCGGGAGCCGTTGCCAATGGTGTAGCTGACCAGCACCCAATTGCCGGCAACGCCGTAAATCGCCACGCTTTCATCCGTGGTTACCTGCGCTTTGCGGTCACGCCATGCATCCTCCGAAGGAGCGGAATACACGTCCAACGTACGGGCTTTTTCAAAGGCGGCGTCCCCCAACTGAGCCAGCGTAGGCGCTTCCAACAGCGCGCGCTCATAGGGCGACAAGGTGGGCGTAGGCGCAACGGTAGGCGTGGGAGAAGGGCTGGGGCTGGGCGAAGGCGTAGGCGCAGGGGTGGGGCTTGGACTAGGGGTAGGCGTAGGCACAGGGGTGGGCGTAGGCGTTACAAACTCCTCCGGAGCCACAGCCTCGCCCTGACGGTTGAGCACATAGCCGGAAAGCTCGCCGTTGTCACCCCGAAGGGTAAAGGCGCTGTCGCTGCCAATGTCCAGGCTTCCGTTCAGGCTGTCGCTTTCCAGATAGCCATCGGTAACGCGGTAGTCCTGCACCGTAACCGTCAGCAGCTTTCCATCTGCGGTAAACTGATAATAGGTAGAGCCGTCCGTGCCCAGCTGCTTCCACAGGCCGTGAGTGAGCACATCCGCCGCAATAGCGTCGGTACCTGCCAGCGGCATGGGGGTAGGTGTGGTTACAGGGGGCAGTGTGAAGTTGGGATCCAAGGTACTGGGCGGGCCGGGCGTTACCGTAGGCATGGCGGTAGCGGCCAGCAGAATTTCCGTAGCTTCATCCGCTCCGCCGATGATTTGCTCCTCGGCGCTAAGCGGCGTTTCCGTCGAATTGTTGCCTTCATCCGGGTCTCTGATATAGATAGCGGTGGGGCCGTCTGCGCCGCCAATTACGGCGGTCGTCGCCGCCGGCTCCGCAGAGCGGGTCCACACTGGCGTCAGCGCCAGTTGATTCCAGGGAATATCTACCACCGTCGGCTGGGCAAACAAGGGTTCACCCACATAGATGGTGCGGAAGAAATCCGTCGTCAGGTAGCAGGAGTCAGGCATGGGCACTTCGCTTGCCGCCTCGGCAAGCAGACCGTCCATCTGCTGCGCCTGAGCAAATACAGCCTGCCGCAAAGCCTCCTCTACCTCTTGGGGGCTTTGAGCAAACAGGTCGGCCAGCGTCAGCTCCTTCGGCACGCTCAGGTCCACCAAGCGGTAGAAAAGGCGGTACTGCGTCTGATCCGAGCCGGCCGGCTTTACCCGAATGGTTGCCTCCACGGAAAGGATGCCCGTGATATCCAGCGATGCGTTAAACCCGCCGCGAATGGTGGTTTGCCCCTCCTGCTGGTTGGAAACCACGCAAAGAGCCTGAATCTCCTTGGTGATGTGTTCTTCCAGAAAGGCTTGCAGCTGGCTATCCTCACATGTAAAGGTGGGATAGTCCACCACAATGAGCTGTTCGGCGGACTGGCCTTCCCGATGATTACGCCATACGGTAATGCCGCTGCCGCTGACGTCTGCCTGGCCTTCGCCCAGAGCGGGCAGCGCCGACAGCGTCAGCAGCGCCGATAGAATCATCGCAAAAAAACGTTTCATGGGTTCGCCTCCTTAATACTCGCCGCTAAGGGGAATGGGGCAACTGGAATCTGCCGACAGGGCCACATATTCCACCGTTCCGTCTTTTTCCAGGGCAAAAGAGTAAGCCAGGGGCAGCGGGTACTGCTCCGACGCCACCGCGTGTATCGTAAAGCGCGCGTCGACGCCGCCAAGCGTGGTCTGCTCCCAGGCCAGCTCGCTTTCCATGGGATGAATGGCGTCGTACACACATTCATACAATGGACGGCCATCCACAAGCAGGCCATATTTGCCGGTTTGCGCGTCCTGCACCACCACGGCCCCGCAATCAGGATAAGCTTCCACCGACGGGGTTTGCAAAAGGGGAGCGTCCGTATTCGGCAGCCGGTACAGCTGGCCGCTTTGCAGATAGGCCATTCCACAGGCGGAGCCTACCACATCCGCCATATCGGCCGAGGCGGTCCAGCGGGTGAAGGAGCCGTCCTCCCCCAGCACATACAGCAAATAGCGCTGATCCGGATCACTGCCCGTGTCCACATAGCCAAGGGTATACGCCCCCGTAAAGGGAAACACCCGTGCAAACCACAGGGGGCTCAATAGCTGCGCGCTGGTATTGATGAAGTTATGGCTGCCGTTCTGCGGGTTTTCCGCAATAGCCCAGCCGTGCTGAAGCGGATGCAGGGTGAGCTTCGCGCCCAGCTGCTTTTCCAAATCCGCGGTGCGAATCAAAGCCGATCCGTCGCCCGTCACCAGCCAGGGAGCCTGGCGCACGTAAAACGCGCCCTCTGGCTGAACCATCACGTCTCCTTTGGCAAGCCCTTCAAAATAGCACAGCAGCCTGCCTTCCGCCGTGAACAGGTAGTAATCGTACAGCCCATCCTGGCGGGGCGAAACGGTTACCACGTTGCTTTCCGTTACAATGCAGGGGTCCATGGCAACCGTACCGCACAACTGGCTGATGGCGTTGCGGGCAACGGGCGCCAGCTCTGCTTCAGCAGGCAGGGTATACGCCCGAATGGTTTCAGCCGTCTGCGGCGCTTCGGCGGCCTGCGGCGTTTCCGTAGCGGCAGGCTCCAGCCCCAGCAGCGTCTGCAACGGCTGACGAAGCAGGCACAACGCGCCCGCAAACGCAAGCACGCCAAAGCCCACAAGCAGATTTCGCACCAGTCGTTTCTTCCGGCGACGCTTTGCCGGCGCTTCGCTCTGCACCTGGTAGGCCAGGCCGTCCGTTTGCAGCGTCTCCCGGCGTTCCTCCTGGGACCAGGTAGCCTCTCGGGGACGGTATACATTTCCCTCGCTCCCGTTTCCGGGCGCGGCGCTTTTGTTATCCTCCGCATGCAAAGCGGAAGCGTAGGCGTACAAATTCATGCTGGAAGCCGGTGCAAAAGCAGGGCCATCCAACGATGAAGGCTCGTCCGCCTGGATATCCCGGCGATAATAGGCTGAAAAATCAGGTTCTTCAGTCTGTTGGTTCTGCCAGGCTTCTTCCTGTCCCCAGCCCGGCTCCGCCCCGTCGATTTTCTCCCCGGCATCCGCCGACGGAACAGGCTCCCCGTTGGGCGTGTAGCCGCTCCAATCCGCCGCCGCTTCTTCGCCGAAGGAAGCGCCGCCGCTTTCCTCGTTGGGCGTGTAGCCGCCCCAATCCGCAGCCGTTTCATTACCGGCCGAAAGGCGAGTCTCCTCGTTGGGCTCATAGCCCTCCCATTCCCCTATCGTCTCTTCATTGGGCGTATAGGGATACGGCTGTTCGTTGGGCGTGAAGGGCTGTGCCGAGGCAAGGGGCCTTTGGAAGGGCGCATGCCGCTCGGGCGGCGCAGGCTGGTTTTCTTCTGTCATTGGCTGCTGCGCAATGTCCCGCGCTGCATACAGCCGCTGCACATCCGCCCGGCGGCGGGAACGGGACCTGGGGGCAGAATGGTTCTCCGTCATGGTAGCGCCTCGTCCTCCTTCAAATCTCCGCGTCATTGGGATAGGATCACTCTTAACCATAGCACGAAACGCATGCAGCGTCAAGGTTTGGGCGCGTCTCGGCTATGTTGCTCATTGTAAAAAGTAGCGACGTTTGCATCCTTCCCAGTTTTCCTCTACTCTACCACAATAACCCATATAAAAAGAAGAGAGCAGACTTTCTCTGACCGTCAAAAAACACTTGCGGCGAGCTTTTCCGCCAAAAGCGCAGGTTGAAGTGGAGGGGCAGGAGGCATAGAGACAGTTCTATCCCGGAAAGGAGAACTGCCGTTATTTTGCGCATTTCGCACTCCACCTCGCGAAGCGCCTATGGCGGCGGCGCCCGCTATGCGCCCATTTTCTGCCAGCGATTGCCCATGTTGTAGGGACGGAAACATGAAGCCTTCTGCGCTTTTCTTTTCCCGCGAACCGGCGCAGCCCGGTTCGCAAGCGCGGACACTCCTATTGCTTTTTCGACAGGCTAAGCCTCTTTCAAAAAGCGCCCTTTGCCTGCATCTCCGAGCGGCAAAGAACATAAGCAATTCCTTGTTGAGTAAAGCACCGGAAACGGCACGCCCGCCGCCGGGTTCGGAATGAATGTTTCGATACTGTCAGGGTTGACAGGCAGAGACGGAACCATCCCTTTCTCCGGCATGGTAAAAAACAGACTTTCTCAAAGCGCCGCAGGTTTGACCCACGAAACCGGCATGCCGCCCGACTGTACCGCCGATAAGCTGGCAGCGCCCATCTCCAAAAGCCGGTTTTTTTCCAACGTTCAGAAAAACAAACGGGCCGCGAAGCTGCTGCAATCTCGTCAGCTTCGCGGTCCGTTTTTCTCGCGCCTTTTTCGCTCCGAAAAGCCAGAAGGCTAAACTTAGTTTTCTTTCGGCTGCGCAGCGGCCTTCTTGGCCTTGCGGCGCTCCATCACGGGAGTCAGCACGTCTTTGAGCACCACGATCACCAGCAGCGCAATCAGCACCAGAGAGATGGGACGGGTGACAAAGGGAGCCAGACTGCCGCGACCGGCCAGAATGGCGCGGCGGAAGTTGGAGTCAATCAGTTCCTTGCCAACCACCAGGCCCAGCACCATGGGCGAAATCGGGATTTTTGTCTTTTTCATCAGCAGGCCGATGATGCCGAACACAAACATAACCACGATATCGCTTTCACGGGAGGAGTTGCTGAACGCGCCCATGGAGCACAGGCAGATAACTGTGGCCATGATAATGGGCAGCGGCGCGGACAGGGCCTTCAAGATGGGTTTAGACAGGAAGGTGCCAATCAGCAGGAAGAATACGCCGGCCAGCAGGATGCTGAGCACCAGCAGGTAAATAAAATGGGGGTTGTTGCTGGCAAAGGTGGCGCCGGTTTGCACGCCCTGCACCGTAAGCACGCCCAGCACCACGGCGGTAATGCCGTCGCCGGGAATACCCAGAGCCAGCAGGGGCGCGTAAGCGCCGGGGGCGCAGGCGTTGTTGGAGGCTTCCGAACCAATCAGGCCCTCCACGCAGCCCTTGCCAAACTCGTCCTTGTGCTTGCTGCCGGACTGAGCCTGGTTATAGCCTACCCAGGAGGCAATATTGGAGCCAACGCCGGGAATTACGCCAATCAGGAAGCCGATGACGGATACCTTCAGCGTGGTCCACTTGTTGTCCCAGATTTCCTTGAAGGCAAACAGCTTGCCCTTCTTCACAGGCATGGGGTCGGCCTTGATGTTGGACAGGGTGGTGAACACCTCGCTCATGCCGTACAAACCCACCATGGCGGGAATCAGGCCGATGCCGTCCTTCAGCGCACGGATGCCCAGGGTGAAGCGCATACCGCCCGCGCCGTAGATGGGGTCAGAGCCCACAAAGGAGAAAATCAGACCCATACAGGCGGACAGCAGGCCCTTTTTGAAGTCGCCGCGGGACAATTGAGCGCAGATAACCAGACCGAAAATGGAGAACCAGAACATTTCCCAGGAGCCAAAGTACAGCACCATGCTCAGGGTAACCGGGAAGATGATGAGGAGCAGAATGGCGCCGATGGTATTGCCCCAGAAGGAGGCCATCACGTTTACAGCCAGGGCCTTTTGACCCTCGCCCCGCTTGGCCATGGGGAACGCCTCGATGGCTGTGGCCGCTGATGCGGGCGTGCCGGGAATGTTCAAAATGGAGGCGGAAATGCTGCCGCCGTAGGTGCTGCCCACCTGAGTGGCCGCCATGAACATCACCGCGTGGGTCACATCCATGGTCAGGGCGAAGGTGGCCATCAGGGCGGCGGTGGTGGTGGAAGAAATGCCGGGCAGCGCGCCGCCGATGATGCCAATGGCCACGCCCGCCATCAACAGCAGAATGATATCCGGCGTGAGGGATTCAAAAATCTTTTGCAAAATTTCCATTGTTATCCTCCCTCCTTAACGCAACCGCATGCCAAAGGCAACGGCAAAAATCAAATACAGAACGCCGGTCACCGCCAGGGCAATGGGAATTGCCCAGTAGGGCTTGATGTGGCGCACATACCCCACGGTAATGCCAAACACCAGCAAGCCGCTGCTCAGGTAGAAGCCCAAGTACGGGATACCCAGCAGAATGTACACCGCCACAATGGCGATGGCCAAAACGGTTTGGCGCACTTCCTTGTCCGCTACGGTAGCCTGGAAGGAGCCCTTGATCTTGGCCGGAGTGGGCCGACCGTTTTTGCGCAGGCTCTGAATGATGCCGCCGGCAGACAAAAGGAACATGAACCCTTCGGTAATGTAGGGAAGCAGGCGCGGGCTTTCCATCAGCGAAGCGCCCCGCTCCTTGATTTGCAGCGTAAGCACGAACAGCACGATGGTGATAATCATGAGGACGGAATAGATGAGGACGTCCTTATCCTCCTTGGTCAGGCGCATAGGCCATCCCCCTTTCTGAAAAGGATGATGAATCGAATTTGCGGAAGGCCCTAGCGGCCTTCCGCAATGTTAGAGAAAAAGGATGGTACGCTTTTTAGTCTTCCCAGCGCAGCACGCCCACGTCCTCGGGGTTGCGGGTGCCATCGCCCAGGTCGTACAGCAGGTAGGAGCTGATGCGGCTGGTCATTTCAAAGATGTGCTGAGCGTCTTCGCCATAGGCAACGTCTTCAAAGTTGATGTTATTGTTGGCCAGCAGGGTTTTGAATTCTTCGGTGTTGATGGCATACTTGAAGGCTTCGGTCAGCTTGGCCTTGATGTTGTCGGGAGTCTGGTTGGACACCGCGAAGCCGCGCCAGCCGCCGATAACGTCGGCAGTGTCAGCCATAGCGGGCACATAGTCGGTGATGGGGGGCATGGTGCCAAATTCCTTGTCCTCATAGGCTTCGCTGCTGAATACGCACAGCATCTTGCACAGGCCCTGGCGCATATATTCGCCGGCGTTGATGGCGTCGATAGCGCTCCAGTCCACTTCGCCCTGAGCCACGGCCAGAGCGGTCTTGTTGCCGCTGTCATAGGGCACGAAGGTCACGTTGTCGGCGCAGCCCAGCTTGGAAACCAGCTCGGCGGCGGGGATGTGCCACATGCTGCCCACGCCGGCGGTGGAAGCGGTGGTGTGATTGTTGGTCACGTACTCAATGAACTGCTCCATGGTGTCGATGCCCAGCTTGGAGTTCACCACGATGCCGGTGTTACGCACCACAAAGGGCATGGCCAGCATGTCCAGCTGCAGATAGGAATTGTCGCTGCTCTCGGTGGTGGAGAAGGCGCACATGGAGGAGGAGGTGCCCAGGATGGTCATGCCGTTGGGTTCTTCGTCCAGCACATAGTCGGTGGCGATACCGGAGCTGGCGCCGGGCATGTTTTCCACGATCACGTCGCAGCCCAGGTACTCGGCAACGGCGGGAGCGGCCGTGCGGCACATGGTGTCAATACCGCCGCCGGCGCTGAAGCCCAGGATGATGCGGATGGTGCCGTTGGGCTTCCACTCTTCTTCGGCCATGGCCGTCAGAGAGAGGGAGCACAGGAGCATAGCAGCAAGTAGAATAGCCAGTAACTTTTTCATTGGGTTTGCCTCCTGTATAAAGTAGTTCTATTTTTCGGAAGAGGGAACAGCCCTCTTTTCCAAAACAAGGAAAGATTACGCCAGGCACAGCGTTTTCAGCAGGAAAATCCAGCCGAAGAAGGTGACCACGCACAGCATGGAGGTGAACACCACCATCAGGGCCGCCAGGTCGCCGTCGCCGCCCATTTGCTGGGCCATGGCATAGGACGCCGTGGCGCAGGGACCGCCAAATACCGCCATGAGGGCGATTAGCAGCTCGTTGCGAAAGCCCAGCAGCACGGCCAGCGTAACCGCTGCCGCCGGCAAAAACACCAGCTTGGACAGCACGCCCCAAAACAGCGGTTTTCGGTAGCGCCGCACATTGCTCACCTTGAAGGATGCGCCGATTACCACCAGGGCAAAGGGCGTACCCACCTTGGCAATGCTGCGGGTGGCGCTGGGCAGAGGGTCAACGTGCAGGGCGCGAAGCACAAAGGCCAGCAGCGTTCCCAATATGATGGGGTTGCGCATTACGCTGAGCAGAATTTGCCCGGCGTTTGGCTTGCCGCTGCGGAAGGTTTCCAGCGCAACAACGGAAAGCGCGTTCATCAGCGGCACCGTGAAGGCGGCCAGCAGCACCGTGGGCGCCAGCCGCTCCGTGCCGTACAGGGTGGTGACAATGGAGATGCCGAACACCAGGAAGTTGCTGCGGAAAATGCCCTGCACCAGCACGCCGCGTTTGGCGTTTTCCTTCTCCAGGCGCGGAACGAGCGCCATCAAAAGAAGAAACGCAGCAACCGTCATGCCTACGGCAAATCCCACCAGTTTCCAGTTAAACCCGGCGCTGAAGTCGCTGTCCATCACGTTGGCATAAAGCAGGAACGGGAAGAACACCTTGTAGATCAGGGCGTTCATTTCCTTGATGCCTGCGTCGCTTACCAGGCCGGCGCGCCGAATGAGCATGCCCACCGCCAGCATGGTCAGCAACGGATACACCGCATTGAGGGACGCCATCAGGTTTTCCATGGGCGTTTCTCAGCCTTCCTTGGGCCCGTCAGCTCTTGAACTGATCCTTATCGGCAGGGCTCTTGATGATGACGCAGCGGCAGGGCTCGTCATAGGGATTGTAGGTGGCGTGTACCACGCCTGCGGGCACATGAGCCACGTAGCCGGGGTGCAGGTCGATGCGGCCGGTTTCCGTTTCCGAAACGGCGTTGCCGCTGAGCACAAAGATGATTTCTTCCTGCTCGGGATGCACATGCGTGGAATGCTGGAAGTGGGGCAGGTATTCGGTAATCTTCACCAGCACGTTATCGGACTGAGCCACGCAGAACCGGCCCACCAATTCCTTGGTCTGGCCCCAGGCAACCTTGTTAAACGCAAGGTCTTCAGTATTTTGAACGGTACGGTCTCTTTTCATAGGTGATTTCCTCCTGCTACATTGGAAAGCTTTTTCGAAATATTCCGTGTTTCTAAAGGCTTGCCGTTATTATACACGGAGAAGAAGCGCTTGTCAACAATAAAATATTTGATATTTAATATTTAATGTGATATCAAAATAAATCTGCTTCGAACGCCTCTCCCCCGTCGGCTCACGCCTTACAGCTTGCGAATATGGAAACCGCCGTCCAGGTCGATATAGTTGCCGGTGGAATAAATGAACTTTTCGCTGACAAACGCGCTCACTGCACCCGCAATGTCGTCCGGCTGGCCCCAACGGGCAATGGGGAACACGCCCTGTTCAATCAGGTCGGAGTACTTCTTGTGCACCACGCGGGTCATATCCGTTTCGATAACGCCGGGACGAATCTCATACACCTGAATGTCGTGCGCCGCCAGACGATCGGCAAACAGCATGGTAATCATGGCCACGCCGGCCTTGGAAATACAGTACTCGCCGCGGCTGACAGAGGAAACCGCCACAGAGCTGGAGGAAATGTTCACGATTACGCCGCGGCGGCGGCCCTTCACTTCCTGCTTGAGCATCTGCTTGGCCACCAGCTGCGTCATGAACATGGTGCCCTTGGTGTTGGTGTTCACCACATAATCAAAGCTTTCTTCGGTCATTTCCAAAATGTCGTTACGAATCTTGGGCGCTACGCCGGCGTTGTTCACCAGCACGTCGATATCGCCGTACTTTTCCACAACCGCCTTCACAAAGCTTTCCCGGTCTTCTTTGCAGGCAATGCTGCCCTGCTGGTAATACCAGTCCACGCCGTTTTGGGTCAGTTCGTCAAAGTGCTCCTGATAGTCCGCCTGGTTGTTTACGTCCAGAATGGCAATGTTATAGCCTTCCGAACCCAGCTGCTTTACGATACCGTAGCCAATGCCCCGGCTGCCGCCTGTTACGATTGCCGTTTTTTTCATGGTAGTTTCCTCCTTTTGTTCTTCCGCTTACTTCAGTTCTCCGCTTTTTTCCTGTGCCCAGTGGTCCACCACCATCTTGGGCGCGTAAACGAACATCATGTGCATATCTCCATCGCCCGTGTTGTGCAGGCTGTGGTTCTTGCCGGATTCAATGTACACCAATTCGCCTTTGGAAATGGGCTGGCTTTCGCCGTCCACGGTTATCACGCCGCTGCCCTCCAAAATGGTGTAGCTTTCCACCGTTACGTGGTTGTGCTCGGGAATGTAGCCGCCGGGATAAAGCACCACATAGCCCTGGCAGAAATGGTCGCCGTTGATGGCGCCGTTTTCTCCCAGCAGCACGCGGGTTCTGCGGCCCGCAGGAAACTCGGTTCCTTCCACATCCATGATACGAATCTTATTCATGTGCCGTACCTCCATAAATCTTGTTTTCGCGCCATTCGCGCCAGATATTTTCAAACCAAAGGTCTTCCTTGGGAATGGGTCTCACAGGACGCCATGCGCACTTCACTTTCCCATCCTGCCAAAGCGCCTCCTGCACCAGTCCGGCATGGGCGTCCCCATCCAGCCGGTAGCGGAAGCGGTTGTCCAGGCCCAGCAGCGGCAGGCTGCCTTCTTCGTCGCTGATCAGATAAGAGCCGCGGCTTTTGCCCTCCTGGGCGATATAATCCACAATGGCGCTCAGGTACATGCGCTGGCTCAGCAGCAGATCGCGCAAGCGATACCAGGCGGGCAAATCCGCTGCGGAAGCTACGCGGCCTTCCAGCAATCGACGCTCCTGATGGGTTAATTCCTCCAACGCCTGCTGGGCGCCATCCCGGGAGCGGATGTGCGCGCCGTACAGGGACATGCGGCGGCCCAGCTCGTGTCTTTCCTTGCCCAGCTCCAGCAAGGGACCCTGGCTGGAAAGGGCCTTTTCTCCCAATGCAATACTTGCTTCCACCTGCCCGCCGCACCGCTCCAACAGTTGATGCTCATCCAGCGGTTGGCCCTGATACATGTGAGCAATGTATTCCGCCGCCCGCATGCTGCCCACCTGGCCGGAGTTGAGCGCGCTGCCGCCGGGACGGTACACGCCGTGGGTTCCGTTCACCTCGCCCACCGGGAAGAAATGCCGCAAATTGCTTTCCCACCACAGGTTGCCGGAAAGGCCGCCATTGTTATGCTGGGCGCAAACGGCAATTTCAAGCCGTTCGCTTGTCAGGTCAATTTCATGGTCTGCATAAAGCTTGATTGCCGCAGGGTTCATGTGGCTCAGGCGCGCAATGGGCGTTTCCTGTGTTGCGCCGGAATTTTGCAGGTATTCCAACGCCTCGCCCGTTACCAGAGACAGGCCGCCATTGGTCATACAGCTTGGGTTACGGCGGAAATCCAGCCATACGCGCCGGCCCCGCAGCATCGTTTCCTGATAGACCAGAATATCAATCAGAGAAGAACCGTGATCCTGCACCTTGCGCGGATCGAAGGGCCACTGATAGCCCTTGAGGAAAATGGCGGTAAGCATCTGCTCTGGCGTATCAAAGTATTCGTCCAGAAATTCCCGCTCGTCGCCGCCGTTTGCATCGGTGCTCACATAGCAGGGCAGCACCTGCTGAAAGGTGCCGGACAAATTCCACCGGAATTTGACAGAGGCGATGCCGTACTGGGATTCCGTCAGGTTTTTGCCCAGCGCGCCCGCCCGGAAGGCAGGGCCGCTGCCGCCCGTTTGGCTGGGCGGATACACCGAAGCGTCGTACATGCCCGCCTCGCCGCCGGTGGCATAAACCAGGTTTTCGGCAGAGAAAACGGCGTATTCGCCCTCTGCTCCCCGCTTCAGGGCAACCAGGCCGTATACCCGGCCCTGATCGGTGAGCAGATCCACCACCTGATACTTGTCAAATACCTTTACGCCCAGAGCGGCGGCTTCGCGCTCCAGCATTTCGGTCATATAGTGAGAGGTGAGAGGGCCGGCTGACGTGCCGCGCTGCACAGGATCGTGATCCGTCTTGTATCCCACATATTCGCCATAGGCGCTGCACGGAAAAGGAACGCCAATATCCACCAGATGGAAAAAGGCCTTCAGGCTGCCGGCAGCTTCCGCCAAGGCCAAATCTCCGTCCATAGCGCCGCCTGCGCTCAGGTTTTGAGCCATGCGGACGATGCTGTCCGACATATCCCCTGCCGTGGTTACTTTATAATAGGTTTGCTTGTCGGAACCCGTGTTGCGGCTGGTGCCCATCTTCATGCCTTCGGTCAGCACCGCCACATCGGCAACCCCTTGCTTTTTCAACGTTACCGCCGCGTTGAGGCCAGCCGCGCCGCTGCCAACCACCAACGTCTGCACAGCAAAAAACGGAAAAGAGCGATTCATCTATCCACCTCCGAGTCAGTCCGTTTTTGATACGGCTATAATATCACATATCAAATATATTGTCAATTCAAGAAAGAAAAAAAGCGCGCTTTCTGCAAGCGTGCTCAGGCCGTCAAAAAAGCTTATCAAACGGCGATGGTTTCTGCGAGAGGCGCGCTTTGCCTACTCGCCCGCGGCCGGCCGGACGGCAAAGCGCATAAGGAAAGCCTTGCTGCGCAAGGCCCAAACTGTCGAAAAATTCCTGTTTGGCCGCCATCGCCCGGAAGCGGCCTTCGCTGGTTCGCGGGGAAAGTGCCGCGGCCTAAGGCTTAGGGGCTCCGCCCCTAAAATCCCGGCAGGAGGCAGTGCCTCCTGCACCTCAACTTTTTCAGCAACCTGAGCCTTGCGCAGCAAGGCCGCCGAACCCGGTGTACACGCCGCCGGATTCGGAATGAAAATCGGAGGGTCGCAGCCCTCCGATACCACCCGGGTTTTTGACAGTCTTTCACGCTTTCTGCAAGCGCGGCTTGATGACAAAACGATTGTCTTTCCGGCCGTTTTATTCTGCCTTTTGCGCCGGGCCAAACATGGTGTCCACCGACAAATTACGCGAGCGGTAGCCATGCTCCAGAAACGCCGTGCGCGCCTCGCTGACCGATCCGCGCGCCAGCGCGTCAATCAGCCGCTGATGCTCCTCGGCAGCCTCTTTGGCACGCTGCAAACTGCGTGCCCGGTTGCCCAACACCATGTCCACCAGCTTGCGGTATTGGGCCAGCAGTTCAAATGCACGGGAATTGTGATAAAACTGCTCAATCAGCCCGTGAAACTCAATATTCAGCGCCGAATAATTCGCTTTGACCTGCTTTTCCGTTTTCAAATTGCGGATGCGGTCGTTCACGCTTGTGAGCCTCTCATGCAATTCCGGCGTCCAATTCTGAATGCAGCTTTCGATGCTCAGCACTTCCAGCGCCGTCATAATGTCGTAAATGTTTTCAAAAAACAACCGGTCAATGGGACGAATCACCGCCCCCTTGTAGGGAATCAGTTCCAGCAGGTTTTCACCTGCCAGCGCGTTGAACGCCTCGCGCACAGGAAGCGGCGAGGTGTTATACCGCTGAGCGATGTTCTGAATGGTAATATGACTGCCGGAAGGCAACACATTTTGCAGAATTTCCGCTCGTAGCTTTTCTGTCACTTGCTGCGCAAGCGTTTTTTTCTGGATGTTTTGTTCCATTATGCTGCCCCCATCATTCACTTTGGACCTGAAAGATTATACCAAAATCTACAAATCGGCGCAAGCCTATTGTACAAATAATTTCCATTGCGCTTAGACCGCTTCCCCCAGGCTGTCAAAAAGCCCTATAGGAGAGCACGCGCCCGCGAACAGCGCTTCGCCGATGCGCGGGAAAAACATGACGACGCAAGGCTTAGGGGGTCCGCCCCTAAAACCCCGGCAGGTGGCAGCGCCTCCTGCACCTCCCTTTTGAACAATCCGAGGAAAGCGGCCAAGCAGCTTCCTGCATTATGCCCGCTTAAACAAGAAGAATTTGGCGTTAATTTCGCGCGTCTGCACCAGGCACAGTACAACCGCCAGTCCATAGCCCACATAGTCGCAGACGGGATGAGGAATCACCATGAGAACGGCGATGACCAGCGCCACCAAGCGTTCCAGAATGGACATGCGCTTGAACAAATAACCGTTGACCGAAGCAGACAGGGCCAGCACCGCTACCAGGCCGTGCACCGCGCCCATGATAATGGCCGCCGCGTCGCCCTGCCAGAGGATGCCCGTATCGTACACAAACAGGAATGGGATAATGTAGGTGGCAATGCCGAAGATAAACGCCTTGATACCCGTTTTCATGGGCGAAGCCTCGGCAATGGCCGCACCGGCAAAGGCCGCCACGCATACCGGCGGCGTAATGTTGCTGACCACCGCAAAGTAGAAAGCGAAGAAGTGGGCAGCCACAGGCATTACGCCCAGCTCGATGATGGCGGGAATCACCGTGGTAACCAGCACCAGATACACGCCGACGGAAGGCATTCCGCAGCCCAGCACCAGAGAAATGAGAGCCGTGTAAATGAGGGTGAGCGCCAGGCTGCCGCCGGCAGCGTTCACAATGATGCTGGACAGGCGGGCGCTAAGGCCGGAGGAGAACATGCAGCCCACGATGATGCCGGCACAGGCGCAGGCCATGCCTACCGTAACGGCGGTCTTGGTTACCTTTTCAAAGGCGGCAATCATGCGGCGGGGGGTAATGCGGGTGTCTTTTCGTACAAAGCTGAGCAGGAACAGCACCAGAATTCCCCAGAAAGCGGCCATCACGGCGGTATAGCCGCGAATGAGGAAGTACACCAGCACCACCAGGCTCAGCAGCAGGTGGCCGCCGTTTTTCAGGGTCAGCCAAAACTTGGGCAGCTGATCCTTGCTGGTGGGGGTCAGGTTCTTGAGCTTGCCGTTAAAGTGGATGGTGGCCATCAGCGCGATGTAGTACAGCACCGCAGGAATAATGGCGTCCGTGACAATCGTAATGTAGGGAACCTTCAGGTACTGGGCCATAATGAAGGCCACAGCGCCCATAATGGGAGGCATATAGTTGCCGCCGGTGGAGGCCACCGCCTCAATGGCGCCGGCTTCCTCCGAGGAATAGCCTACAGATTTCATCAGCGGAATGGTAAAGCAGCCGGTGGAAACCACATTGGACACGCTGCTGCCGCTGATGGAGCCAAACAGCGCGCTGGAAATTGCGGCAGTCTTGGCGGGGCCGGCGGTAAAACGGCCGCCGATGGAATAGGCCAAATCAATGAAGTATTGACCTGCTCCCGTTTGCTCCAGCAAAGCGCCGAACACCAGGAACAGAATAATATACGAAGCCATAGACTGGATTGGCTCAGACAGGATGCCCTGATCGCTGACCAGCACGTCCACCATGCGCTTCCAGTTGGTGGGAATGGTTTTCAGGAAACCGGGAAAATAGTTGGCAAACCGGGTGTGGAGAATGAAGAAGGTAGCGACCACCGTCATGGTGGTGCCCACCGTACGCCGGGTAACAATCAGCACCAGCACAATCAAAATGGTGCCTGCAATGGTATCAGCCGTGCTGGGACGGAAAAAGCGCATCTGCCAGCCGTCCAGATCCGTCAGAAAGTAAATGCCCACGCCCAGCGTACACAGGGCCAAAAACATATCCCAGGCGAAGAACCAGTTGAATTTGTCATACCACTTCTTGCGCTTGGTGGGGAACAGGAAAAAGGCGAACAGCAGCACAAACAGCACGAAAATGAGCCGGTGCGCAATGCCGACGGGCGCGCCGAAATAGGCGGTCATCAGGAAGTACAGGGTCATCACCATGGCCAGGGCGGACAGACCCAGCGCCATGATGGAGTGCGGGGTGATCTTTTTGCTTTCGAGGAAATACTCGAAAAAGCCCATGTCTTTCTTGGGTTCACTCATACTACATACCTCCGAAGGGGCTTACACCCCATAAGCAGCGTTTGAAAACTTGGAGGGGGCTCAAGGCCCCCTCCGCAGGCCGTCCAAAAAGCTCGTCTGACGACGATCTTTTCTGACGAAGAACTGTAGGAAGGTTTTCGGCAAAGCCGAAAGCTCCCCGCCCGACCGGCAAAGCCGGTCGATACGAATCCGGTCAGAAGGACTACAGCCCCTCCGGCAACTCCCCGAAAAGGGTTTTCGACAGTGTGTGGAGGGGGCTCAAGGCCCCCTCCGGAATAGGCTTTACTCGTTAACCAGGCCGATTTCCTTGTAGAACTTCAGCGCGCCGGGATGCACGGGGAAGTTTTCGTCCACGCCGGCCAGCGGATTGGACTGGATAACGCCGTCCTGCTCGCCATAGTACTTGGCGAAGGTTTCCGCGTTTTCATAAATGGCCTTGGTAATGTTATACACCAGGTCTTCGCTCAGGTCCTTGTGGCAAATCACAGAGGTGATGGCCGCCACGGTGTAAACCGGCTCGGTCTGGTACTCGTCAAAGGTGAGAGGCTCAATGGTGATGGCTTCCAGACCGGGAACGGCTTCCTGCAGGGCCGGAATCTTTTCAGGATCCAGGCTGATGAGCTTGATGCCGGGGTTCAGGCTCATGCTCTTAAGCTCGCTGTGGTCCAGAGGCAGCAGGCCGCTGACGGCGTCCAGGTTGCGGTCGCGCAGCATGTTCAGTCGCTCGGAGTCGCCCAGCAGGCTCACGGTGCCGCCGTTCTCGGTAATCTTGTCCATGTCGATGCCATGGGCAGCCAGAGAAGCTCGGGCAATGGCCAAACCGGTTTGACCGGTGCGGCCGGGAGAAACACGCTTGTCGGCCAGATCATACACGGTGTTGATGTCGTTGTTTTCCCGCAGAGCAACCCACAGGAAGGGCATGGAATACAGGGAAATCACGTGGCAGATGTCGCTGTGAGCGGTGTCATAGTCGCCCTGGCCCATATAGGCGTCATAGGCAACGCCGGTGTACACCAGGCCCATCCAGCCTTCTTTGTTCTGCACGGTGGTGGGGTTGGCAGAGCCGCCGCCGGGAGCTACGCGAGCCAGCATGCCGGGCACGTTATCCTGAATCACAGTGGCAATTTCGGAACCTACGTTGTACCAGCTGCCGCCGCTGGAACCGCTGAAAACCTCCAGGAAGTCCGGGTCCGCCGCCTGCGCTACAGACAAAACGCAGGTGTTGAGCGCAAGAATCAGCGCCAGGGTCAAGAGCAGTGCTTTTTTCATGGTCTCCTCCTCATGTTTTTTCTCCCGGCAATGGCCGGGAGAGTACTATCGTTACTGCCAAGCAGTAATGCCAGATGAATGGTACAGCACTCCCGCTGCGTGTCATTTCGTTTCCGTTTCTGACCGTATTATATATCCGGCTTTTGATATTGTCAATACTATTTCAGATATTTAATATTTGATATTTATATCAAATCGGGATGTTAAGGCAGCACCGCGCAAATGAGACGATCGGCCGGCGAATGGTTTTTTCGTCAGATACAAATGCAAATTTCGAAGGTTTGTTCAGGGCGCTGAAAAAGTGGAGGGGCAGGAGGCAGTGCCTCCTGCCGGGGTTTTAGGGGCGGAGCCCCTAGGCCTTATCGCATTTTCCCTGCGAACAAACGCAACCGTATGCGCGGACGCGCTCTCCCGCAGAGGTTTTTTTCGACAGTCTGGGTTTACTGGCGGTAAATCAAGGAATTTGCATGCCGCAGACGGCGGAAAAGACATCGCCGACGCGCTGCCGAATGGTGCAGCCGGGCGGTATTGCGGAGCCGCAGCCCTATCCTTTTCCTTGTAAACCCGGCGGCGCATATGTCGGCTTCGCAAGCTTTGCGCAGTAAGGCTTGTCTTGCGCTCTTTGCCCCCAGTGAGTTGGCAACAAACGATTTTCGCCAAAAAAGCTCGCCTTTCGGCGAGCTTTTCTGACGGCTTACAGGCCCTTTGAAGGAGCCTGACGGAAATGCGCTTCCTAGCCGAAAATTCTTTGAGGGCTAGAAAGAACAAGCTTTACTTTTCTTCCGCGTTGGTTTCGGCCGCTTCTTCCTTGGCAAACCACTTGCGGTACACCAGGCGGTAGCATGCCATGAGCAGCACAATCGCCGCGTAGCCGGCAACCAAATACAGGTTCAGCTGCAACTGATGTACGCGCATTGCGCCCATGCCCATCATTACTGCAATCATCAGCGCCAACAGGCACCATTCCGCAAAGGTTTCCCACTTGAATGTCTTTTTCATGCCGTTTCTCTCCTAATCAGTCCAGACGAGCGCCCTTGTTTGCGGGACCACCGTACTTCTTGTACAGGCTCAGGATGCCCTTATACTCCTTCGCATCCTTGGGATTGGGCGCAGGCTGACGGGTGGTGAAGATGCTTTCATCCATCACGTTGATGCTGCGGTTGGCCACATCAATGGCAATCATATCGCCGTCGCACAGATAAGCCAGCGGGCCGCCGCCAGCCGCCTCAGGCGTCATCTGGCATACGCCAAAACCGCGGGCAAAGCCGGAGAAGCGGGCGTCGGTAATCACGGCCACGTCCTTGTCCAGGCCCATGCCGCACACGGAAGCCTGCACGGCATAAATATCCGGCATCCCGGGGCCGCCCTTGGGCCCCTCAAAACGCACAACCATTACGTCGCCATGAGCAATCTTGCCCTGGGCCAGCGCTTCCAGCGCATCCTCCTGGCAATCGAACACCTTGGCCGGGCCGGTATGGGCCAGATTTTCGCGATAGCGAGCGGACTGCCGCAAAATGGCGCCGCCGGGAGCCAGGTTGCCATACAGCACGGCAATGCCGCCGTCTACGGAGATAGGCTTATCAGCGCTGTAAACCACGTTGCGATCGATGGTATGAGGCTCCTCGTCGTCCAAATTCTCTGCCAGGGTCTTGCCGCTCACGGTGAGCACACCGGTATGCAGCTTATCGCGCAACTCGTTCATCACAACGGGCATGCCGCCGCATTTTTCAAAATCGGTCTGATGATAGGGACCGTTTGGCTTCACGTTTACCAGGCAAGGGGTACGGCGGCTGATTTCGCTGATGTAGTCCAGGGTAATCTTGTCGTCATAGCCCAATTCCTTGGCCAAGGACAGGATATGCACCACCGAGTTGGTGGAGCCGCCCAGCGCCATCATCATCATAATCATGTTGTCCATGGCGTCGCGGGTCATCACGTCGCGGGCCTTGATGTTCTTTTCCACCAGCTCCACAATCTTGTTGCCCGCATGCTTGGCGGCGCGCAGAATCTCGCTGGAGGTGGACAGCATGGTGGCGGTGCCGGGCAGGCACAGACCCACGGCTTCCGCCAGGCACTGCATGGTGTTGGCGGTACCCATCAGGGGGCAAGCGCCCCAGGTGGGGCAAGCCTGGTCTTCCATGCGGCGAATCTTCTCCGCCGAAACCTTGCCCACAGGATAGCTGCCCATAACCTGCTCGTCCAGGTCGGACAGAGAGAACGCCTCGCCGTCCAGCTCGCCGGTGCCCATGGTGCCGGCGCAAACCACGATGGAGGGCAGATTCAGGCGGGCGGCGGCAATCAGCATGCCGGGCACCACCTTATCGCAGGCAGTCATGAACACGATGCCGTCAAACATCTGGCTGTTCACGATGGTTTCGATTTCAAAGCTCATCACTTCACGGGTGGACAGGTCGTAGCGAATACCGTCCAGGCCCAGGGTCAGCGTGCCGCACTGGGAAATAACGCCAAACTCCACAGGGGTAGCGCCGCTCTGCCAAACGCCTTCCTTTACCTTGGCGGTCAGCATGTTCAGGCCATAGTGGCCGGGGCATACTTCGCCCCAGCTGTTGACCACGGCAACCAGCGGGCGGGAAAGGTCTTCATCCGTAAAGCCCATGGCCTTATATACGGCGCGGCGGTGTGCGCCCTCAACGCCGGTCAGATATTTTTTGGTGGGGTATTCCATCTTTCATTTCCTTCTTTCCGTTCAGGGTTTCAGGATAATCTTCAGGGGCTGCTGAGAGGGATCGCGCTTCAGGGTCATGGCCTTCTGCACATCCGCCAACGGCAGGGTATAGCTAATCAGGCTCTTCACGTCAATTTTGCCGGTGGAAACCAAATCCAGGCCCCGCTGGAAATCCCAGCAGTAGCTGGAGGTGCCGATCACTTCCACCTCGCGCACCATGGCGTCCACCAGGGGGCGGGCGTTGAAGTCCTGCTCAAAAATGCCGAAGATGATGGCTTTGCCGCCCTTCTTCACTACCTGAATGGTCTGGTTGAAGGTGACCGGAGCGCCCACGGCCTCAAAGGCCACGTCTACGCCGCGGCCGTGCGTTTGACGCAAAATTTCCTCTACCGATTCCTGACAGCTCTTCATGGGGATGCAGCCAAAGCTGCGAGCCAGCTCCAGGTTGCGCTCCAGCAGACCCAGCACATAAACATGCGTAGCGCCGGAGGCCACTGCCAACTGAGCCAGCATCAGCGCAATGGGGCCGTCGCCCATTACGGAAACGCTATCGCACAGCTGAATATTGGCCTTCATGGCCGCATGCACGGTGCAGGCCAGGGGCTCCATCAGAGCGCCCTCCTCAAAGCTGACGTTTTCAGGCAACTTGTGGCACCAGCGCTCCTCCGCATAGTAGAAGTCGGCATAGCCGCTGTTGTCGCTGCGGTATTTCAGCCGCAGGTTTTCGCAGTAGTCATAGCGGCCATGCTGGCAATACCAGCACTTGCCGCAGGTAATCAGAGGCTCTACGCATACCCGGTCGCCCAGCTTCAGGTTTTCCACGCCGGGGCCGACGGCCTCCACCACACCGGCCAGTTCGTGGCCGATGGTGGTGGGCAGCTTTACGTAGGGATGGCGGCCGGAAAAGATGTGCATGTCGCTGCCGCAAACGGCGCTGGCCTTCACGGCAATGCGCACTTCCCCGGCGGTGGGCTCCCGCTTTTCAATTTCTTCCAATACAATGGTTTCAGGAGCGATGATCTTTGCTCTGCGGAACATTTCCATCTGCTTTGCCCCCTCAGATTTTCTCGGCCACTTCATAGCCCTGCTGGAACGCCTTGAGCGCGTTGCCGATCACGTTGCAATCGCCAATGCGGAACAGGGGCAGGCCCTTGGCTTCTACCGTTTCTTTAATCTCGTTGCGGCAGGTCATGCCAACGCTCATCACGATGGTATCAGCGGTCAGGAAAAACTCCATGCCTTCCTTCTCGCACACCAGGCCGTTCTCCACAATCTTTTTCACCTTTACGCTGTTGGCAACGCTCACGTTCTTGGGGAAGAAGCGCTTGAACATGTTGCCGCGGTTGGTGAAGCCCATGCCGGGTACAAAGCTGTCGCGGGCGGTAATCACGCTGACGCGCTTGCCCTGGTCGGCCAGCGCCTCGGCTACGTCGGCGGCGGCATGACCGGCGCTGCAAGCATAGCTTTCGTTGGTTTTCAAACCGGCGATGTCGTCCGGGATGGGGTTGGATACCTTGTGGCAGGTCCAGTTGCAGTTGTAGCCGCAGGCCACTACCACCACATAATCCCCCACCTTGCGGGTGCCATCCAGCGCTTCCTTAGCGTTGATGACAATGGGCAGATCCACGCCCTCCAAATTGGGCTTCTTGAAATCGGCGCCGGTGGCGTCCACCACCACGTCGGGGTGAATTTCATCCAGCAGTTCCGCAGAGAATGGACGGTTGAGGAGGATTTCCACGCCGCTCTTCTCCAGGGCATGCTTCAGATAGGTAAACACATCGGCCACTTCCGCCTTGGCCTTGGTGTACTTGCAGGAGCCATACAGGCCGCCCAGTTGGCCGTCACGCTCAATCAGGGTCACAGTGCAGCCCTTGCGGCGCAGCTCCAAAGCGGCCTCGCAGCCGGCAGGGCCGCCGCCAACCACCAGCACCTTGCGGTCGCTGCGGGCCTCGTCGTGAGCCTTGCGGTCGCTCATTTTGCGGCCCATGCAGGGGTTCACCATGCAGGTGATGGGCTTTTTCATCCACAGTTCGTCATAGCAGCCCTGGCAGCAGGAAGTGCAGGGAATCACATCCAGCTCGTCGCCATAGAGAACCTTGTTGGCGTAGTCCGGATCGGCGATCATCTGCTTGCCAAAGGCCACAAAATCGGTTTTGCCCTCGGCTACGGCGCGATTGGCAATCTCGGCGTTGAAGCGCTTCACGGCAATCACGGGAATGTTCACGCTGCGCTTGATGCGATCGGCCAGGTGAATCCAGGCGCCGCGGGGCATGCCGGAGGAGTGGTCGTTGAAGCTGAGCTCGCTGTCGCGCATACCGGCGGACACGTTCAGGCAGTCCACGCCGGCCGCCTCCAGCTGCTGGGCAATCATCTGGGCTTCCACGGGGGTGTTGCCGTTTTCCTTCACATAGTCGTCGGCGTTGATGCGGGCCACGATGGCAAAGTCCTTGCCGCAGCGTTCCCGAATGGTTTCCACGATTTCACGGCAGAATTTCACGCCGCCGGTGATGCCGCCGTATTCATCGGTTCGCTGGTTGCTCAGAGGGGTCAGGAAGTTGTTAGCCAGATAGCCGTGGGCAAAGATCAGTTCCACGCCATCCAGGCCGGCCTTCTTGGCAATTTCCGCACCCTTGCCGAACATGCCGACGATTTCCTTGATTTCCGGAATGGTCAGCACATGAGGCGTATCCGGGTACAGGGGCGACTTGCTTGCGATGGGAGAGGGGGCTACGGGATCCATGCCGGTGGTGCTGCGGCGGGTTTGACGGCCCACGTGGCTCAGCTGCACCATCACCTTTGCGCCATACTTGTGGCAGCCGTCGGCAATGGCCTGGAATCCGGGAAGATACTTTTCGTCGTCAATGGCGGGGTTGAGCACGCTGCGGCTGCGGGGATAGTCCACAGAGGTAGCTTCCACAATCACCAGACCGGCGCCGCCGCGAGCGCGGGCGACATAAAAATCAATGGATTCATCCGTCATAAAGGCATTATGGGTATAGTTGTTGTTCAGCGCCGGCATCACAATGCGGTTTTTGATTTCCAGGCTGCCAATTTTGCCGGGTTGGGCAAGCGCTTCATATTTCATAACAGTTCATCCTCCCAAAACAATCTTTCAGGCACAAGGCCCGCCGAAACGGAAAACGGGTTCTTTTTTCCGGGAAAGCACCGGTGCGCATGCACGCCTTTCGCTTTGGAAAAACGCATGCGCCCACTGTTGTTCTCTCATCCCCCATCCGCTGTCTGCGTCCGGAATACACAGATCATCGCGCGCTGAAATTGATGATATGATTATAACGCCCGTATGTGATATTGTCAATAGTATTTTCTATATTTGATATTTGATATAATATAGACTTGTGATTTTCTTTCGCCGCCCATTCCTTTTCGCCCCAATTTGTAACAACTGCCAGCTAAGGCTTGTACATAAGCCTCGTTCACGGTATAATAAGGTAAATACTTCCTTATCCCCAATTGTCAACTTTCACCGCCACCGAGGAGGAATGAATCATGAAAAGACTGCTGCCCGCCCTCGCCTTCCTGCTGTGCCTGTGCCTTTGCCTGCCCGTTGCGGCTCAGGAGGCGCAGCCAGAATACGACCTGCCCCTGGAAAGCTATGGGGATGAATACGCGGATGCGCTGGAGGAAGATAACGCCCTGTGCGTTCAGCTGCAAATGGTTGGCAACCCCACCACCGGCTATAAATGGATTTTTGAAAACGACAATGACGACGCTCTTTCTGTTTCGGAGGATTATTTGCCTGACGCCGACCCGGAGGACGACAGTGCTCCGGCAGGCTCCGGCGGCACCTATGTGTACCTTCTCACGGGCCTAAAAAAGGGCGTGGCCAACCTCACCTTCCGTTACGCCCGTTCCTGGGAGGACACAGCCCTGTGTACCGTGCATTACTATGTGCTGGTGGACGATGAATTGAACGTTTTACTGTATACCACGCAGGTAAATCCCGGTTTGTAAAAACGGCCATTTTTCAACAGACAAGCGCTTGCGTTCGTCTCAGGCTGTCGAAAACCCCGGGTGGTATCGGAGGGCTTTGGCCCTCCGATTTTCATTTCGAACCAGGCGGCGTGCACGTCGAGTTCGAAATTCTTGCGCAGGAAGGCTTTCCTTATGGGCTTTGCCGCCCGGCCATAGGCAAAGCGCGCCTTTCGTCAGAAAAGTTCGCGTCACACGAAATTCAGGCTGTCGAAAAAAACGTATGGGGGACGCTGCGCTGGTTCGCGGGAAAAGCATGATGCCACAAGGCTTAGGGGCGAAGCCCTTAACCCCCGGCAGGAGGCAATGCTTCCTGTACCTCCCTGTTTTGACAAGCCGAGACGAGCGCCTGCATTCGCCAGTTTTTGATTTTATCTGATGGAGAAAGCCGAAGTTTTCAGCATTTTTCACTTCTTTTCCTTTTTTGAAGCTGACATGTTACTTTTTTGCCCGGAAGGATTGACAGCGCGCAAAAGACTTGCTATATTTGCAAATAAAAGGCGTTCTATTCGCGCGGGCCGGTCCCGCGCTTGGAATGACCCGATTGATTACGCTCATTCATAAGGAGGAACGGTTTTCCATGGAAATGATTGAAAGACTCTCTTTGGCCGGTATTGTTCCCGTTATTAAGGTAGAAGACGCCGCCGATGCGGTGCCGCTTTGCAAAGCGCTGTCCGACGGCGGCCTGCCCGTAGCGGAAATCACCTTCCGCTCCGATGCTGCCGAGGAAGCCATTCGTCGCGTGCATGCCGAGCTGCCCGACGTTATTCTGGGCGCCGGCACCGTGCTCACCAAGGACCAGGCGGATCGTGCTATTGCCGCCGGCGCCACCTACATCGTCTCTCCCGGCCTGAACCCGGAAATCGTGAAGCACTGCCAGGAAAAGGGCGTGCCCATCGTGCCCGGCTGCGCCAACCCCAGCGATATCGAGGTGGCCCTGAGCCTGGGCCTGAAAACGGTGAAGTTCTTCCCCGCCGAGCCTCTGGGCGGCCTGAAGCTGATCAAGGCCATGGCTGCGCCCTACGGTGGCGTTACCTTCCTGCCCACCGGCGGCATTAACGAGCAGAACCTGAACGATTATCTGGCCTTCCCCAAAATTGTGGCCTGCGGCGGCAGCTGGATGGTGCCCGGCGACGCCGTGGCCGCCAAGGACTGGAAACGTATTGAGGACATCACCCGCAGCGCCGTCAACAAAATGCTGGGTCTGGAAGTGAAGCACATCGGCGTCAACAGCGGCAGCCCCGAGCAGTCCATGAAGGACGCTCAAATGCTGAGCAAGCTGCTGGGCTGGCCCATTGACGAGCACAAGAACGCCAACTTCGTGGGCGATGGCTTTGAAGTAATGAAGATTCCCTTCCGCGGTGCGAACGGCCACATCGCCATCGCCTGCAACAACATCAAGCGCGCCCGTTGGCACATGGAGCGTCGCGGCTTTGTGTTTGACGACGGCAGCGCCATCATGAAGGACGGCAAACTGCGCGCCATCTACCTCAAGGATGATATTGCGGGCTTCGCCATTCACCTGCTGCAAAAATAAAAAACGGTGCGAGAACCCGGAAACGCAAAGACGTTTTCCGGGCAGACCATCGAAAAACCCTGGGAGACATCGGAGGGCCGCAGCCCTCCGATTTTCATTCCGAAACCGGCGGCGTGTACGTCGGTTTCGGTTGTCTTGCGCAGCAAGGCTTTCCTTACGCTCTTTGCCGCCCAGCGAGCCGCAGACAGCAGGCAAAGAGCGCTTCTCGTCCCAAAAGCTCGTCGTCAGGCGAGCTTTTGGGACGACCTGAACCCGGAAACGCAAAGACGTTTTCCGGTTTTTTTGTATATACGCTGTTTTTTTGAAAAAAACGAGTCCTTTTTTCGACCAGAGATGTGTGTTTTTATACCCCCCCCCCCGCCAAAATGCCCATCCTCCGTTTCGTTGGGCATTTGATTTTTTGTGCTTAATGTGCTAAGATTTCATTAAGATGTCGTAGACTTTTGACAAAGTCTACGACATCCTCATGTTCTGCAAAGTTTCCCAGAATAAGGAAGGCAGTGGTGACAAGAAATGGAATCCCGTTGGTCAAAAGCGCTTCGTAACCTGTTTGTTTTTGTCCTATGTCTTTTTTCCTTTTTTCTTTCCCTGCCATCCGCACAGGCCAAGACGGCCGTCACCATTGAATACTATGCGCTGGTGGATGAGCAGTGGCATCTGGTTTACACGCAAAACGAAGCGGACACATACGCCGGCGCCACCCAGACGCGGTATTACATAACGCCGGCCGACCTGGAAAATGCCTATGGCGCTTTTGGCTTTCAGGCCGCTCAGTTTAACGGCGATCTTCTCTTTCCCCATACCGCCGCCAACGACCCGGATACCATCTGGGCCGATACCCCGCCTTTCCGCGATGCAGCCACGGGCGAATGGCGCGTTCCGCTTAGTATAAACAATCACAATTTGGTGTTTTATCTGCCCAACAACCGCCAAGGTCAGGCCGGTTATTTCACCACCCAAAAAAGCCGCACCGACGCCGAAATGATTCGGAATAACACCTTTTACAGCTTCATCGTGTCGGATCCCAGCGGCGTCGCCCCTTCCTACAGCGGCAAAAGCTATTATTTTGAAGGCGCTTCGGCGGAAGTGACGCTGCCCCTAACCGAGGGCATAGACTGGCGCACTTTGAACAACCGAACGCAGTCGGCGATGGTTCCGGATGAAACCATCCGAAAGGGCGATTTCATTACTTACCGCTTTCACAACATTCAACACTCCATCAAAATTACCTCGGCTTCCACCGCGCTCGCCTACACCATTCAGTACAACGCCAACACTCTGGCGGCCAATCTGCAACAGCTGGGTGTGCTGGCTCCCAGTCAACAGGCGGTGTTCAAAGACGGCTCCGTAATGGAGCGGGCTTTCTGGCAGGATGTGTGGACGCTCGGCGACGACTACACCCTGCGCAGCCCGGACAGCGACCTGGCCCGTGTTTCCATTCCAGGCTCCAGCAAAAACAAAAAGTATGATTACCGCTTCGTGGGTTGGCAGCTGGGCGATTCCCCCGTCATTCTTCCGGCCAATCAACCGCTCAGCGCCAAGGAAATCTGGGCCAACGAGTTCAACGGCGTTTTGCATCTGAACGCCGTATGGAATGGCGTGGATGCAAATACCCGCGTCAACAGCGCCAATTTCTATGTGAACCTAACCTGCGAAATTGCCGATAATCACGACAGCGGCTTCATCCCGCAGCCAGAATCCAACTTTACCACTTCGCTTTTCACCACCAGCGTTTATGGCACTGAAGGCCTGCCCGGCGGCTCCGGTCAAGCGCTCGGTTATCAGATGATGGCCACCAAAGACGCTTCCAACGCCGTGGAAATCGACAAGGAAATTCGCGCGTTGACCACCACCCCCTATCAGAAGGTTAGCTTTGAGGATTTTCCTTCCGATGAAGATATCCTGGCTCAGTTGCGCGAGAAAAACGTTGCCATTATCATGGACGGCGTAACCATTCCTTCCGAGCTGTTAACCACCGCTCACTTCCACATCCGCTGGTATGTGGTAAAGTATGAATATGGCGACGGCTGGCACGTGGACGGCATTTTGGTGGCTTCGGAAGCCTTTCTCACCGTCACCAAAACCTTTGACGGCGATGAAGCGGCACTGGCGCAAATCACCTCCGAAGAAAACGATTATGCCATCGTGGTTTCGCACGACCCTGCCGACGAAACAGCCAACGAGCTAACCCTGGACTATATCCTTTCCCTCAGGCCGGAGGCCGAAGAAACCCGTGAGAACCGTACCGGCTACCGCAGCTATGACCCTGCCTCCCGCACCTATACCTGGGTGCTGGGCGGTCATCCGCTGCGCAGGTATACCCTCAAAGAGGTCAACTACCGGCTTTCCGGCGACTGGCATGAGTTTAACCGCTACATGATTAGCGGTACATCCGACAAGCCCAACATTGCCCCTGCGCCTGTTACCGGCTGGCAAAACTACAACCCGGACGAAGGCGTGAGCGTCATTGCGGAATCCTACGCCAGCGACGTCCAGTATTCCGCCTATCAAACCGTTGCGTTCCAGAACATTTACACATCCACCAATGTGCTTACGCTGTTCAAAAAGGACTCCTTCAGCATGCAGCCCATGAAGGACGTTGTCTTTACCTTCCGTCCCAAGGAGGGCGATACGCGGCTGTACCGCAAGCCCGGAACCAGCGAATATGCCATCAATAGTGGCAACGGCTATACCGAGCCGGTGGACGGCAACCAAATTGTAACGGACAGCAGCGGGCATGCGTACCTTCGTCTGGCCGCCGGAGCCTATCTGCTGACAGAAAAGACGCCGGAAGGCTACTATGGTCTGCCCACGCTGGAGTTGGAAATCGATAATCACGGCCAGGTAACCCGCATCGTCAACAGCGACGATCCTCAAACGCCCGTTTCCGCCGACATGGTTTCCGGGCTGAACACCGCGCTTCTGACCTTGCGCAACACCTCCGAGCTGCTCTTTACCGTAACCGCCAGGGCAGATTGGGCGCAAAACACCCCTACGGCCCAGCGCGCCGCCGTGCAAGTGGAGCTATGGTGCGATGGTCAGCGCGTAGATAAGCTGCCCGGCAGCGTCAGCTGCCGGCAGAACCTGGGCCCGGATAACGAATGGACCTTTACCTGGACAAACCTGCCCTTGTTTATCGACGGGCACATTGCCAACTATACCCTGCGGGAAACCCTGATTGGTTCCACTGCCTATGACCCGGAGTATCAGCCCTCCGGCTACAGGGAATATACGGTTACCTTTGACCCGGCCCTCTACCGGGAAAAGGACGAAGGCGAGTTCAACGACCCGGCTACCTGGGTGGATGACGACGGGGCACATCATTACGCCCGCCACGCCCTGCTGGTGGTTCACAACAGCCTGACCGAGCTGCCTCCGGATGAAACCACCATCACCATCAACGGGGTGAAAGCCTGGGAAGGCGACGAGCCAAAGCAGCGCCCAAGCTCCATCACGGTAGAACTATACGCCGACGGCCAGCGTCTCACCAGCGCTACGGTAACCCCGGATGAACGGGGCATGTGGCTGTACTCCTTCCAGGATCTTCCGGAAAGAAAGGACGGCCGGGTGATTCAGTACACGGTGAAGGAGGTTGCCATACCCGGCTATACCGCTGCCGTAGAGGGCTATCATATCATCAATCGCTATAATACCGAGCCGCCGGGACCCACCCCGACCCCTACGCCCGTTTCCCCTTCTACTCCCACTCCGCTTCCAAGTGTCAGCCCGTCGCCTGCGCCCAGTGTGACTCCATCAGCAAGTCCTATCCCAGCGCCGCCCAGGACCGGCGACGTAAGCGCCTTGCAGGGATGGCTGCTTGGGCTCCTGCTAAGCGGCTTCGGCTTGCTGGCTTGCCTGTATTTGCAGCGCAAGCGAAGCTGATCAAGCCTATATGAAACCCCCGTCCGAAAGGCAACGCTCTCGGACGGGGGTTTAGCATGCTGAAAAAACTGTCTAACGGTGAGCTATGGAACGCTCCTTGCCACGAAATGGAAAAACCTTGCCGTACAAGTTCTTCAAAGCCGGTCTGCACGCCGCCGGGTTTGGCATGAAAACTGAAGGGCTGCGACTCTCCCATATGATTCTGGCGTTTTTCACAGCTTTTCCACCGGCAGATGCATGTGGCTATCAGCCTCGTTCCAGTTTACCAGATAGCCGGCTCCATGGGAGCAAAACACGCTGCCGGCCGAGTTTTGCACATCAGCGCCCACGTCGTAGGCAGCCTCGCCTATCACCTCATCCGGGTTATGGCACAAATCGTAGCCGTCGCTTTCCAGCTGAATGTCGCCCTTGCCATGGGTATAGGCCCGTACCTGGACGGCATAATCCATGAAGCTGCTCACCGGCCCCCGGCCGGTAAGCACGACCGTATCGCCCAGGGACCGGGGCGCATCGTAGGCGCCGCACAGGGAGGTAATATCCGTCATGGCCCGGCCCAGGCTTTCGGCGGGCAGGGTAAGGGTAAAGCGGTAAAACGGCTCCAGCAGTACGCTTTGCGCCTTCATCAGCCCCTGACGTATAGCCCGGTAGACCGCCTCGCGAAAATCGCCGCCTTCGGTATGTTTCAAATGCGCACGACCCGAAAGCAACGTAACCGTTACATCCGTCAGGGGCGCGCCCGTCAAAACGCCTTTATGGGTCTTTTCCAGCACATGCGTACGAATCAGGCTTTGGTAATTTGCCGCCAGCGTATCCACATGGCAGCGGCTGCCAAACCGAACGCCGCTGCCCCGCGGACCGGGACTGAGCAGCAAGTGTGCCTCGGCGTAATGCCGCAAAGGTTCATAATGACCGCATCCCACTACCGGGGCGGCAATGGTTTCCCGGTACAATACCAGCGGCGGCAGAAAACGAATCTGCATGCCAAACCGGTTTTGCATCAGCTGGCCCAGCACCTCGGTTTGTACCGTGCCCATCACACGCACCGTTGCGCTGCCGTGCTCCCCGTCCCAATCCACGCCCAGCATGGGATCCTCATCCTCCAGCAGGCGCAGCTTTTCCAGCAGTTGCGCGGGCGACGCGCCCTCCGGCGGCAAAACCCGCGCAGCCAGCACCGGCGTGGTATGAGCGCTTCGCGCCCCGCCGGCAATCAGGCCGTCCACCAGGCGGTCGCCGCAGCGAGGGAGGGAAAGGCCCGTAATGCCCACCACGTCCCCGGCCGCCGCCTGATTCACCAGCGTATAGCCTGCGCCCTGATAGCGGCGCAGCTGATGAACCTTTTCGGTTGCATCGTCCTGCGAAAAAGCGTCTCTGGGCCGCACAATGCCGCTATTCACCTTGACAAAGCACACACGCTCGCCGTTTTCTTCCCGGCGCACCTTGTACACCAGCGCATCCAGCCTGTCCGGCAGGTGGAAGGCAGCGGGCGGGGCCAGGCGCGAAAACGCGTTCAGCAGTTCCTCCACGCCCTGCCCGGCCAATGCTGCACCCTGTAGCACAGGAAAGGCCAGACCCTGCCGAAACAGCCCTGCCAGGCTGTTCCAGGCCCCGGCTTCATCCGCTTTTCCGGCCAGATAAACTTCGCAGAAAGCATCGTCCAGCATGGCCAGCTTTTCCATGTCCGGCACGCCGTTCAGAACCGGCACTGTGTTTGGTGTCATCCGGCTTTCGATTTGGCGGGCAACCCGCTGCTCATCATAGGCGGGCAGGTCCGTCTTATTCACAAACAGCATCACCGGCACGCCGTTATCCCGGGCCAGCCGGAACAACGCCAGCGTGTGCCCCTGAACCCCGGCCCCGCCATCCAGCAGCAGCACCGCCATATCCAGAGCCCACAGCGCCCGCTCCGCCTCGGCGGCAAAGTCCACATGACCAGGCGTGTCAATCAGCGTAAAGCGCCTGCCATCCACCGGGAAATGGGCATGTCCCGCAAATACGGTAATCCCCCGCTCCCGCTCAATTTGGTCTGTATCCAAAGCAGTATCGCCATGGTCTACCCGCCCCAGAGCGCGGATGGCTCCCGTGCGGTATAAAAGCTGTTCCGACAGAGTGGTTTTCCCGGCGTCCACATGGGCCAGCAATCCCACGCAAACCGGTTTTGGGGACGTATGCTCCCCCATGAAAGCGCCTCCTTCTATGGCCGGATTACAGGGGCCGAACGGGATGCCGAATCACGGTTTTCCACTTTTCTTTGGGCACCCGTCTGGCGTCGGACAGGTAAATTTCGTGGTGCAGCCGTTCCGACGAAAAATCGTTCTCATAGCCGTTTTGGGCAAGGAAAGCGTCCATTTGGGCAACGGTGGCCGTTTCTTCATCAAACGGGCCAACGTGCATCATCTGCACGCACAGCCCCTCGGTTACGGTCCAAAACCTTACGGCGGAAAAATCCTGCTTCTTCTTGCGCTCCGCTTCTTCCGCCGCCCAATCAAACTCCCTGCGGGTAACAAAATCCGGCAGGCGAATAACCGATATCCAGTGAAACCCCTGCTTGCTTTCCAGGTTCACGCCCGCCACGCCGAGCTGCCACCAAAAGCCCTCCAGCGGCGGCACTACATAGTCAAAGTAGCCCTCCATCCGGCGGCCGGCTTTCGGACTCATTTTGATGGTATAGGCCATACCATACAGCAGACCCACGGCCTTTTGGTAGTCTCCCTCGGGAGCATTGGGATCGCCCTGTCCCTGCACGGCCAGATAGTTCATCGCAGGCACGGTTACCAGCTGCGGCGTGCTCTTGGGCAGATAAAACTCTTTGTACTCTTTTTTGTAGTCAAATGCCATGGCTGTTTTCTCCCTTCACGGAGGCGTTTACCGCCTAGCATACACGCTGTAAGAGCCAAGCGCTTATTTGAACACCTGATAGATTCCGCACTTAAGGTACTGCGTTTCCGGCGCGGCAGGCAAAATGGGATGATCCCTGCCCTGGGTACGCCATTCCACCTGACGCAGGCCCACGCGAGCGTCCTTTTGCGCATCCAGCACCATGCTCTGGAACAGATGGGGCAGCACATGCTGGCTGCACGAACAGGTCACCAAAAATCCTCCGTCGCGCACCAGCTTCATGCCCCGCAGATTGATTTCCTTGTAGCCGCGCAAAGCGCCTTCCACGGCGGAGCGGGTTTTGGTAAAGGCAGGCGGGTCCAAAATCACCACATCGAACTGCTCGTGGTTTTCCTGAGCGGCCCGGAGGTAGTCAAAGGCGTTGGCACATTCAAAGCGCACGGTGTTTTCCAGCCCGTTCAGCCGGGCGTTTTCCCGGGCGCATTGGCAGGCAAAATCGCTGATGTCCACGCCGATAACCTCTTTGGCGCCATAGCGGCCCGCATGCAGGGCAAAGCTGCCCGTATGGGTAAAGCAGTCCAACACCCGTCCGTCCTTCACAAAGGGCGCGATAGCGGCCCGGTTTTCCTTCTGGTCCAGGAAAAAGCCGGTTTTTTGGCCTTCCTTCACATCCACCAAAAAGCGCACGCCGTTTTCCACCATTTCCACCTTGTCCGGCACCGTACCGTACAAAAGGCCGGTATGCTGTTCCAGGCCCTCCAACTCGCGTACCGGTACGTCGTTTCGCTCATAAATGCCCTGGGGGTGCATTTCCGCCACCAGCGCGTCCACAATATCCTGCTTAAAAGCCTCCATGCCCAGGCACAGCACCTGCAAAACAATCACATCGCCAAAGTAATCGGCAATTACGGCGGGCAGCTCGTCGCTCTCGGCAAAAATCAGGCGGCAGCTGTGCAAATCGGCAAACTTGCGGCGATATTCCACCGCCCGCTTCACCCGCTCGTGAATAAAGGCGCTGTTGATGGAGATATCCTTCCGGCTCAGCATGCGCAGGCTGATTTGGCTGCGCGGATTATACACCGCCATGCCCAAAAACTTGTGCCGGCTGGACAGCACACGCACCACCGCGCCGTCCTTGGCCGCTCCCTCCACATGCTCTATATCGCTGCGGAACACCCAGGGATGCCCGCCGTATACCCGTTGCTCCCGGTTTTTTTGCAGATAAATATTGGCCATAGCGTCCTCCTTGGCAAAATCTTTCTTTCGGATTATACCATACAACCGCGCTTTTGACACGGGTATATCGCGACAAACATTTGCCTTTCCGGGCGGTATGAAGTATAATGACTGACGCTTCTTCCTTTTGGTTTTCCCAGGAAGAAAGCAAAGCGATGCCGCAAACTGTCAGGAGGCCATCATCCCTTGTGTACTCTGTCCTTTTCCCTAACAGGCCGGGTCATGGAGGGAAAGCATCTGGGGCGTACCCTGGGCTTTCCAACCGCTAATCTGGCCTACGACCCGCAGGACCGCCGCTGGCCCAGGGAAGGCGTCTATATCGCCACCGCACAGGTAGAGGGGGACGATACGCCTTATGTGGCCATCCTGAACCAGGGCCATCACCCCACTGCGCCGGACGGCGCGCCCACCGTAGAGGCCCATTTGCTGGATTATCAGGGACCGTCTCTGTACGGCCGTCAGCTGGAACTGACCTATCGCCGCTTTTTGCGGCCGGAAATCAGGTTTGCCTCGTTAGCGGCATTACACCGGCAGCTGGATCAGGACAAGCAGGCCGCCCGGCAATGGCAGGAAACTGAATCGTGGAAAGGAGGCCGCCCATGAATCATTCTCAGCCTTCCCCCATGCAAACTCAGGAGGTTTGCTATCAATATGAGGACGCTTCGCGCCAGGCGGTGGACCATGTGAGCCTGACCGTGGAGAAGGGCTCCTTTGTAGCGGTGCTTGGCCACAACGGTTCAGGCAAGAGCACCTTGGCCAAGCTGATGAACGCCCTGTTTTTGCCCACGGAGGGCAAGGTGCTGGTGTGCGGGCTGGATACCTCCGCCGAGGAGGAGGAAATCTGGAATGTGCGCCGCCACGCGGGCATGGTGTTTCAAAACCCGGATAACCAGATTGTGGCCAACGTGGTTCGGGAGGATGTGGCCTTCGGGCTGGAAAACCTGGGCGTACCCCAGGCGGAGATGGCGTCCCGCATCGATCAGGCCCTTTCCGCCGTGAGCATGACGGATTTTGCCGGCTTTGCGCCCCATATGCTCAGCGGCGGCCAGAAGCAGCGGGTGGCCGTGGCCGGCGTTTTGGCCATGCAGCCCGAGGTGATGATTCTGGACGAAGCCACCGCCATGCTGGATCCTTCCGGCCGGGCCGACGTGCTGAGCACCGTACAAAAGCTGAACCGGGAACGGGGCATGACCGTATTGTGGATTACCCACTACATGGAGGAAGCCGCCGTGGCCGACCGGGTGGTGGTGCTGGATAAAGGCCGTATCGCCATGGACGACACGCCGGGCAACGTATTCGGCCGGGTAGAGGAAATCCAGGCTCTGGGCCTGGATGTACCCCCCATGGCGGAACTGGCAAGCCAGCTGCGCAGCGCCGGCCTGGCATTGCCCAAAGGAATCCTGACGGTAGAGGCTATGGTAAAGGAGCTGAAAAAAGCGCTATGCCCATCCAAATCGAGCATTTAACCCACACCTATATGCCGGGCAGCCCTTTTGCCGCCGTAGCGCTGCACGATGTGAACCTGACTATTGAGGACGGAGAACTCATCGGCCTGCTGGGGCATACCGGTTCCGGAAAAACAACGCTGGTTCAGCACCTGAACGGCCTGATTCGCCCCACAGAGGGCAAGGTGCTGGTAGACGGACTGGACCTGAGCGACAAGCACACCAGCCTGCTGGAGGTGCGCAAGAAGGTGGGTCTGGTTTTCCAATATCCGGAGTATCAGCTATTTGAGGAAACCGTGGCCAAGGACGTGGCCTTCGGCCCCAAAAACATGGGTCTGAGCGAAGCGGAAATCGATCGCCGGGTGCGTCAGGCCATTGCCCGCGTAGGGCTGTCCTACGACGATATCAGCCAGCGTTCTCCCTTTGAGCTGTCCGGCGGGCAAATGCGCCGCGTGGCCATTGCCGGCGTGCTGGCCATGGAGCCCGGCACGCTGATTTTGGACGAGCCTACAGCCGGGCTGGATCCTGCCGGACGCAGAAGCATTTTGCAAATGATTCGCCAGCTGCATGCGGCAGGCGGGTTAACCGTGGTCATGGTCAGCCACAGCATGGACGACATTTCCACCCTGGCCACCCGGCTGGTGGTCATGAGCCGCGGCGAACTGGTGCTTACCGGCACGCCACGGGAGGTTTTTCGGCACAGGGAGCTGCTTCAGTCCATCGGCCTGGGCGTACCCCAGGCGGCGGAGTTGGCCTACCAGCTGCGCAAACAGGGTTTTGACCTGCCGGAAGGACTGTATACTCTGGAGGAAGTGTGCGCCGCCATTCTTGCGCTGGTCGGAAAGGGGGATGCCTGATGCTGCGCGACATAACCCTGGGCCAGTATTTGCCCGGCAACACCTTGGTTCACCGGCTGGATTCCCGAATGAAGATTCTGCTGACGGTTTTATACATCGCTCTCATTTTCTGTGTTTCTTCGCCGGTATGGTATGTAATCCCACTGGCGTATTTGCTGATTTCAGCCAGTTTGTCCGGCCTTACTCTCAAGCGGCTGCTCAAGTCTGTCAAGCCGCTGCGTTTTCTGCTTATCCTCACCTTTGTTCTGAATTTGTGCTTTTCCGGCGGCGACACCGTGTGGCTGCAATGGGGCGTTTTGAAAATATCAAAGGAAGGCTTTTTCACGGCGCTGCATTTTTGTATGCGGCTGGTGTTTTTGGTGGCAGGCACCTCCATTCTCACCCTGACCACCTCCCCCGTGGCGTTGAGCGATGGCATTGAAATGCTGCTGCGGCCGCTGAAAAAAGTGCGTTTCCCCGTGCATGAGCTGGCTATGATGATGACCATCGCCCTGCGGTTCATTCCCACCCTGATTGAGGAAGCGGACAAGATTATGAAGGCCCAAATGGCGCGTGGCGCGGATTTTGAAAGCGGTAATCTGTTCAAGCGCGCCAAGGCCATGATTCCCCTGTTGGTGCCCTTGTTTGTGAGCGCATTCCGCAGGGCCGGCGATTTGGCCATGGCCATGGAGGCCCGCTGCTACCACGGCGATGAGGGCCGCACCCGGCTGCGGGTACTGCGCTACACCCGCAACGACCTGTGGGCGCTGCTTTTTACCGTTGGCACGCTGGCGCTTACCATCATTGCCGGGAAGTGGACGCTATGACCGATTTGCCCCCCATCATTCGTCAAGCGCCGCCAGAGGGCAGCAGGCGAATTCTGCTAACGATCAGCTATGACGGCACCGCCTATGCCGGCTGGCAATGGCAGGACAACGCCGTGGCCGTGCAGCAGCGGCTGGAGGAGGCCCTGGAAAAACTGATTGGCCAGTCCGTTCGGGTAACCGGCGCCAGCCGCACTGACGCAGGCGTGCATGCGCTGGGGCAACGGGCTCATTTTGACACATTCAGCCGGATTCCCGCAGAGAAATACCCTTTCGCCCTGAACACCTGTCTGCCTGCGGACATTCGCGTACTGGAAGGGAGGCAGGTTCCCGGCAGCTTTCACGCCCGTTTTGACGCAGCCGGCAAGCAATATACCTATCGAATTCACCATGCGCCTCATGCCAGCGCCCTTCTGCGCAACCTGACGGCTCACGTGCCTCAAAAGCTGGATGTGGATCGGATGCGGCAAAGCCTGCGTTGCCTGGAGGGAACCCATGACTTCGCCGCCTTTCAAGCGGCGGGCGGCACGGCCAAAACCACCCTGCGCACCCTGTCCAGCCTTTCACTGGAGCAAAGCGGCGACGAACTAACCCTCACCGTGCGCGGCAACGCCTTTTTATACAACATGGTGCGGATCATTGCAGGAACCATGCTGGACATCGGCATGGGCCGCTTGCCCGAAAACGCTTTCCAGCGCGCTCTGGAAACGGGAAAACGCCTGGATTTAGGCGTAACCGCGCCCGCATGCGGCCTGGAATTAACGCGTATCTTTTATCCTAATCTGTGAACATACTGTAACTAATGCAATACTCTAGATTTCCGGCAGGATTTCTATAGGTGCAGCGCGAAAGTAGAAAAGTGGAAGTTCAAAATTCACAGGCTCACAGAAAGCGAGTGTGTTAAGATGCCAAATTATGTTCTAAGCTGCTGTTCCACCGCCGACCTTTCCCGAGAGCATTTTCAGTCGCGCGACATCCATTTCATCTGTTTTCACTACATGCTGAACGGGCAGGTATATGCGGATGATTTGGGTCAGTCCATGCCCTTCGACAAGTTTTATCAAGCCATGGCGAACGGTGCAACCACCAGCACCTCCCAGGTAAATGCGGATGAATTTGTCGATTACTTCACGCCCTTCCTGGAGCAGGGAATGGACATTCTGCACGTATGCCTGTCCAGCGGTATTTCCGGCGTTAACAACTCTGCCAACATCGCCCGGGATGAATTGCAGGCGAAGTACCCGGATCGCAAGATTTACATTGTGGACTCTCTGGGGGCTTCTTCCGGCTATGGCCTGCTGATGGACAAACTGGCCGATTTGCGCGATGAAGGAAAAAATATCGACGAAGTGCATCAGTGGGCTGAGGAAAACAAGCTGCGCTTGCATCACTGGTTCTTCTCCACCGATTTAACCTTCTATGTACGCGGCGGCCGTATTTCCAAGGCGGCCGGCTGGTTTGGCACCGTGCTGAGAATTTGCCCGCTGCTGAACATGGACGACCGGGGCCGGCTGATTCCGCGGGAAAAAATCCGCGGCAAGAGCAAGGTCATTCGCCAGATTGTAGACAAAATGAGCGAGCATGCGCAAGATGGTGAAAACTACAGCGGCAAGTGCTATATTTCCGAATCCGCCTGCATGGAGGATGCGCAGGCTGTAGCGAAGCTGGTGGAGGAACGTTTTCCCAAGCTGAACGGCAAGGTCGTTATCAACAGCATCGGCACCACCATCGGCAGCCACACCGGCCCCGGCACGGTGGCCCTGTTCTTCTGGGGCGACAAGCGGGTGCGCTAACGACCTTCCTCCAATGGATAGGCTTGCGTTTTCTGCAAACGCTTTCTGTTTTTCTAATCGTCCAGCCAAAGCTTGGCTGCATCGGGCCGTCAAAGGGTTTTGCCTGCCGGCGCAGCCCTCAGACTGTCTTCAATCGTCCGTTGGAATGGCCTGAAGAGCGCTGATCACGCCCTCGTCCTGTCCAGGATACACCAGCACAAATCGCAGGCCAAAGCGGGTTACGTAGCCATATTCTTCAGTATCGATACCCTCGCTCAGGTAATCGGCCCGGTTGCTTTCATCAAAGTACACCAGCACCTGTTCCGTGCCGTTCAAGGTGAGCGTCCGCCATGCCTGGGGCCGGTAGATGGGTACCTGCAAGTCTTCAGTCGCGCTTGACAACTGACAGGTATAGCCCTGCCGCGCAAAATAATCAAGCAGTTTGGCATACAACTGCTGCTGGCTTGGATTCTGCTTGCAGCCGCAAAGCGCCAGCAGCAAAATCAGCAGCAGGACGGCAGCGCAGAAGCGTTTGGCGGTTTTCATTCAGCATGTCCCTCCTTTGCGTTTTGGTTCAGGCTGTGGTATAATGAAGTTTATTCTTCCTCAAGGAGGCCGTTTGGATGCGCTGTGGATGTCCTCACTGTGAAGCTTATATGATTCAATCCGAAACGGAACGCATGACCTGCGTGTGCCCGGAATGTGGCTACCGCTGCAACGCCTGTTTAGGAACCGGAACGGTTATTAGTCGCGAGCAGCTGGCCGCCATGAAGGACGTCGAGTGGTTTCGTCCCAACTTTGAAAGCCCGATGAGCGATGAGGACGACCCGCTTACAGATTCAAAACGCCCAAATGCTCCAGAAGGATTTTAACGCCAATCAGCACCAGCACCGCGCCGCCGGCAATTTCTGCCTTGGTCTGGTAGCGGGTGCCGAATTTATTGCCGATGAGCACGCCCACAAAGGAAATGGTAAAGGTAATCACGGCAATCAGCGATACGGCAGGCACGATGTTTACCTGTAGGAACGCAAAGGTAATGCCCACCGCCAGCGCGTCGATACTGGTAGCTACGGCCAAAATGAACAGCTCTTTCAAATCCAGCTTCTGAGTCAGTTCATCCTCCTCCGGCTCTTCCCTTTCATGGAAGGCGTCCCAAATCATTTTGCCGCCGATATAGGCCAGCAGCACAAAGGCAATCCAGTGGTCGATGGAGGTAATATATCTTTCAAACTGGGTGCCCAGCAGCCAGCCAACGAGGGGCATAATCCCCTGAAATACGCCGAAAAACAGCGCGATGATTGCGCCGTGTGCATAGTTGATTTTCTTCATTCCCAGGCCCTTGCACATGGATACTGCGAAGGCGTCCATCGACAGGCCAATTCCAACCAAAACCAATTCCCAAAGACTCATGTTGCCCACCTCGTCCTTAGATTGTACAGCCTATTCTTTTCAGGCGCGCCGTTATTCGCCCAGCCGTTCTTTTACCCGCAGGCTGGCTGCGTAAACGGCATTTTTTCGTTCTCCCTTTTCCAGCAGTTCCGTCATGGCGTCCCGCATGGACAGGCCCCGCATCAGTCCGTCAAACAACTGCGCCTCCAGGCTGAGAGCGCAGGTCGCCGCCTTCGGAGTCGGAATGTCCTGCGCATCCCAGGCAAGGACCAGGCAATACTCGCCCTTCTCCGCCTTGGGATTGGCTTCCAGCTGGCACAATACTTCCTCCACACCGCCGCGCAGGGTTTTTTCATATTTCTTGGTCAAATCGCAGCTGGCGCTGACCCGGGTATGAGGCAGAGTTTCCGCTACTGCCTGAAGCAAGGCAGTCACCCGGTGAGGCGATTCGTGCACCACCGCCAGCTTGGAGCGGCGGACCATATCCAGCAGCTTTTCCTTCAGTTCGTTCTTCTGCCGGGGCAGAAAGCCGAAAAAGGTAAACTCGCTCACTTCCATGCCGCTTACGCTAAGGGCGCTGGCCATGGCCGTAGGGCCGGGAACCGCCACGGTCTCCAGGCCCGCCGCCACTGCTTCCGCCACCAGCACGCAGCCGGGGTCGCTGATACAGGGGGTACCCGCGTCTGTGGTTACGGCCACGTCGATGTTTTCCGCCAGCATGCGCTCCACAATCTGCCTGGCCTTCTGGCGCTCGTTGTGCTCGTGGCAGCTGGTCAAAGGCGTATGGATGTCAAAGGCACTGAGCAGCTTCTGGGTCACGCGCGTATCCTCCGCCGCAATCAGCGCCACGTTTTTCAGGGTGTCGATAGCCCGGGGCGTCATATCGCCCAGATTGCCGATGGGCGTAGCCACCACGTACAAAGTTGGCATTTCACCCCTCCTGCTTCTTTTCAAAGATGCGCAGCTTGGCGCTGCGGGCCCTGGGGTTTTCATCCGTTTCGGCTTGGGAAGGCTTTACCGCGCCGCCGCCCAGCGCCTTGCCAAGCGGCTTTCTGCCGCAGGTGCAGATGGGCGCCTTCGGCGGACAGGTGCAGGGGTTTTGCAGCCTGCGGAAGGTGTTTTTGGTGATGCGGTCCTCCAGAGAATGGAAGGTAATCACCAGCAGCCTTCCGCCGGGAGCCAACAAGTCTACAAAGTCGCACAAGGCCTGCTCCAACGGGGACAGCTCGTCGTTCAGGGCAATGCGCACCGCCTGAAAGGTACGCCGAGCCGGATGGCCGTCATCCTTGCGGCGCACCGCCTTGGGAATGGCCGCATCTACCACGTTCACCAGGTCGCTGGTGGTCAGAATGGGCTTCTGCGCCCGCTTTTCCACAAACACCTGTGCAATGCGGGCGGCCCATTTTTCCTCGCCGTACTCCGTCAGGATCCGGCGAAATTCCTCCATGCTGACGGTGGATAAGTACTCCGCCGCCGTTTGCCCCTGACTGGTATCCATGCGCATATCCAGCGGCGCGTCCTCATGGTAGCTGAAGCCCCGGCCCCCTACATCCAGCTGATGACTGCTGACGCCCAGGTCCAGCAACGCCCCGGTCAGGGGCGGCGCGTTCGCCTCCGTCAAAAGCGCCTTTGCATCATGAAAGTTTCCGTGAATGGCATGAAAGCCCGGATACGCTTTCAGCCGCTCGCTGGCGGCGCGAATCGCGTCCCAGTCCCGGTCGATGCCGTACAGCGCGGCGCTGCCGCCGGACAGCCGCAGGATTCCTTCGCTGTGTCCGCCGCCGCCCAGGGTGCCGTCGGCGTATACGCCGTCCTGCTGTGGGTTCATCCACTCCATCACTTCGTCAAACAGGACGGGAATATGGTGAAAGCCGTTGTCTTGCATGGTATCTCCTTACAGGTTCAGGCCTGTTTTCAAAAAGGCTGCCCATTGGGCCTGGTTTTCGTCCTTGGCCTCGTCCGCTTCTCCCGTGAAAGCGGGATCAATGAAGCAATGGCTTTTGTCCCGCGTCCGGGACAAGCTGTCCAAGGGCCAGCCCTCAGGCCTGGCGGCGCCGGGGCGTCCACCAGCCAAAAGCCCCGGTCCAGTGCATGCTTCATGGAGTCGGCATGGGTAACAACGCCGGCCGGAGTTTGACCGGCAACGGCGTTTCGGCAGCAGGCGCGGGTTTCCCCGCCCAGGGAATGGACCAGAGCGGCATCATACGCGATTATCTGCTCATCGGTCAGCCGCACGCCATAGGGGCTGCGAACATGCAGCCCCGCAGACTGTCGAAAAAACCTGGGAGGTATCGGAGGGACGTATCCCTCCGATTTTGATTCCGAAACCGGCGGCGTGTACGTTGGTTTCGGCTGCCTTGCGCAGCAAGGCTCGCTCTTTGCCGCCTGGCGAGCCGCAGATGGCAGGCAAAGAGCGCTTCTCGGCACAAAAGATCGCCGTCTGGCGAGCTTTTGTGCCGGCCTGAGGGGCAGTAACATGCAGCCCCGGCTGACGTGCGTCGTCCGGCGATACATGCCGCTGTCGTGGCAGATGACACAGGGTACGTATCGGCCATAAAAACGGCCTTTTCCGTGCGTTTTCCTCTGGGGTGACGCCATCCTCTTCCGGCTGGGCGGCAATGCCCGGCCGGAAGGGAGTGACGAAGGTAACGGGAGCTCCCTCCAGCCGGCGCTCAAACATGCGCGCCTTAGAGGGGGTGGAGGTTCCGAGCAAATCTGCTTCGGTCAGTTGGCTTTCAGGTCGGCGATGCGGGCTTCCAGCGCCTGTAGCTTGGCTTCATTCACCTTCAGCTTTTCCTTCTCCTGCTCCACCAGATTGGCGGGAGCCTTGTTTAGGAAGCCGGGGTTATTCAGCTTGGCGCTGGCGCGGGCAATTTCGCCCTCCAGAGTCTTTTGTTCCTTTTCCAGCCTGGCTATTTCTTTGGCAAAGTCCACCAGGTCGCCCAGCGGAATCCGAATTTCGCCCGCGGCACACACGGCGCTGACCACCTTTTCGCCGCTAAGGGCGTCCTTGCCGCCCAGGGCCACGTCGCTGGCATAGGCAAGGCGCTGCAAATAAGGGCCGGCAATGGACAGAGTATCCTCCCAGCCTGCTTCGGGAATCAGGGTCACGTGGGTACGCTTGCCCGCCTGCACGTTCATTTCAGCCCGCAGGTTGCGGATGGCGCGGATGATTTCCATCAGGCCCTCCATCTGGCGTTCCTCCGCCTCAAAGAAGTATTCCTCCTTCACCTGGGGCCAGCGGGAGGTGATGAGCATGCCGTCGTGCTCCGGCAGGTGCTGGTACACTTCCTCGGTCAGGAAGGGCATGAAGGGATGCAGCAGCTTCAGCAGGCCCTCCAGCACATAGAGCAGCACAGCGCGCACATTCTGCTTCTGCGCCTCGTCCTCGCCCATCAGGCGGCCCTTGCTCAGCTCGATGTACCAGTCGCAGAACTCGCTCCAGGCAAAGTCGTAAATTCGGTTGGCGGCAATGCCGAAATCGCCGTCCTCCATATGGGCGCTGATTTCCTCAATGGCCTTGTTCAGCCGGCTCAGGATCCACTTGTCCGGCAGGGTCAGCCGGGCGGGGTCGATGGTTTCCCGGGTCTGGGTATTCATGAGCACAAAGCGGCTGGCGTTCCACACCTTATTGGCAAAGTTGCGGGCGCTTTCCACCTTTTCGTCGGAATAGCGGGTATCGTTGCCCGGGCTGATGCCCATGGCCAGGGAGAAGCGCAGGGCGTCCGCGCCGTACTTGTCGATAATCTCCAGCGGATCCACGCCGTTGCCCAGGCTCTTGGACATTTTGCGGCCCTGAGAATCGCGCACCAGGCCGTGAATCAGCACGGTGTGGAAGGGTGTTTCGCCCATCTGCTCAATGCCGGAGAAAATCATGCGGGCCACCCAGAAGAAGATAATGTCGTAGCCCGTTACCAGCATATCGGTGGGATAGAAGTATTTCAAATCTTCGGTTTCATGAGGCCAGCCCAGCGTGGAGAAGGGCCACAGGGCAGAGGAGAACCAGGTGTCCAGCACATCCTCGTCCTGGTGCAAATGCTCGCTGCCGCACTTGGGGCACTTGTGGGGCGCTTCCTTGGCTACGATGGTTTCGCCGCAGTCGTCGCAGTACCAGGCTGGGATGCGGTGACCCCACCACAGCTGGCGGCTGATGCACCAGTCGCGGATGTTTTCCATCCAGTTAAAATAGGTTTTCGCAAAGCGATCCGGCACAAAGCGGGTTTTTCCGCTGCGCACCGCCTCAATGGCGGGCTTGGCCAGGGGCTCCATCTTCACAAACCACTGGGTGCTGGTTACCGGATCCACCGTGTGGTGGCAGCGGTAGCAGGTGCCCACGTTGTGGGTGTAGTCCTCAATCTTTACCAGGTAGCCCTGCTGGCGCAGGTCGTTCACCACGGCCTGGCGGCACTCCATGGCGGTCATGCCCTGATACTTGCCGGCGTTTTCATTCATGGTGCCGTCGTCGTTGGTCACGCGGATGATGTCCAGGTGGTGGCGCTTGCCCACCTCAAAGTCGTTGGGGTCATGGGCAGGGGTCATCTTCACCGCGCCGGTGCCGAACTCCATGTCCACATATTCGTCGGCCACCACGGGGATTTCCTTGTTCAGCAGGGGCAAAATCACGTTTTTGCCTACCAGATTGGTATAGCGCTCATCGCCCGGGTTCACGGCCACGCCGGTGTCGCCCAGCATGGTTTCGGGGCGGGTGGTGGCTACCACCACGCCTTCGCTGCCATCCGCGCCGGGATAACGAATGTGCCACAGGTGACTGGCCTGCTCCTCATATTCCACCTCGGCGTCGGACAGGGCGGTCTGGCACTCGGGGCACCAATTGATGATGCGGCTGCCACGATAGATGAGCCCTTTTTCATACAGGCGCACAAACACCTCGCGCACAGCCTCGTTACAGCCCTCATCCATGGTAAAGCGTTCCCGGCTCCAGTCGCAGCTGGCGCCCAGGCGGCGCTGCTGGCGGTTGATGCGGCCGCCGTATTCCTTTTTCCAGGCCCAGGCACGCTCCAGGAAGCCCTCGCGGCCCACCATATCCTTGATCAGGCCTTCCTTGGCCATCTGCTCCACCACCTTCACCTCGGTGGCAATAGAGGCGTGGTCCGTGCCGGGCAGCCACAGGGTGGGGTCGCCCTTCATGCGGTGATAGCGAATGGGCGCGTCCTGAAGCAGGCAGTCCATGGCGTGGCCCATGTGCAGCTGACCGGTGATGTTGGGGGGCGGCATCACGATGGTAAAAGGCTTTTTGCCCTCCTCACGGTGCGCCACAAACGCGCCGCTGTCCTCCCACATTTTGTACAGCTTGTCCTCGATGCTTTGGGGGCTGTACACCTTATCCATTTCAAATTCCATAGTTTTCCCTCCTGTGCATTACATTCCGGGGATGAAATCCAGCAAAATCACGGTACCGGCCAGAGCCAGCGCCAATCCGGCCGCTTTGATGAGCCCGATTCGCTTTGCGCCCTTTTCCGAGCCCCAAAGCTTTGCAGCCAGCATACCGGCAGCCAGGCACAGCGCCGCGCCAAGGGCCAGCAGCGCCAATCCGGGCGCGCTCAGCCGGGACGCTATTTGGGAAACGTTCATGCAGGCCGTCTCCTTCCGAAAAAAGGCCGTAAACAGAAAAAGCCGCCTCCTGTCCAAAGGACGGAGCAGCTCCGTGGTACCACCTTATTTTGCGGCCTTGCACAGGCCGCCTCTTAGCGCTGTAACGCGCGCACGCGGCAGGGCTGATGGATTTCACCCTGCGCCCTTCCAGGCGACCTTCCCCCGCGCGCGAATGCAGGCCGTCTTTCAGCCGGGGACGGCCCTCTCTATAGCGGCGAGCGGGGTACTCCTCCTGTTCACGGGGCGATACGCCGCAAGGCTGCCTGATGGATGTCAAGCAGCCTTGCAGACATGAAAAGGAAACGTTACTTGTTTTCCTTCTTCTCGGTCATGTCGATGACCTGAACGCCGTTGTAATAACCGCAATGCTTGCACACGCGGTGAGCCAGCTTCTTTTCGTGGCACTGGGGGCACTCTACGATGCCGGGTGCGCTCAGCTTCCAGTTTGCGCGGCGGGAACGACCACGAGCCTTGGAAACTTTACCCTTCGGTACTGCCATGGTTACACCTCCTCATTCCTTTAGCCTGCACGCATTGCGAGCCGGCACCAAAAATCTTTCCGGGGAGGACTGTGCAAACCTTCAGCAAGCGCTTCCGTATTTTCGCAATGTCCCGGCCCTCACAGACAAAAGCATCTGCCTTTTTGAAACGCTGTAAAACATGCATTTCGCAGCGTGACCAATTTGTATTATAGGATGGCCCCCTCCTTTTGTCAAGGGCTTTTTGCCAATTCATCCCGGCTTTTTAGCCCATGCGCGTTTCTCCGGGCAGCGGCACTTCCAGCCTCTCTCCGGTGCGTGCATCCAAAAACACGGCATATTCGTCGTAGTCCTCTTCCGTGCGGGAAATGCGGAAAATCATCATCCAATAGGGCAGCGGCAGGTTGTCATCCAGCCAGCGCCCCTGAGAAAGCTCAAACTCGCTTTACTGCAAAAACAGTGCTGCCTGCTGCTCCCGGGACAGTCCGGCCTCCTTTTCCAACAGGCCTTTGGCAATCGTCTGCGCCTCCTCCAGCGTCAAATACGGTTCGTAGCGGGCGCCGGGCGCGGTCATATCGCCAAAGGCGTACAGCTTGAGCGAAGGCTCCAGCCCAAGCGCCAGATACGCCTGGTAGCCGTTGTCCTGAAAACAGTAAACCGGTCCGCCGTTTCCGCGGCATAGGGGCCAAACTCGTCATAGCCCCGATGATTGAGCAAGCGATGCGTCATTTCGCCAATGGCCGCCAACCGCTCAAGCGGCAGGCTTTCTCCCCTCCATGCCTCCGCAGGCAAAGCGGAAAGCGTTTGCAGCGCGCCGTTTCGGTACTGGTTGATACGCCCGTTCTCGTCAAGGAGAAGCATCAGCGACGGATGTTTTTTCCGTTTCCACGTGGGCCCGCCACCCTTTTCCCCCTTCCGGCGGGGTTAAGGCGACGGCACGCCCATCCAGGGGCTCGTCCACATACGGACTTTCCAAAAAGGCCGTTACCAGCGTCTCGGCCCATTCCCGACGGTTTGTTTCCTGAGCGGCAACCCCGCAGGGAACCGCGAGCATCAGCGCCATCAGCCACGCAAGCCATCGTTTCATTCGCTTTCCTCCATCAGCCGTTGCCGGTTTCCCACGGCGACAGAATCAGACGCTTTTCGCCGGTAAGCGCATCCAGCAGCACCCCATAGTCCCCGGCCAGGCCGCCGGCCCACTCGGCCTCAGTTCCCTCCAGTCGATAGACCACGTACCAGCACGGCGTGTTAATTTCCTGATTCAGCCACCGGGAAGTGGGCAGAAAGCAGGATTCCTCCTGAAATTGAAGCGCCGCGCTTCTTTCATCGTTCAGGTCCAATTCTTCCTGCAACAGCGCCAAAGCGATGCTCTGGGCCTGCTGAAGGGACAAGTAATCGCCATATTGAACCGTCGGTTTGGAAAGATCGCCATAGGCGTACACCTTCAAAGAGGGCTCCAGGCTTACCGCCAGATACGCTCCGTACATTTCCTCCTCCAAAAAGCAAACCTCGCGGCCGTCAACGCTGTCCACCGCTATCACGCTTTGCTGATTATAGCGGCAAAACAGCTGGCCGTTCATATTGTCAATGGCCGTGATTTGCTCGCCGGTTAATTCCCGCACATTTTCACCTGCCGGCAAATCAGGCAGCCGCAGCGCGCCGTTTTGATACTGCCATACCGTCCCTTCGTTGCTGAAGCGCACTTCCAGCCATGGCCGGTTCCCGGCGGCCTCCGCCCGTGCCAGCCAGCCCTCGCCGTTTTTCAGCGGCGTTACCGTGAGGCTTCTGTCCTCCAAAGGCTCGTCGATAGAAGGATTTTGCAAAAAGGCCAAAGCCGTCTTTTCCGCCCACTCCGAACCGGCCGTTTCCTGAGCCGCAGCTATCGTACATGGGCAAAGCAGCAAAGCGGCCAGCAGCGCAAGCAATCGTTTCATGGTTTTTCCTCCTTAACAAGGCATTTTCCTTTATTCAACGAGCCATTCTTGGAAAAGCCTGCATAAAACGGGCCGCTTTGTGAAACAAGCGCCCTGGGCCGAAAAAGCGTGAGCGCGCGATGATTTTTCAAGGTTTCTCACTGCTTTTTCTTCCGCCATACTATTGGGAGGCGGTAAAAAACCGGTTTTCTGATAAAAACACTCTTTGCCTGCTGGCGAACCGTCGCCAACAGGCAAAGAGCGTAAACCTGCCAAAACCAGCGGATACGCCGCTGCTTTTTTTCAATCGAAACCGGAACGCTGCAACAGCCCCGATACCAGCCGGGATTCTTTCCCATAAGCCGAGGGCGGCCCTTCACGCCGACCTCCCAATGCTCCTTTTACGGTTACATCATTTCGGAAAAATCCGCCAGCAGCTCGGCGAAGGTGTCCAGCGCCGATTCCACCGGTTCGGGGGTGGACATATCCACACCGGCCACTTTCAGCTCTTCGATGGGCGACATGCTTCCGCCCAGGGTCAGGAACCTGCGGTACGCCGCCACCGCCTCCGGGCCGCCGGTTAAGATGCGGTTGGCCAAGGCCACTGCCGCGCAGAAGCCGGTGGCATATTTGTACACGTAGAAGGAACGATAGAAATGGGGGATGCGCATCCATTCGTTCTCCACCAGCTTATCCACCCGGCATCCGCCGCCATAATAGGTCTTGTTCAGCTCGTAATAGGCGACGCAGAGGGATTCGCGGGTCAGGGGCTGGCCGGATTCCTCCATGTTGTGGGCGATCATCTCAAACTCGGCAAACATAGCCTGACGGAAAACGGTGGTGCGGAAACCCTCCAGCATACGGCCGATCAGCGCGGCCTGAGCGGCCTTGTTGCCGGCATATTTTTTGCGCAGAGCATGAATGGTGAGCACCTCGTTGCAGGTGGAGGCCACCTCCGCCACAAAGATGGTGTAATCGCTCTTCACAAAGGGCTGATTCTGATTGGAATAGTAGCTGTGCATGGCGTGACCCATCTCATGGGCCAGGGTCATCAGCCCGTCCAGCTCGGGACGGAAGTTGAGCATCACATAAGGATGGACGCCGTAGGCGCTGCCCGCGGAATAAGCGCCGGTGGACTTATTGGGGGTTTCGTACACATCAATCCAGCGGCTGCCCTTAGCCTTGCGCACCACATCCTGATAGTCTTTGCCCAGAGGCTCCACCACCTCCAGCAGCAGGTCGTAAGCCTGGTCAAAGGTGAGCTTCATATCGAAATTCTTGGCCATAGGCACATACAGATCGTATATGTGCACCGTGGGAATATCAAAGGCGTTTTTGCGCAAGCCGCAATAGGCGTTCAAGGTTGGAATGGCGTCGTGAATGGCCTTGAGCAGGTTATCGTACACGCTTTCAGGCACAGCGTCCGGGTACAGGGCGGCCGCCCGGGCGCTCTTGTAGCCATGGGCCCGGGCAGCAAACACGTCGCCCTTTACATTGGCCGCATAGGTAGCGGCAAAGGTAGAGCCGTAAGCGCCGTAAGCCTTCATCATGCGCTCGTAAGCCCCCTTGCGCACGGCGCGGTTCCGGCTTTCCATCAGCGAGCCGAACCGGGCGTGGGTCAGGTCCACCAGCTTTCCCTCGTCATTTTTCACTTTGCCCAGGCTCATGTCCACATCGGTAAGCATATCGTAAATGTTGCTGGGCGCGCCGAACACCTCCTGGGCGTTGGCCAGCAGGGTTTCTTTATCGGCGCTCAGGGTGTGGAGGCGCAGGCGCTCCAAATCCTTGAGCATTACGTCAAAATCGGCAAAATCCGGGTCGTCCAGGTAGGCTTTCAGGATTTTCTTCGGCAGGGCCAGCAATTCGGGGCTCAGGAAGGCCACGGCGGCGGAAAACTCCGCATACAGGCTGCCTGCCCGGGCCGATACGCCCTGATAGAAGCTATCGGAGTTATCGCTGTTCAGGCTTACCATGGCGTACAAATACAGCCGGGCCATGTGTTCGCTCACCTGGGCATACAGCTTCAGCGCCTCCAGCACCGTATCGCGGCCGTTTTTCAGCGTTCCCGCATAAGCGGCCAGCTTGGCGCTGTTTTCTTTGATCCAGGCAAAATCCTTTTCCCAGTCCTCCTGGGCGGCGTAAATATGGCTGGGATCCCACTGGTCCTTCAGCGGAACATCCTTTCGCAGCAGTTGTTTTTCACTCATACCGTTCATCCTCCTTGATGTTCATGCGTATGGCATGCGCTGGATCTATTGTAGCGCAAAAACGCTTTTGTGGCAATACGCCGACACGCTTGCTCGCGCGCCGCTAAAAAACCGCCAACAAACCTTCATTCAGACAGCCGGGCCGTTCTGTTGATTGTGTTTATCGGGCCGCCATGATATACTGTTTCATAGCCGGACGTGCGCAAGCATAGACTATCCTGGAAAGGCAGGCGAAAACTGTGCGGCATGTTTTCTGGCGAAATGTTCTGGCAGGGGCTCTCATCGGTATAGGCGCCATTCTGCCCGGAGTGAGCGGCGGTGTGATGGCGGTATCCTTTGGGTTGTACCGGCCCATGCTGGAGGCGGTGCTTGGCATTTTTCATAACACGAAGGCCAAGCTCAGGTTTCTTTTTCCGCTGGCCCTGGGCGGCGGCTTGGGCGTGCTGCTGGGCGCATGGGCCCTGGACGCGGCCATGCAGCGTTATGAAGCCCTTATGCTGTACCTGTTTATCGGCTTTATTCTGGGCGGCGTGCCGGATTTGCTTCAGGAGGCGCAGCAGGGCGGGCGTTTTCAGGTGCGCTGGCTGCTGGCGCTGCTTCTGGGCATTGCATTGGCGCTGCCCCTCTGCCTGCCTTTTGTCGGCAGGAACGATTTGTCTGCCTTAACCGGCTGGCAAGCCTTTGGCTGCGGGGTGCTGGAGGGAATCGGCACGGTGGTGCCCGGGGTTTCCACCTCGTTTGTCATGATCCGGCTGGGGTGGTATAAGGCTTTTTTGCAGGCGGTTTCCCAGCTGGCCCTGAAGGAGGGGCTGCTGATCGGCGCGGGCTTTGCCCTCTCCGCCCTGGCCTGTATGAAAGCAGTCAAATGGCTGTTCGACCGCTTCACCGGCTACGCCTATTATGCGGTGCTCGGCTTTTTGCTGGTATCGGTAGCGCTGGTGTTTCCAGGGCTGGAAAGCGGCTGGCAGCTGGCGGCGGACTTGACGGCGCTTGCGCTGGGCCTGCTTTGCGCACGGCGCTTAGCGGCGCTTGGCAATGAAAAAAAGATGGAGGGATGAGATGAAGAAAAACAAAATCAAAAGCAAGAGCAAAGCCTTTCACACCAGTTTACGGGAAAAATGGAAAGAAGCGCTTTCATCGGTTTTGCCCATAGCCGTCATCGTGTTGGCGCTGTGCTTTGTGCTGGTGCCCGCCCCGCTGAGCACCATGCTGGGCTTTTTGGTGGGGGCCGCCATGCTGATTATCGGCACGGGGCTGTTCACCTTGGGTACCGAACTGGCCATGACCCCCATCGGCGAGGAGGTGGGCGCGGCCATGACCCGCAGCAAAAAGCTGTGGGTAGTGCTGCTGATTTCCTTTTTGGTGGGCGTTATGATTACCATGTCGGAGCCGGATTTGCAGGTGCTGGCCGAGCAGGTGCCAGGCATTCCCAACATGACCCTGATTGTGATGGTGGCCGCAGGCGTGGGGCTGTTTCTGGTGGTGGCGCTGCTGCGCATCCTGTTTCGGATTCGCATGGCCTATCTGCTGCTGGGCTGCTATGCGGCGGTGTTTGTGCTGGCTCAATTTGTGCCCAAGAACTTTCTGGCTGTGGCTTTTGACGCCGGCGGCGTGACCACGGGGCCTATGACCGTTCCCTTTATTCTGGCCCTGGGCTTTGGCGTAAGCGCCATCCGCAGCGACGCCAACGCGGAAAACGACTCCTTTGGTCTGGTAGCGCTTTCTTCCATCGGGCCCATTCTGGCCGTGATGATTCTCAGCCTGATTTACCAACCCGAGGATACCGTGTATACCGGTTCTTCCGCCATTATGAATGTTGCCGACACCCAGGCTATGACCCGGTTGTTTGTTACCGCGCTGCCAAGTTACCTGGGCGAGGTTGCGCTGGCGTTGGCCCCCATTGCAGCCTTTTTTGTTCTGTTTCAGCTCTTCGCGCTGCATCTGCCCGGGCGGGAAGTGGTGCGTATTTTTGCCGGCCTTTTGTACACCTATGTGGGCTTAGCCCTGTTTTTGACCGGCGTGAACGTGGGCTTCATGCCCATGGGTTCCTATCTGGGACAAACCCTGGCTTCGCTGCCCTATCGCTGGGTGCTGGTGCCCATCGGCATGCTCATCGGCTATTACGTGGTGTCTGCCGAGCCTGCTGTGCATGTGCTCAGCAAGCAGGTCTACGAGGTCAGCGCCGGCGTGATTCCGCCCCATGCCCTGATGCTGAGCCTGTCCATTGGCGTATCCGTCTCTGTGGGGCTGTCCATGCTGCGGGTGCTGACGGGGCTGAACATTCTGTATTTGCTGGTGCCCGGCTATGCCCTGTCGCTGATTTTGATGTTCTTTGTGCCGCCCATTTACACTTCCATCGCCTTTGACTCCGGCGGCGTGGCTTCCGGCCCTATGACGGCCACCTTCCTGTTGCCTCTGGCCATGGGGGCTTGCACCGCCGTTGGCGGCGACGTGGCCACGGACGCCTTCGGCGTAGTGGCCATGGTGGCCATGACGCCGCTGATTACCATTCAGCTTCTGGGCCTGTTCACGCGGCGCAAGGCTGCCGGAAAGCCCGCCCTCAAGCCCCCGCAGGAGGAAATCATCGAATAATGAACCGCACATCTTGGAAGGAGTATGCGTTATGCACGACCTTTGCCTGTTAAACGTTATCGTCAGGCGCGACCAAAGCGAGCGTTTGTCCGCCTTTTTGGAGGAGCACAACATCGGCACCAGCATCAGCGTGCTGTGCCAGGGCACGGCCAGCAAGAACATTTTGAACCTATTGGGTCTGGAAAAGACGGAAAAGGTTCTCGCCTATGCCATGACTTCCTTTGGCCGCGCCAGGCGGCTGATGCGCGCGCTGGTCAGTGAAATGGGCCTGGACATGCCCGGCGGCGGCGTGGCTTTTACCGTGCCGGTAGGCAGCATTGCCGGTGCCAGCAGCCTGCGGTACCTCACGGAAAAACAGGACATCATTTTGGGAGAGGTGACGGATATGCCCTTTGTTTATGAGTTGCTGATTGCCATTGTCAACCGCGGTCATGTAGACGATGTGATGGACGCTGCCCGCGAGGCCGGAGCCATGGGCGGCACCGTCATTCACGCCAAAGGCACCAATCCGGAGGGCGCCAACCGCTTCTTTGGCATGTCCATTGCGGATGAGAAGGAAATGATTCTGATTTTGACCGCCGCCGTGGAAAAGAAAACCATCATGCGGGCCATTATGGACAAAGCAGGTATCCAAAGTCCCGCTCACACCGTTCTCTTTTCTGTGCCCGTGGAAAGCGTGGCCGGTTTGAAAAGCGTGATGGCCGCTGCCGGGCAGGAGGACGACTGACACGCCAGCGCCGGCAGGGGTTCCTCCCCTGCGCCCCGGCCGGGCTTTGCCCCGGAACCGGGTTCGCGCCGAGCGAAAGCTTTCTTCCGCGGCCATTCCGCGAGAAAGAGAATCGTTGCTCCCTGAAAAACCTTTCACAACAACCTCCAACGACAATCCGCCGGCCGCTTCGCTTGCAACGAAGTCAGCCGGCGGATTGTCGTTATTTTTTGCCGAAGACTTTCAGCAAATGATTGATTTGCTTGGTCAGCCGGTTTTGCTCCTTTGCGGAACGGTTTTGCAGGGATTGAACCAGTTCCAGCAGCTTTTCGCCAGCCGTCAGCAGCTGTCCATAGGCCGTGCTGCGGTTCACCTGTTTGTGGGCTTGCTTTGCCTGACGCTTGGTTGGCGCAAAGGCAGGCGTTTGAGCAGGCTGCGCCGCATCCAGCGCCGCCAAATCCCGGGCAGGCTTTTTCAACCGTTCGTGATTGCCTTCGCACAGCTTTTCCAGCGGCGACAGGCTCCAGCTTTCCCCATTGTAGGGAGCCTGCGCGTCCAGCCCCAATTCGTTTTGGAGGCGCGACGCAAACACATCGGCCGCCTGATCGTCGCCATGCACCACAAACACGTGCTGCGGCTTGGGGTCAAAAGCAGATGTCCAGCGCATCAGCCCTTCGTTATCCGCGTGGCCGCTGATACCGGTCAGCTTTTCAATGTGAGCCTGTACACTGATGGTTTCGCCAAACAGCTTAACCTGCTTGGCTCCGTCCGCCAGGCTGCGTCCCAGGGTACCCACGCTCTGGTAGCCTACGAACAGAACGGTACATTCCGGCCGCCACAGGTTATGCTTCAAATGATGGCGAATCCGTCCCGCATCGCACATGCCGCTGGCCGAAAGAATCACCTTGGGCGTGGGCTCGTCGTTTATCAGCTTGCTTTCCTCGGCTGTTGCGGCAATGCGCAAATCCTCGAAGGAAATGGGATTGATCCCTGCGCGAATCAGCGCGGTGGTTTCCTCGTCGGCGCACTCGGCGGTGTTTTCGTTAAACACGTGGGTTGCCTCGATGCCCAAAGGGCTGTCCACATATACCGGAAAGCCGTCGTGCCCCTTCACCAGACCCTCCTGCTTGATTTGGCGAATGAAGTACAGCATTTCCTGGGTGCGGCCCACCGCAAAGCTGGGAATGACCACATTGCCGCCTCGGTCAAAGGTTTCCTGCAAAATGCGGGTCAATTCGGCAATGTAATCCGGCTTGGGGCCGTGAGAACGGTCGCCGTAGGTGGATTCCATCACCACATAATCCGCCCGTTTCAGGTATTGAGGGTCGCGAATCAAGGGCTGATTCACGTTGCCAATGTCGCCGGAGAATACAATAACCTGCTGCCGCCCCTCCTCGTTCACCGTTACCTCAATGGAGGCGGAACCCAGCAAATGGCCCGCGTCCACCATGCGAATGGCGATTCCCTCGCACACCTGCACCGTTTGCCCGTAATGGCAGGGACGGAAGTGCCGGCACGCCCGCAGCGCGTCCTCCTCGGTGTACAGCGGCTCCACCGGCGGCTTTCCGCTGCGCTGATTCTTGCGGGTTTTGTACTCTGCGTCGCTTTCCTGGATATGGGCGGAATCCAGCAGCATCATCCGGCACAAATCCGCCGTAGCGTCGGTGGTGAAAATGGGGCCGTCAAACCCACGCTTGCACAAAAGCGGCAAATATCCGCTGTGATCAATGTGGGCATGGGTCAGAAACACATAGTCGATGGCGCTTTCCGCAATGGGCAGCGGTGCATTTTCGTACAGGTCCACGCCCTGCTCCATGCCGTAGTCCACCATCACCTGTTTGCCGCAGGCCTCCAACAAAAAACGACTGCCTGTTACCTCGTGGGCCGCTCCCAAAAAGGTGATTTTCATCGTTTTCCTCCTTCCGCCTCCAGCGCTGCCAGCAATGCAGGCAGCTGACGTTCAATATCACGGGCAGCCTGCTCGTACACGTCGTCGCCGCCGGCATAGGGATCCGTAATGGGTGGATCGTCAAAGGCCCTGATGGGCGTTAAAACGCCCATGGCTTTCAGCCGCCGCGCATGTCCCTCGTTCATGCCCACTGCCCAATCCGCACGCTCAAGCAGCCGTCGGGTCACCGGCTGAGACAAATGGTTTTCCAGTGAAAGACCCCGGCGCTCCATGGCCCGTTTGGCGCCCTCCGAAGCCTCCATTCCCGGCCACGCGCCCACGCCGGCCGACACGGCATGCACGCTTTTGCCCAGGCGAAGGGCCAGGTCGTTCATCAAACAAGCGGCCATGGGGCTGCGGCAGGTATTGCCTGTGCAAACAAACAACAGGGTTTTCATGCTTCCTCATCCGCCTCGATGGTACGGAAGGCGGCCGCCCGGCACAGCCGGTTCATAATGGCCAGCCCAAACCCCTGGGCAGGCAGCACTTCACAAAACAGAACGTCCACCTGTTCATCATCCATCTGCCGGAGCAGAGCAAACAGCTTATGCCCTACGGTTTCCGGGCGGCTCAGCGTGCCGATGGACAGGGCGCATGCGCCTTCATAAGCGGGCAAATGCTCCTCAAAAGCCAGAATACGGGCGTTCTTTCCTTCCGCTACCGCTTCCCGGTAATGGCGCAGGCAGCTGCGCTGCACGTTTTCCGCCTGTCCGCGCACCATCCACAGCTCGCCGCCGGGAGCATAGTGCTTGTACATCATGCCGGGAGAAAGGGCCTTTTCCCCCTTCTGCAAAGGCCGCAGTACACTGTCTGCCACCTGTACCCGGGGCAGCACCTCCAGCAGCATCTCCGGCGTTATGCCGCCGGGCCGCAGCACAGTGGGAATCGAACCCGTCATGTCCAGCACGGTGCTTTCCAACCCCACCTGGCACTCTCCCCCATCCAGAATCAGGGGCAGCTTTCCCCGCAAATCGTGGTACACATGCCGGGCGGCGGTAGGGCTGGGCTTGCCGGAGGTGTTGGCGCTGGGCGCGGCCACAGGAACCCCGCAAGCGCGAAGCAGCTTTTGCGCCACCGGATGAGAGGGAATCCGCACGGCTACGCTGGGCAGCCCCGCATTGGTTTCAGGCGGGATGCAGGGCTTCTTGGGCATCAGCAGCGTAAGGGGACCCGGGCAAAAATGCTCCATCACCCAACGGGAACGCTCATCAATCACGCAAAGAGGTTCCGCGCCCTCTATAGCGGGCACATGCACAATCAGCGGATTATCTGCCGGGCGGCCTTTTGCGGCAAAGATGGCTTTCACCGCCGCGGGATTCAGGGCGTCGGCCCCAAGTCCATACACCGTTTCCGTAGGAAAGGCCACCAATCCGCCGCTTTGCAAAATCCTCGCCGCTTCTTCCAGCGCCTCATCCGTGGGCTTGAGCAGTTTGGTTTCCATGAGAAAACCCCTCTTTCCTCACCTTATCGACCTATGCCTGAGTCATTTCTTCCAGCTTTCGGGCCTGCTCGGCCAGCGTCAACGCATCGATTATCTCATCCAGGTCGCCGTCCATGATGCTGTCAATCTGGTACAGGGTGAGCCCAATGCGGTGATCAGTCACCCGGCCCTGCGGAAAGTTATAGGTGCGAATCCGCTCGCTGCGGTCGCCGGTGCCGATTTGACCCTTGCGGTTGGCGGCATATTCGCTGTCCTTTTCCGAGCGCAGCTTGTCGTACAGGCGGCTTTTGAGCACCTGCATGGCCTTAGCCCGGTTTTTAATCTGGCTTTTCTCATCCTGGCAGGTAACCACCAGGCCCGTAGGCAGATGGGTTATGCGCACGGCGCTGTCGGTTGTGTTTACGCACTGACCGCCGTGACCGGTGGAGCGGTACACATCAATGCGCAAGTCGCCGGGATTGTTGTCCACCTCTACATCCTCCACCTCCGGCAGCACAGCCACGGTGCAGGTGCTGGTGTGAATCCGGCCGCCCGCCTCGGTAGAGGGCACCCGCTGTACCCGGTGCACGCCGCTTTCATATTTCAGGCGGCTGAACGTGCCCTGACCGCTGATGGTGAACACCGCTTCCTTCACGCCGCCCAGCTCAGTCATGTTATAGCTGACCGCCTCCAGCTTCAGCCGGTGACGCTCTGCATAGCGGGTATACATGCGCAACAGCAGCGCGCCAAACAGCGCCGCCTCGTCGCCGCCCGCTCCGGGACGAATTTCCATCACCACGTTACGGTCGGCGTCCGGGTCCTTAGGCAGCAGCAAAACCTTTAATTCCTGCTCCTGCTGGGCCCGCTGTTCCTCCAGCTCCTGCATTTCCAGCTGCGCCAGGTCCGCCATTTCCGGCTGAGAAAGCAGTTCTTTGGTCTCGTCTATTTCCTTCAGCGTTTTCTGATAGGCCTGATAGGCTTCCACTGCCGCCTCCAGCCCGGCGCGCTCCTTGAGCAGCTTTTGCCACCGGGCCTGATCGGCGATGATATCCGGCTGGCTCACCGCTTCGCTAAGCTCCTGATAACGGTTCACCATCCAGTCAAATTTTTCAAACATAGGGCTTCACTCCTTCGCTTTTCCAATGAGGGGGCGTTTGAGCATGAGAAAAGCGCTACGTAAACCTGGCTGAAACCATCCGTGGCAAACCGTACAAATCCTGATGAACCGAAACGCCGCTCAGCCCCGCCGATTCAAACAGCTGCCGAACAGCCCCGGCCTGTTCATCGCCTACCTCCACAGCCAGCAGACCGCCGGGCAGCAAGTGCCGGGTTGCCTCTCCGGCGATGCGGCGGTAGAAATCCAGCCCGTCCGCGCCGCCGTCCAGAGCCAAGCGGGGCTCTTTTTGAACCTCGGGCTGCAAAGTCTGGCAGTCCTTCGTAGGAATATAGGGAGGATTCGACAAAATCAAATCAAAACGCAACTCCCCCACTGCGTTCCACAAATCTCCGAAATGAAACGCAATATCCGCAGCGTTTCGCGCGGCGTTTTCACGAGCCAAAGAAAGGGCGGCCGCGCTTACATCCGCCGCATGAACCTGGGCGTGAGGACATTCATGCTTGAGGGCCACGGCAATGGCTCCGCTGCCTGTACACAGGTCCAGCGCCACGGGCGCAGGCAGCTTTTTCAAAAACGCAATGCCCAGTTCGCACAGTTCTTCCGTTTCCTGCCGGGGAATCAGCGCCCGGCGATCGGTTGCCATCTCCAGCCCATAGAAGCCCTGACTGCCCACCAGGTATTGCAGCGGAATCCGCCGGGCGCGCGAAAGCAGGAGCGACGCAAAACGCTGCTCCTGCTCGCCGGATAGTTCCATTTCGCCCTCCAGCCGCATACGCATGCGCTCCATCCCCATTACATGGGATAAAAGCAGTTCTGCATCGATACGGGGATCCGGCACCTGAGAAAGGGTTTGCTCCGCCTGTTTCAACGCCTCTCTGACGGTCATCATTCAGTCCTTTTGCTCCGTGGGAATTTCCTTGCGAAGTTCGGGATCGGCCACACGGTAATCGTGAATCACGGTATAACCTTCCGGGGTGGTTTCGCAGCCATCGGGCAGGCCGTGCAGCGCCACATTCATGGATACAATGGCCACCTCCAGCATTTCGTTGGTGGGCTGGCGGGTGGTCAGCCGCTGCATCTGCATACCGGGCCAGCGCAGAATCCGGGCAATCTTGCTTTCGGAATGAGCCAGCCCCTTGAGCACCTCATAGCTGATACCGGCCACAACAGGCATCAGCAATAGCCGGCTGCCCAGGCGCAGGAAATAGTTGGTGCCCTGATAGCCCACCAGGGTAAACAGCACAATGGAAATCAGAAACACAATCAGCAAAAAGCTGGTGCCACAGCGGGGGTGCAGCGTGGTAAACTGCTGGGCGTTTTCCGGGGTAAGCGGCAAATCGTGCTCATGGCAATACACGGTTTTATGCTCCGCGCCGTGGTATTCAAAGGTGCGGCGCACATCCGGCACCGTAGCGCAAAACAGAATATAGGCAATCAAAATCAAAATACGCAAAATTCCGCTGAGCAGGTTAATGAGCCAATTCTGAGCGGAATTGGGCATCCAGCTCTTGAGCAGGCGGGCGAAAAGCTCTGGAATCACAAAAAACAGCCCGATGGACAGCGCGACCGCCAGCACAATGGCCGTACCCATCACAATTTTATCAATGCCCTTGCCCAGCTTTTTGGACAGCCATTTTTCAAACTTGCTGGGCTCTTCATCCAAAATGCCCAGCATATCGGTGCTCTCCTGCAAAACGCTCATGCCCATGCCCAGCATGGTTACAAAATTGACGACGCCGCGCACAAAGGGCCAGCCCATCCATGGATGCTTCTGAGACACCGGCTTATACTCCCGGCGCCTGGTCACAATAGAGCCGTCCGGACGGCGAACCGACACGGCGATGGCGTCGGGCGCCTTCATCATTACGCCCTCCATCACGGCCTGTCCGCCAATATCAACGCGCTTTTTCACGCTCTGCTGCTTGCTCATCGGTAATCGTTTCCTTTCTTTTGGGGCGCGTCCTGCGACGCTTTTTACGTATTTCGACGCCAGCACAGGGGGTTCCTGCTGAAAGAAGGCGGCGGGCCGGTTGTTTACACATCCTTCATAACTGTGCCTGAATAGTCAAAAAGAGCGCCGAAACGGCGCTCTTTTGAATGGCTTATTCCATGTTGAAACGCTTCTTGAAACGGTCAACGCGTCCGCCGGTATCGACCAGCTTTTGCTTGCCGGTATAGAAAGGATGGCACTTGGAGCAAATTTCAACCTTCAGTTCGGGCTTGACCGACCCCGTCTCAAACGTCTCACCGCATACGCAACGGACGATGGACTTGCCATACTTGGGATGGATCTTTTCTTTCACGCATTTTCACCTCTTTTGCGCATGCTGTGGGTTTTCATCAAACCGCAGAAGCAATTATAGCATAGTGCCGTGGCTTTTGCAAGAGATTTTTTGATATCATTCACGTTTCCCGGGGACTTTTTCGCAAAGGCCGTCCCGCGCCGCCGCCGTCAGGTAGGCGCACAGGGCGAAAACCGTTACGGCCAATTGTTTATCGGTCATCCAGAAATGCAGGCGCACATGGTTTTGCAAAACGCAATACCACACAATGGGCCACAGGGCCACCGCCGCTACAGGCAAAGCCCGCGCCCAGTGAGCAAGCGGCTGCGGGCGGCTCAGGGCGCGCAGAGCAGCGGCCCCCAGCAGCAGCGCAAAGCACAGCGCATTGGAGCCGATAAAAAAGGTTTTAAGGTTAATCAGAATGGAATCAGCAGGGGTAACCACTACATACTCCCAGTTGCCGGTGGTCCGGAAAGCCACCTGCTCCAGAATATCCGCCAGCACGTTCTGACCCGTCAGCAGGGCGCCCACCGGGGCCTTGCAAAGCCAGGTCGCCGCGTAAGAAACCATCCAGATAGCCGACAGGCCAATCGTTTGGCTCCACAACCGTGAGGAGGCTTCTCCCGCCTTTACCTGCAACAGCAGCGCCACCAGCAGCGGATAGCCCAGCGCCAGCACCGGGAAGGTGAGGAAATCAAAAAAGCACACCAACGACCCAAGCGTCAGGAAAAACTCGGGCAGCCAGGCCCGCAGCCTTTCCCAAAACCGCAGCAGGGCATAACAGGCGGCAAGAGTCAGCAAGTACACCGTCATATACTGCTGGCAGAAGGGGGCGATCAAGATAAAGGACATGACCAGTCCTGCCCCGAAAAAGAAAGCGGCCCACGCGCCCAGCCGCTTGCGGCAGTGCCAGTAGCACAGCACAAACAGGGCGAACAGCAGCATCATATTGAGAAAGCGCA
>CAKTUS010000006.1 GCA_934621485.1 uncultured Clostridia bacterium
CGGCAGGGCTAAGCCTTCCACGTTCTCCTTTTCTTCCACGCGGAAATCCTTCCATGCAACCACCCACCCCAATCGCGTCCCGGGTCCAGAGCTTTTGCCCTGGTCGGGGGTGCAGGGGGTGAATCCCCTTGCTACAGAGGAGTTGATTTTCTTCCATGGCTTCTACCATCAACGATAAGCTCATCCCCATCGACCTGGAACACGAAATGAAAAAATCGTTCATCAGCTATGCGATGGCGGTAATCATTAACCGTGCGCTGCCGGATGTGCGCGACGGCTTGAAGCCCGTCCACCGCCGCATCCTGTACGCCATGAACGAGTTGGGCATGACGCCCGATAAGCCCTTCCGCAAAAGCGCCCGCATCGTAGGCGATGTGCTGGGCAAATACCATCCTCATGGCGACAGCAGCGTATACGAAGCCATGGTACGTTTGGCGCAGGACTTCAACATTCGTTACCCGCTGGTGGAGGGGCAGGGCAACTTCGGCTCGGTGGACGGCGACGGCGCGGCGGCCATGCGTTATACCGAAGCCCGCATGGATAAATTAACCATGCACTTGATTGGGGAAATCGACAAAAACACGGTTGATTTTTATCCCAACTTCGATGAAACCCTGCTTCAGCCCAGCGTAATGCCCAGCCGGTTTCCCAATTTGCTGGTGAACGGTTCCAACGGTATTGCCGTAGGCATGGCCACCAACATTCCGCCTCATAACCTGGGCGAGGTGATTGACGGCTGTGTGTATATGATTGACCACCCCGACTGCACCACTGATGATTTAATGCAGTTCATCAAGGGCCCCGATTTTCCCACCGGCGGCCTGATTCTGGGTCAAAGCGGGATTCGCGCGGCCTACCACACGGGCCGGGGCCGGATTCTGGTGCGGGCCAAAACGGAGATTGAAACCATCAGTCCCAACCGCAGCCGCATTGTGGTCACGGAGATTCCCTACATGGTCAACAAGGCCAAGCTGGTGGAAAAAATCGCCGAGCTGGTGCATGAAAAGCGGCTGGACGGTATTTCCGACATTCGCGATGAAAGCGACCGCAAGGGCATGCGCATCGTTATCGAGCTGAAAAAGGATGTGCACCCGCAGGTGGTGCTCAACTACCTGTATAAGCACACCAGCATGCAGGAAACCTTTGGCGCCAATATGCTGGCGCTGGTGAACGGCGAACCGAAGGTGCTCAGCCTGCGGGAAATGCTGTTCCACTATATTGCCCACCAGAAGGATGTGGTTACCCGCCGCACCCAGTACGACCTGGACAAGGCCGAGGCCCGCGCCCACATTTTGGAGGGCCTGCTGAAGGCGCTGGACCATATTGACGAGATTGTTTCCATCATCCGTTCCAGCCCCGATACCACGGTGGCCCGCACCAATTTGATGGAGCGGTTCGCCTTTTCCGAAAAGCAGGCGCAAGCCATTTTGGACATGCGTCTGGCACGCCTGACCGGTTTGGAGCGGGACAAGCTGCTGGCAGAGTATGAGGAGTTGGAAAAGAACATTGCTTATTTCAAGAGCCTGCTGGCGGATGAGCACCTGCTGATGGGCGTTATCAAGCAGGAAATGGGCGACATTCGCGACAAGTTTGCCGATCCCCGCCGTACCGAGCTGACGGTGCTGGAGGGCGAAATTGATATCGAGGATTTGATTCAGTCCGACGACATGGTGGTTACCATGACCCACTTTGGCTATGTGAAGCGTCTGCCCAAGAGCACCTACCGTGCTCAGCACCGCGGCGGTAAGGGCGTTACCGGCATGGCTACCCGGGAGGAGGACTTTGCAGAGCGCATGATCATCGTGAATACGCACGAGGAGATCATGTTCTTCACCAACAAGGGCCGGGTGTATAACCTGAAGTGCTACCAGATTCCCGAGGCGGGCCGCACTGCCCGCGGCGTGGCCATTGTGAACCTGCTGCAAATTGGCGGCGGCGAAAAGGTAACCGCCATGATTCCTGTGCCGCGTGGCCTGGATGAACATTATCTGGTCATGATGACCCGCAAGGGGATGATTAAGCGCACACCGTTCAGCGAGTTTGCCAACCTGCGCAAGACGGGGCTGATTGCCATCACCCTGAAGGACGATGATGAGCTGTGCGCCGTAAACCTGACCGATGGCAACCAGAGCCTGATTATCGGCAGCCGCCAGGGTCGCGCACTGCGCATCCAAGAAAGCAGCATCCGCATCATCGGCCGCAGCGGCATGGGCGTGCGCGCCATGAAGCTCCGGGAGGACGATGAGCTGATTGATATGAGCCCTGTGGCGGAAGGACAGCAAATTTTGGCCATCACCACCGGCGGATATGGCAAGCGCACCGATCCGGAGCAGTTCCGTGAACAGGGCCGCAATGGAATGGGCATCAAAGCCATTACCCTCACCGACAAGACCGGCGAGCTGGCCGCCCAGTTGTCCGTAGACGTGAACGAGGATATTCTGCTGATTACCGATGGCGGAGCCATCATTCGTATGGCGGTGAAGGATATCCGCGAGGCGGGCCGTGCTACCCAGGGCGTGCGCCTGATGCGCCTGGCCGAGGGATCGAAGATTGTGGGCGTTGCCCGCGCCGAGCAGGAACCCGACGAAAACGAGGCTGACGCCGAGGCCGTGGAGGCCGCTATCGAACGCATGGCTGCCGAAGAAGAAAACGTAATTGACGGTTCCGAAGGCGGAAACGAAGTGTAAAGGCATGATGAAACTCTGAGACAAAAGACCGGTTGATTTTGAAAATCAACCGGTCTTTTCAGACTGTGAAAAACCCGGGAGGTATTGGAGGGACGCGGCCCTCCGATTTTGATTCCGAAACCGACGGCGTGTACGCCAGTTTCGGCTGCCTTGCGCAGCAAGGCTTTCCTTACGCTCTTTGCCGCCCGGCGAGCCGCAGGCGAGCAGGCAAAGAGCACTTCTCGTCAGAAAAGCTCGCCGTAGGGTGAGCTTTCGGGTTGCTGACAAAGTGGAGGTACAGGAGGCATTGCCTCCTGCCGGGGTTTTAGGGGCGGAGCCCTAAGCCTTATGCCGCAGCACTTTCCCCGTGAACCAGCAAAGCGCTGCTTCCGGGCGATGACGGCCAATCAGGGGTTTTTCGACAGTCTGAGTTCGCCGTCGGGTGAGCTTTCGGGTTGCTGACAAAGTGGAGGTACAGGAGGCATTGCCTCCTGCCGGGGTTTTAGGGGCGGAGCCCTAAGCCTTATGCCGCAGCACTTTCCCCGTGAACCAGCAAAGCAATGCTTCCGGGCGATGACGGCCAATCAGGGGTTTTTCGACAGTCTGAAAGCTCGCCGTCTGGAGACCTTTTTTGACGGTCTTTCCAGTTTGCCCAAAAGGATTGGACAGGGCTCCTTGCCGCTTTCAAAGCAAGGAAGAATCTTCAAATTTGCCACAGCCGCTTCAAATCGGTAAAGCAGGCGGTGTAGAAGGCCATGTCGTCCCGGGGAAAACGGGAAAGCTCGTTAGCGCGAATGGTGTCCAGTTCCATGCGTGCGGCGGCATTGAGCGCAGCCTCGCGGCTTTCGTCAAACACCCGGGGCATCAGGCGCTGAGCTGCCTGCGGAAACAAATGATAGAACAAGGACAGATAATCCGTGATGAGATCCGGCACGGGCTGACCGTCGAAGGTACCGTTCCAGCGGTCCGCTCCCTGAATGGCGCTTTGCAGACAGCTGTCGTCGTACAAAAGACCTCGAGCCGCTTCTTGCTTGGGATGACGGCTTTGCACAGGCAGCACCAGCTGCAAGGGATGGCTGGAACTCAGACGGGAAAGGGTCAAAGCGCACAGCCGTGTGCGCTGCTCGTCCGAAAAGGCTTTCACCAGCTGCCCCCCGTTGCCGGCAATGCACAGCTCCATGCGCTGGGGCAACAAAGCGGACAGACTCTCCTCCCGGCGGGCCCGCTCCAGAACCTCGCCGCAAAGGGTAAACAGGAAACCAAAGGAAAACAGCAGCAGGCTTTCCACATAGCTGATTCGCCCGGCAGAGCGGGCTTGAGCCATGCAGCGGCGAATATCCTCGGCATAACTGGCAAACAGATCGTCCATCAGCAAGAGACACTTGTGCCGTCCGCGCACGGTATCGCCCTCGGCTTCATAAACTTCCGTCACCTCTTGGGTTGCCTTCTCCAAAGAGCCGTAGGCAAAATCCTCTTTTACCTCCTGACGGTGGCGCTCCATCAGCGAGTCAAACAGCATTTGCCGGCAACCCAGCAGCAGGCTGCTTTCAATGGCCGCCTGCCGCCTGCCGCCCAGCCACAGGCTGATGTCCGCCGTGCCGCCGCCTACGTCCAGGTTCAGGTAGCCGCTTTGCACATTCACCTCGCTGCGGCTGCGGAAATACAGCCCGTCCGCCTGATTTTCGGTGGCGTAGAGTACGGAGGGTACGCCGGGGGTTATGGGCAGCCCGGTTTCCTGCGCCAGTTCACGGCTGAGGCCGCGCGCCATTTCCAGGTAGGCTTCCCGTTTGTGCAGGGGCATGGCGTTTGGCATGGACACTCGAAAGGAGGCGCTTTCAGAGCCGTACAGCCGCGCTGCCAGCATTGCTTGCAGCATGACCTGCTTAAGGAACAGACGCAGACAGGCACGAGCATAGGCTTCCTCGCCCCACTTCAGGTCGTAATACAGGCCGCTTGCCTCTTTGCCGGCCAGTGCCTTTAGGCTCTGGCGATAATAGATGTGGCCGTCCTGCAAAACCCCCAGCCAGCGTTTGGGCTCATCGGTGAACAAATCCATAACGCTGTAAAAGCTGCCCGCACCCGGATTGCCGGGCTGAAGGGCCCACTGAGGCAAAAACGCTTCGCCAAGGAAAGTTTCAGGCACGTTGGGAGAACGCAGCAAAAGGCCGTGCAGCCCCTTTGGCAGCGTTGCGGGCTGCACCTGCCGGCCCTGGCGCAGCATAACGGTGGTGGCAATACTGCCAAAATCGATGGAGATGGCGCAGGCAGGCTCCCGCTTGATCACCTGCCGGGCCACATCGTTAACCAGCGCCCCCATGGACAGCGCGCCCCGCCGCAGCGCGACAAAAGCCGGGAAACGGCTTATGCAGACGGTTTGCCAGCGTATGGATCCGCGCTGGCGCACTTCGCCCTGCACCCAGCCATGCCCGTCCAGCCCCCAGGCGTCCAGCTGGGCGGGATTGGCGGCGCATAGATAATAGGTTTTCCACAGGCCGGGGCTCAGGCGCACATTGGGCCAAACCACCACCTGGGGCAGATTGGTCAGCACAACGGCGGCGCCCGAACAAACGCTTTGGCTTAGCGTATAGCGGCGCTCAAAGGTGATGGTACTGCTAAGAACAGCCCCCTCCCCGTGCAGGCGGCGAGACAGCGAAAAGCGGGCGGTAATTCCCTGTGCGTCGGCTTCATAATGCAAAGAATCCGGGTCCAGATGAGGCGCGTACAGGTCGTCCTGTTCGACGCAGTCGGTGAGCCAGGCGCACAGCCGGGGCGAAAGGGGAGGCAGGGCATAGCGGTTCAGCCCGGCGACGCGCCCCGTTTCGCCCTCCAGGGGCGGCGTAAGGGTTAAAGAAAGACAGTCGGAAAAGGGCGACTCAATTAAGAGCGGATCGCTTAGCCCCAGGGCTTCGTCAAGCAGCGCGGCGGTAGCGGCGGAGCAGCCGTTCAGGGGGTAATGCAGGGTAGCCTCCCGAGTGGCGGCGGTTGGAATGGCGGCCAGCTCACTTGCCCAGGTCCGCAGCAGGGCGGGCAGGCGCGGCCACAGGCCAGCCCGGTTTTCCCACTGGTTTGCCAGGGTCAGCAGCGTGTCGGCGGCGGATTTTCGCCAAAGAGCGTTGTGTGTTTGCAAAGAAGCGATTTCCTCGCCCAGGGCTTGCAGCAGTTTCGCCTGATCCCGGCCCCGGACAGGCTCCAACAGGCAGCGATGGCTGCCGATGGCAAAGGGAACGCCGCGCCAGGTAGAGAGCGCGCCGGCTTCGGAGGAAGCCGGGGGCCGGCGCTCCCCTGAAAAATGCTGTAGCAGCAGGTTGTCCGCCGGGTTCAGTTCGGCGGCGGCAAAAGGAAGCGCAGCGATTTCCAAACTGGGGGGCAGGGTGTAAGCGGACAGGGTCAGCGTGCGCAAGTCGTTCAGCGCTTGAGCGTCGCCTGCCTCCAGCAGGGCGCGCCAGGGACGGCCTGCCGCCTGCAGGGCGGCGATGAAGCGGTCCAGCAGGCTGCATAAGGCAGCTCCTTCGTCGTATAGAGGGCTCGTTTTTTCCTCATTGAGGGCTTTAAGGGTTTCCAAACGCGCCATAAGACGCAGCGCATCATAGGCGTTCAGCCGCTGGCAAGGATCCAGCCAGCGCCCCTCTTGATACCAGTCAACGCAGGGTGGAAGCAGGACGCTGAGATCGCCGCCGTCGGCAGCGGGCACCAGCGCAAGAGTATTGGACAAAAGGGCAAGGGGGAGAACCTGGCTTTCCGGGGCATGGGGCCGCCGCAGGGTAAAAACCCACAGCCCCTCGGGAGCCCGGCGGGGAGACAGGGCGGCGGTGATGGAACGGCTGAAGGCCGTATCGCCGCTATCCAGACGGGTAAGCTCCAGCAAGGGCCAGCTGTCGTCATGAGGCCAAAGGTCCCAAAGCAGCAGCAACGCCAGCAGGGCCCGCCAATCGGTCATGGGCTGACGCCGGTCGGCTTCAGCCGGGTCCAGGCGGGCCATACGGCGCAGCTGCTGCTCGCCCGCCAGCACATCGGGAATGGAAAAGCCCACGTCTGTGCCGGGGGTTTGCATATAGCGGGCCAGGCTTTCCAACCATTCCCGGGGACGTTGATTGCGGTCGCATACCACGCCGGGAGCGGGATGATAGCCGATGTGAAAGCCCTCGTTCATATGGGGCAGAAAGGTGAAATAGGAGGTTTGCTGATCCAGCGTTTCTTTGGCAGGTTGGTTTTGCTTTGGCATGGGAGTCTCTTCCTTCCCGGTTTACATGGGTTCCAGCACCACGTCCAGCAGGGTTGCGATAAAGGCGCTGACGGCTTCATTCGGCCCTTTTCCAGCGGCTTCGCCGCCGCCCAGGCCGCCGATAACCTGCCCGATTTGCCGCCGGTCCGGCACGGCCCCCTGTAGCAGGCGGTGCAGAGCGCGCTGTACGGCGACGCGCTGATTCTCTGCTTCGCCGGCGTTTGCCAGCAGCTGCTGCAGCTGCTCCAGCGTTGAGCGGTCAAACAAGCCGTTTGCTTCTCCATCCAGGCCGGGCGGCAGGCACCCTAACAGTTGATTCATCCAGTTTACATAGAACGCCCAAAAATGATAGAGCGAATCCAGGCGCTTTTCCGCCAGCACGCGCTGAGAAGGGCTGAAACGCCGCGCCTTGGAAAAATAAGGGGCGCAATAGCCGGCGCGCAGGCAGCGCGCATTGCCGGCCAGGCAGCCGCGCAGGGTTGCGTAGCACTCGCTGAAGTACACGGCGGCGGCTTTCATCAGCGCGCCGTAGCGATCCCGGTACAGCAGAGCTTCCTCATCGAAGCTGTCCCAGCACAGGCAGGGCGTGTGCCACTGGTGATAGTAGCAGTCGATATTGCGGCTGTCCGCACCGCGAAAGCCGGTGCGCAGGAAGGCAGCCAGGCTGCGGGCTGCCAGCCATTCCAGCAGATGAGCATCGTTTTCCTGGCTTTGGGAACCGGTGGAGTACAGCCGGGTGGTCACAAACTGCTCTGGGGGCAGGCCCAGCAGGTAAACCGCATCGTAAATCCCGGAAGGGTCCTGCTCGCCGTCGCGAATCATGCCTTCCATCCCGTAGTATTGCAGCGCTGTGCGGGCTTTGTCCAAAAACAGGTCGCTGCTGACAACAATTTCTTTCCGGAAATCCGCGGTAGCGGCGGGCACGTGATAATAGGGCAGCATGAGCACGCCCCCCAGGATGAAACGGTCGCTGTGCGCCTGAAAACGGCGGCGAAGGTATTTGGAAATGGCCGGGATACCGCTGGCGCCTGTGCCGCCGAAGATGCTGCCGCACAGAGCCACACGCACCTCCTGACCACGGTCCAGGTCAGCCTGAATCCGGTCCAGAAGGTCGTTAAACTCATCGGGTTGACCGGCGCTGCGGCGCTCCTCCAGAGCGCCCAGCAGCTCGGCAAAGAACAAAACCCCCAGATCGGGATGACCGCGAAAGCCCTCGCTGTATTCCAGCCGGGCTTCATCGGCACTGAACAGGGCGCGGGACAACAGCTGATCCCTGGTGTGGTTTTGAGCCATTTTCTGCACCGACGCGGCCCGGCGGCTCAGATTCATGCTCCACCGGGCCACGGTAACGGCGGTGTGAAAACAGCGGTGTTCCCCGGAAACCTGTGAAAAAGCGCCGCGTACATCCTCGTAATACTCGGCGGCGCGCTTGGCGCGGGTGGTATTGCCGCAGGCCGCGTCCACATCTACCGACAGCATGTCCAGCTTGGGAACGGGCGCCTGCCGTCCCTGTTCATCCAGGGTATAGAAGGCGTCCGCGCAGGCGGCGTAAACGGCGGCCTCCAAAATTTTGTTGCCGGTGCCGCCCACGGCAATCACGTAGCAGCCCATAAACGGCCTCCTTTAGATGCGCTTGAAAAAACCATGTCTGCCGCTGAGGGACGAGGGCGCGGCCAGCCGGAATACGGCAAGCGCTGCCAGCGGATGAAGCGCATAGGGCGTAAAATACGCCAGCCAGTCCCATAAGGTGCGCCCGGCAATGAGGCGAACGCCAAACTGCCACACCAGGAAAGCCATGGCCAGGTTTGCCAGCACAATCAGCCCCAGGCGCAGGCGATAGCTGACAATGGCGGCCTGGGTGCGTCTGGCGGCGTTCACCGCCCCATGAAAGCGACAGCGCCACAAAAGGGGAAGAAGCAGGGAAAAGACCCAGGCGGCCAGAGCGCAGGCCGCCACGAAGGTCAGCCACAGCCGGTCGCGGTTTGCCAAAACCAGACGCAGAGCCTCCGGGGTGACGGCGACAGGAGCGGCGCAGTCGCGAGCAGCCTGCTCAAGCGCCGGAAACCAGCGCACCAGATTGGGCCGCAGCGTTAACAGGTTTTGAGCGACGTTGGGAGCCGTTCCTGCCAGCCGATAAGGATAAACGACCCACTGCGCCGTCGCAAGAGCCGCCAGCGGCAGGGAAAAGGCCAGCAGATAGCACAGCAGGCATTTCAGAGGATTGCCAAAAGAAACCGAACGCTTGGCTACGCTTTGCAATGACGCAACGCCTCCTTCAAACAGGGCCTAGAGCCTATCGCCGCCGAGGACGAACACATCGAATACATAACGCAGGAAGGGGCTTTCTCCCTGAGCGGCAGCCTCCTGCAGCTGACAAACCAGCGCTTCCAGGCTGGGAGCGAGCGTCAGCGGGGGAATATCGGGAATGGCAGCGCCATGATAGCTTCGTTCCGTAGCCGGGCCCCAGGCATGCTGGAACTGGCGGGGCACGTTGGCGCTGCCGCCGTCATATTTGCGGATGAGCCGGCTGAAGGCTTCCCAGGCCGATACCTGTTCGGCCGTCAGCGTGGCGCTGAGACGGCTGACCCACGGAGGCGTGTTCCAGGAAAACTGCCCGGCAAAAAAATCGGCGCTGACGCACAACCGATAATCGCCCGGCTGCAAGCCGGAAGACTCCGCGTCCAGGATTATTTGCAGGCTTTTGCCATCGGCGCTTTTTCGCACCTGCTGAAGGCAGAACGCCGAGGCAGCCTCATCGCCTGCCTGCCGGGTGAAAACATACAGCTTGTCCCGGTGGGCAATGATCTGCGCATCCTTCGGAAGCTCGGCTTCAGCGCTGTTGGGCAGAATCTGGGTAAGCACCAGGGCGCCGTCTACCGCTATGGTTAGATTGGCCAAAGAATCCAGGTTGGCGGAAACGCCGTCCGGCAGAGCGCTGAGAGGCAGCGTGAGCGTCAGGGCAGCGGGCTGGGACGCCGGGGACAGCGTAACGGTTTGCAGGCTGCCCTGGCGGCTGACGGTTCCCCGGCTGACCGAAAGAGACGTATCCGGCGTGTATTGCGTAAAACAGCCCATGCTGGGCCGCCGGATGCAGGTATACTCCCAGCCAAAGGATAAAGGCTGCTGGGTAACGGTGCGTCCGTTTTGGGTATAGGTGAGCTGGCCGTTATCCGGGCCCCGCAATTCCTGCAGCGCAGGGGCGGCGTCCAGCTGGGTATTCAGCGCTGTGGTAAAGTCCTCCACCTGGCCGGGCGTGCCAATCACCAGCGTCAGCAATGTGCGGGGCATGGGCATAACGCCTACGCTCTGGTGCAGCCGGCTATCATACTTGAGCTGCCCCCAGACCAGAGGCTCGGCCAGGCTGGCGGTTCCAAAGGAAGAAAGCTGCCCCAGATAGTCCAGCGTAAAGGCGTATACGCCCACGCACAGACCCGCGTCAAACACGCCGCGCTGAACCAGCAGGCGGGTCAGCAGATTCACCGCTTCCCCTTCCAGGCTTACGGCGCTCAGCTTGCCGATGGAGGCCGGATCGCAGGTGATAACGGACAATCGGGACAGGTCTAGGTTGTTCAGCGCGTACAGCAAAGGATAATCTTCGCCGGTGCTGTCGGCAACAAGCGACGAATCGGTTCCGGCCGCAATGGCGGCAATCTGGCGATCAAGCGCGTTGGAAAGGCTTTCTGTCTGGGCGGAGTTTTCCAGCAGCCGGGCGTCGATTTGATCCAGCTGGTTCAGCATGGACGAACCCAGACTGTAAAAGCTGTCGGACATGTTTTCGGCAGAAAAGCGGCTGAATACCGTGGGTTCCGGGTCGATCGCCACCGTAAGCAAATCCCGCCGCAGGGAACGCAGCGTGTCCTGACCGGCATGTGAAGCCGCAAGACCCTGGGCCTGCAAAAAGGCGTCCGGCAGGCGCTCGTTGCCGCAGCGCAAAAGGCGTACCCGGGAGCCCTCCACCGCGCTCAGCATGCAGCGCAGCACCGTTTCATACCAGCCAACGGTGTTTTCATAACGATAGTGAAAGCCGCCTTCCCGGTATTTCCGGCTGAAATGGGGATAGAGGGAATCGCCGCTGGCATTGATGCCGCCCATGGTTTGGGAAGCGTCCAGCCACAGGTCCATTCGCAGGGAAGCGGAAGAAGAAACGGTTTGGACCGCCGGCACGTCCTCCTGATAGGGCAGAGGGCGCAAAAGCCGCAGATCCGGCCCATCGGCGGAAGAACCGGACACAGCCGTGCAGCCGGTCAGCATCAGCAGCGCGCAAAGCGAAAGAAAAATGCGCTTGAGCACGGGCCAAACCTCCTTTCATTTGTGGAAAAAGCAGCGTTAGCCCTCATCCTGCCGGGCTTTTTCCGCCGCTTGCGCCAGGGCCTGGGCGTAGGCGGGGCTGTGGCGGTACATGTTTTCATACAGCCGCAAATAGGCGGCGAAGCGAACGTTGGATTCATATTCCTCGGCCCGGGCACGGCAGGCGGAAGCCTCCAGGGGAGAAGCGCACAGGCGGCGCGCCGCGGCGGCCAGAGCGTGGATATCGCCCAGCTTCACCACCTCGCCCACATCGTCGGTAACAATTTCCGGCATGGCGGTGGCGTCGTAGCACAGCACCTGAGTGCCGCAGGCCAAAGCCTCCAGCAGCGTCATGCCCATGGTTTCCTCATGGCTGGCGGAAACGTACAAATCGGCGGCGGTGTACAGAGCGCATAAATCGTTCAGGTTCCCCGCGCGCTTTAGCCCCATCACCGTTCCCTTTGGCAGGGAGGCAATCTGGAATTCATCCAGCCCCACTGCGGCCACGCAGTATTCTTCGCCCAGGGCTTTGGCCAGGTCAATCAGGTCGTCCAGCCCCTTGCGCTCGTCCCATACGGCGGCCACGCTGAGCACCAGCTTGCGCCCGCCGGAACGCTCCAGCCCATAAAAATTGATGACATCCCGCATAAAGCTTTCATCCTGGCAGGGCTTAAAGCTGGTTACATCCAGCCCGTTGGGCAGGGTATAAACCGGGTAGTTTTTCAAAAAAGACTGCTTGACCTGGCCCCGAAGCCAGTCGCTGGGGGTGGCCAGCACCAAATGCTGAAGGCCTGAAAACAAATCGCGCTTTTCCTGCCAGTTACGGGCGCTTTGGTCCATCAGCCAGCTGCATGGGTAAGCGTGCTTTAAGGGACAATGACCGCAGCCGCCCTGCCAGCGCTGACAGCCGACGGCGTTGCTTTGCGCCCGGCGGCGCTTTCCGCCCAGCGGTGCAGCGCCCTGCGCCGTGGTATAGTAGGCGCAGTGGCCGGTGAAGGCCCAGCAGTCGTGCAGGGTCCATACCACGGGAAGATCGCGCTGCTTCAAATAGGCGAACAGCGTAGGCAGATGCAGATAATAGCCGTGCAGATTGTGCAGGTGCACCAAATCCGGCTTGTACAACTCCAGCTGGCGCACCAGCTTGCGGGTGGCATGACGGCTGAAAAAGCCGGCCCGGTCCGTCAGACGCGCAAGGCCCATGTGCAGGTAAATACCCAGCTTGGTTCCAATGCGATAACTGGCCACATCATTGGGAGCCACGTCGCGGGAGTGGCATAAAAGCGCCTGATGTCCGGCCTGAACGGACATGCGGCAGAGCGTGGAGGCAATGCGCCCGGTGCTCAGAGAGGCGACAACGTTGATTTGGGCAATGCGCATAGGCGGGCGGTTCCTCCTTTCCTGCAATGATTACGCGCCAAGCGCGGCGCGAAGCTCTGCCTCCAGCTGGTCCAGCAGCTCGTTCGCCTGGGCGCGGCCGTTTGCCTGGGCCGACAGGTACACCTTTACCTTTGGCTCGGTGCCCGAAGGGCGCACGATGGCCTTTACAGGCCCTGCCGCAAAGGCGAGCACGTTGCTGGCCGGCAGGCCGTCCAGGCCGGGCAGATAGTCCTTGACGCTGGTAACGCAGTACCCGGCCAGGCTTTCCAGCGGATGCTTGCGCAGCCGGGCCATCATGGCGTTCATTTCCTGCATGGGCGTTGCGCCCTGAATGTCGAGGTTCATCAGCCGGGAGCCCAGATAGCCGTAATGGCGGTACAGCGCCTCCAGCGCTTCCCACAGGCTCAGCCCCATGGCCTTGTAGCTTTGCGCCATTTCGCACACCAGCATGCAGGCCATCACGCCGTCCTTGTCGCGCACATGCGTACCGGCCAGGTAGCCGCAGCTTTCTTCAAAGCCAAACACAAAATCGTTTTCCTTTCCCTTGGCCTCCAGCTTGCCGATGACCTCGCCGATGTACTTAAAGCCGGTGAGCACCTCGGTTACCTTTGCGCCGTAGGTACGCGCGATGGGAAACGCCAGGTCGGAGCTGACGATGGTTTTAACCACCACGGCGTGTCTGGGCAGCGTGCCCTGAGCCTTGCGGGTTTTTAGCAGGTATTGCAGCAGCAGCAGCCCAACCTCGTTGCCGCTGAGACGCTGATAATCTCCCTCCGGAGTGCGCACCACCACGCCCACCCGGTCGCAGTCCGGATCGGTGGCCAGCAGCAGGCCGGCCTGTTCCTCGCGGGCCTGAGCAATGCCCAGCTGCAAGGCTTCATCCAGTTCGGGATTTGGCTTGGGACAGGTGGGAAAGTTGCCGTCCGGCGGACACTGCGCCTTTACTTCACTGACGGTTACCCCCTGCATCAGGCTGAGCACCTCCCGGACGGGAAGCAGGCCCGTGCCGTTCAGCGGCGTATAAACCACCCGAAGGCTGGCGCAAACCGAGGGGTCCGGGCGGCAAAACAGGCATGCCTGAGCAAAGCTGCGGCGCAGGGCGTCGTCCACATCCACCCAAAGGTCCAGCCTGCGGGCGTTTTCCTCTGACAGCGGGGCGGAAGCGGTATAAGGAACCGCCTCAATCTGGGCGGTGATGTCGGCGGCGGTCTGGTCGGTAATCTGGCATCCATCCGGCCCATACACCTTGTAGCCGTTATACTCAGCAGGATTATGGCTGGCGGTAATCATAACGCCCGCGTCTGCATGCAGCATGCGCACGGCAAAGCTGAGCAGGGGCGTAGGCGCCGGACTGGGAAACACATACGCTCTGATGCCGGCAGAGGCCAGCACGCCGGCGGTAACGGCGGTAAACACATCCCAGCCATGGCGGCTGTCATGGGCGATGACCACGCCGCGAATGGCGCCCTTCTTTTGCAAATAGTGCGCCAATCCCAGGGTGGCTCGCCCGACGGTATAGCGGTTCATGCGCGCGGGACCCACGCCCAGCACGCCGCGCAGCCCGCCGGTGCCAAAGGAAAGCTCGCCGCCAAAGGCGGCGGCCAGCGCTTCCGGGTTGCTCATGGCTTCGGCGGCCTGCGCGCGGGTATCCTGGTCAAAGGTTGGATCCGTAGCCCAAAGCTGTGCTTCCTGCATGGCGTTCATGGCTGTAACTCCTTTGCAACAAAAATTTCTTACTTTATATAATACTCTGAAACAGCTGTTTTGTCCAGTAGGGCGTGGGCCGCCGTTGACAGCCCATGCCGTTCACGTTACAATACATTCAAACCCAATGTACGTAAGGAGGCATGGCCATGAACCTTTTCATCACCGGGGCCGGCGGGTTTATGGGGCGCAATCTGCGCGCAGCGCTGGAAAACCAACGCCCGGAGGACAAGCTATGGCTCATCGATGTGGACAGCAAGCCGGATTTTTTGGCGCAGGCCGCCGCAGAGGCTGACTTTGTGTTCCACCTGGCCGGCGTGAACCGACCCAGGGACCCGGCGGATTTTATGCGCGGCAACGGAGATTTCACGGCCGACTTGATGGAACGGCTGAAGAAGGGCAAAAAGCCGCCGGTGGTGCTGTCCTCCTCCACCCAGGCGGCGCTGAACAACCCCTATGGGGAAAGCAAGCGTGCGGCGGAGGCGGCGGTGCGCGCCTATGGGCAGAGCACCGGAGCGCCGGTGTATGTGTACCGGCTGACCAACGCCTTTGGCAAGTGGAGCCGCCCCAACTACAACAGCGCTGTGGCTACCTTTTGCCATCACATTGCCAGAGACTTGCCCATCCAGGTGAACGACCCGGCTGTGGTTCTGAAGCTGAATTATATCGATGATATCGTGGCGGAGTTCCTGCGGGCGCTGGATGGAAAGCCCACCAGGGACGGCGACGGCCTGTGCCGGGTGGAGCCGGTGCATGAAATTGCGCTGGGCAGCCTGGCAAACCTGCTGCAGGAATTTCGCCGCATGCGGGACCGTCTGGCGGTGCCGGATCAGAGCGATCCGCTGACACGCAAGCTGTACGCCACCTATCTCAGCTTTCTGCCCCCGGACGACTTTGCCCGAACGCCCGTAATCCATGCCGATCAGCGCGGTTCCTTTACAGAGCTGATTCACATGGGCGGTTACGGCCAGGTGAGTGTGAACGTGTCTCGACCCCATATCGTCAAGGGAGAGCACTGGCACCATACCAAGCACGAAAAGTTTGTGGTGGTTAGCGGTCAAGGGGTGATACGTTTTCGCAAAATTGGCGACGGTACCGTTCTTACCTATCAGGTGAGCGGCGATGTGCCCAAGGTGGTGGACATCCCGCCCGGATATACCCACAACATTGAAAACACAGGCGATACCGACATGGTTACCTTGATGTGGGCCAGCGAACGCTTTGACCCGGAACATCCCGATACCTTTCCTCTGCCGGTGGAGACGGAGAAATGAACGGCGTTTTTGACGCTTTGGAACGCAAAAAAGGGTTTTTATGGCGCCAGGGATGACAAAACCAGTCTGGTGCGTTATACTACTAGCGTCACAACCGATACGGATTGACAAGGAGGAACAGACAATGATTCGCAAATGGTTTACCACCCTTTTGTGCCTGCTGCTGGCGGTTGCTTTGCCGCTGGGCGCGCTGGCTGATACCAGGCATACCCTTGAGGTGATTCCCGGCGACGATATGGCTTCCGAGCAGGCCGTCAAAGACCTGTTTGGCGCTTTGGCGCTGACCTTGACCACCGGCGAGCAGGCCGGCGCGCTGACGGTGAGCGTTCAGGGCACCGACGTAGTGAGTCTGTTGGCTTCGGCCGATGAAAACGGCCTGTACCTGAGCAGCGCCCTGCTGGGCGATCAGGTGTATACCGTTGGCTGGGAGGAAGGCTTCGCCTATGTGGAAAACCTGCTGAAAACCAGCATGGACGGCGACGATTTGGCTGCCGTGCAGCAGTCCCTGGAGCAGATGAAAACGGCCGTTATGACGCTGGCGGGCTCCACTGCCCAGCCGGAGCAGCAAAACGCGCAGATCACGCTGGAGGAGCAGCTGGCCGCCGCCAAGGCCCAGTTCCCCGATGATGAAAAGATGGGGGACTGGATTCAGACCATCGTTAACAAGGTAACGGTGGAAAACGGCGAGTTTGCCGATGAAAACCGCGACACGGCCGCCGTGCGCGTCAGCCTGATGCTGACCGCCGAGGACCTGCTGCCCCTGTTTGAAACCAACTATGTGCGCAACACGGTGATGCAGTCCATTCTGACCGATGAGAAGGACATTTCTGAAGAAGAACTGAAGAAAGAAACGGACGAAGCCATGGCGGAGGCCCGTGAGGTTATTGCCGACAGCGGCTATCTGATGACCATGGAAACCTATACCGATGAAAAGAATGAAACCCTGCTGGGCATGAACATGAGCATGACCATGCAAATCAAGGATGATGACGAAGACGAAAAAGCGCAAGAAGACGCCATGAGCATCTTCCTGAACTATAACCGCCTGACCACTGATAAGGGCGTATCCCATAAGGGGGAATTGAACCTGACGGTGACGGACGACGGCAAAGCGGAGCAGATGACCGGCAGCCTGGACCTGCTCAACAGCGAAGAAACCGCCGATGGCACGGTGGCGCTGCTGGCGGACGGCCAGCAGCTCAGCCTCAAGCTGCATAAGGAAAAGCAAGAAGAGGCTTCTGTAAAGACGCTGGAGGTTTATCTGCGCGGCAACGCTACCGCCATCATTCCCGCCGCCGCTTCCGAACGGCCTCTGGTTACCTTGAAGATTACCAGCCAGGCGGCGGACGAAGCCTTCCTTGCGCCGGTGAAGAATACCCAAAACGCCGTGAGCCTGCTGAAGCTTTCCGGCGAAGAGATGCAAAAGCTGATGCAAACGGTGCAGAGCAACGGCATGAACCTGTTATTCCAGGCCATGAGCCTGATGCCTGAAAGCGTTGTGCAACTTTTCAGCGGCAACGCCTCGGAAAACTAAACGAGTCTTTGAGGCCGGGACGGCATGCAAAATGCCGTTTCCGGCTTTTTGCTTTTGAAAAGCATTCGGGTTTTGAGAATCCTCGGGTGTTTCTCAGAAAACTCTCATGATTTTTCAAGCGCATCTTCAAGCAAGTTTGCTGCCAAAAGCGTATGATAATACCTGGAAACCGAAAGAAAAAGGGCTTTACCCAAACGCCCACGCTGTTGAAGGAGGCACATGAATCATGAGAGGCAATCACGTTTTTTCCACCTTATACCGCACCCGAATCAAGGCGCAGAAGGGCGACACTCCCATTCTGAACCTGTCGCTGCTGTTTTCCATGGCGGCGCTGTTCACCGCTCCCTGGCTGGTGATTGCGGGCCTGGCGGTGGCGCTGGTGATGGGGTATCACCTGTCTGTCGAGCGCGGCGCGCCACAGTTTTCCGGCAATTTTCAGGAAGTGGTCAACGACGCCGCATCCAATGTCAAAAGCGCCGTGGATTCCTTCACGGAGAAAAAAGAGCAGGAGTAACGGAGAAAGGAAGGGCTTGTCCCTTCCTTTCAGAATGTCAAAAAAGCTGGCCTGACGGCGAGCTTTTTCCCCAGAGGCACGCTGAGGAACGGTTTTTCCTCCCCACCTTTCTCAGAAACGAACGCCGCGCCGCTGCCAGCACTTGCCAAGCCCGCTCGAAAAGGGTATACTAACCCCAGGTGTTTTTTGAAACCGAAACGCCGGACAGATGAGATACAGGAGAGTAATATGAGCAAGGTATTGATTATCGGCGTAGGCCCCGCAGGCTTAACGGCGGGTTATGAACTCTTGAAACATGGCTACGAGGTGACCATTCTGGAAAAAAGCCGGGAGATTGGCGGCATTTCCAAAACAGTGCAGTATCAGGGCAACCGCATGGATATCGGCGGCCACCGCTTTTTCAGCAAGGATCAGCGAGTGATGGACTGGTGGGCCGATTTGATGCCTCTGCAGGGCGCGCCCTCCTATGACGACAAGGTGCTGGGACGGCCGGTTCCCCTGGTTCCCGGCGGCCCAGATCCGGAAAAAGAGGACCGGGTGATGCTGATCCGCAACCGGGTCAGCCGCATCTATTACAACCATCATTTCTTTGATTATCCCATCAGCCTGAAGTGGGATACGCTGAAAAACATGGGCTTTGTAACCACCATGCAGGTGGGCTTCAGCTTCCTGCACGCCGCGCTGCATAAACGCCCCAACGACAATTTGGAGAATTTTTATATCAATTCCTTTGGCAAAAAGCTGTACAGCATGTTTTTTGAAGGCTATACGGAAAAGCTGTGGGGCCGTCATCCCAGCGAGATTGACGCCAGCTGGGGCAAGCAGCGTACCAAGGAATTGAGCATTTTCGGTATCCTCAAGGACATGTTCTCCAAGATTTTTATGAGCAAGGAACAGCGGGCAAAGCATGTGCAAACCTCGCTGATTGAAGAATTCCGCTATCCTAAGCTGGGCCCCGGCCAGCTGTGGGAAACCGTGGCCCATGAAATTGAAGCCATGGGCGGGAAAATCGTGATGGGCTGTGAAACCCTGGGTGTAACCACCGAAAACGGCAAGGTGAAAAGCCTGCGCTGCCGTGATGAAAACGGAGAGCAGGAGCTGGCGGCGGATTTGTTCTTCTCCTCCATGCCGGTCAAGGATCTGGTGGGCGGCATGAACGACGTGCCCAAAGACGTGGCCGACGTGGCCAGGGGCCTGCCTTACCGCGATTATGTCACGGTGGGCCTGTTGGTGAACCGGCTGAATCTGAAAAATGAAACCCAGCTGAAAACCCTGGGCAATATTGTGCCGGACTGCTGGATTTATGTGCAGGATTCCAGCGTAAAGCTGGGCCGCATCCAGATTTACAACAACTGGTCGCCCTATATGGTGGAGGACCCGGAGCATACCGTGTGGATTGGGTTGGAGTACTTCTGCGCCGAGGGCGACGACTTCTGGAACATGACGGAGGAAGAAACCGTGGCCCTGGGTGCGAAAGAACTGTGCTCCATGGGCGTTATCGACCGGCCGGATGAAATCCTGAAGAGTCATCGGGTGCGGGTGCAGAAGGCATATCCCGCCTATTTTGACACCTATGACGATATCGGCAAAGTGATCGACTATCTGAACACCTTTGACAACCTGTATTGCGTGGGCCGCAACGGGCAGCACCGGTATAACAACATGGACCATTCCATGGCCACGGCCTTTGAAGCGGTAGACGATGTGCTCAAGGGCGTAACAGACAAGACCAACGTGTGGAATGTGAATACCGAGCAGGAGTATCACGAGGAAAAGAAGGAAAACTAAGTGGAGGAATCATCCCTTGCTACGCTTTGTACCCCGCGATGCGCGTTCCATGGATGAACGCGCCCTTGCCGCGCTGCGCCCCTATGCCGGGGTGACGGCGCGGCTTTTGTACGCCCGCGGCATCGAAACCGCTGCGGAAGCGGACGCGTTTTTGCATCCGTCCCTCAATCAGCTCCACGACCCGCTGCTGCTGCATGACATGGACAAGGCTCTGGCGATTTTGCGGCAGGCGCGCCGGGAGCAACAGCCCGTTGTGGTGTATGGCGACTATGATGTGGACGGCATTTGCGCCACATCGCTAATGGCTTTGGCGCTGCGCCAATACGGCGTAGAGGCCAGTACCTACACGCCCCTGCGGCAGGAAGGCTACGGGCTGAACTGCGCTGCTGTGGAAAGCCTGGCGGCCCGGTACCGGGTGATGGTAACGGTAGATCTGGGCATTACCAATCACCAGGAGGTACGCCTGGCTCAGCGGCTGGGCATGCAGGTTATTGTGACCGATCACCATGGGCTGGATTTGGAGGAAAGCCCGGCTGACGCGGTGCTCAATCCGCTGCTGGGCGATTATCCCTTCCGCAAGCTGTGCGGAACCGGCGTAGCCTTTAAGGTGGCGCAGGCGCTGCTGGGAATCGACAAGTGCCGGGAGTATCTGGATCTGGCGTCCCTGGCCACAGTGGCGGATATTGTGCCTCTGGTGGATGAAAACCGGGTGCTGGTGGCCCTTGGCATGCAGGAAATGGCTGCGCGGAAGCGCCCGGGCATGCGGGCTCTGCTTCGGGTCAGCGGCGATCCGGACCCCATTGACAGCGGCGCGCTGGGTTTTCGGTTGGGGCCGCGGCTGAATGCCGCTGGCCGTCTGGACGATGCAGGCAAGGGCGTGCGCCTGATGATGACCGGAGATGCGGCTGAGGCGGATGCGCTGGCACAGGAGCTGGACGAACTAAACACCCGCCGCAGGGAACAGGAAGCAGAACTGGTGAAGCAAGCATCCGCAGCCGCGGCGGCCCACGATTTTTTGTCCGAGCGGGTGCTGATAGTTTGGGGAGAAGGCTGGCATGTGGGCGTAATTGGTTTGGCGGCCGGGCGGCTGTGCCAGCAATACGCCTGCCCCACCTGTGTGCTCAGCTTGCAGGATGGGCTGATGCACGGCAGCCTGCGCTCCATTCCCGGAGTGAATATTCACCGCTGCCTCCAGCAGTGCGACGATTTGCTGGAGCGTTACGGCGGCCATGAGCAGGCGGCCGGCGTGACCCTGAAGCAGGAAAACTATCCGGCGTTTCGAAAGCGGCTGGAGCAGGCGGTTGGCGAAGCGGCGGAGGAAAGCTGCTTTATTCCCAGCCAGGAGTATGACGCGCAGGTGAGCCTTTCGGAGCTGACGGCCCCTCTGCTGGATGAAATCTCCCGACTGGCTCCCTTTGGCTGCCAGAATCCTGCGCCCCTGTTTCTGAGCCGCGACCTGCGGCCGGAAGAACGCCGGGCCGTGGGCGCGGATGGCAGCCACCTGAAGCTGACCCTGCGCCAGGAAAGCGTCATGATGGACGCCATCGCTTTTGGCATGGGCAAGCTGGCGTCTGCTCTGCCGGACCGGGTGGACGCGGCGTTTAGCCTGGGACGCAACACCTTTCGGGGCGTTACCCGGCTTCAGCTGGAGGTAAAGGCCATTCAGCCGTCCCAGGAATCCTGGCGAAAAAGCCTGCTTCAAGCGGACGAAGCCCGGGACGCCGGCCGGCTGTTGACCGCGCTGCTGGATGTTTTGCAGACGGCAAACACCGAGGTTTCGGAGGTGGAACCGGCACAGAGCGCTTCCTGGACCCAGTTGGCACAAGCCTTTGCCCAAGGTTCCCGGGGCTGCCTGCTGGCGGCGCAAACCCCCGCATCCGCCGCACGGGCATTGGAACTGGGAGAGATGGATTTTTGCACGCAGGTTACCTCAGATCCACGAAATTTTGCCACGGTGCTGCTATCGCCCCTGCCGTCGATGGCGGAGGGACACTGGCGGCAGGTGTGGCTGCTGGATGGAGAGCTTTGTCCGGGCGAAGCGGATCTGTGGCGAAGCCGTTTGCCGCAGGCCCGCGTATATGCGCTGCCTTGCAGCGACGCTCTGCGCGCTCTGGCCGCCGCCGTGGACGCGGGCGACGAACGTTACCGCCTGCTGTATAAGGCCCTGCGCACGCAGCCCAGACGCACGCTGGGGGATGTTTGCCTGGCCTCTGGCCTTACGCAGCCCCAAGCCCTGGCGGGACTGGAGGCGTTTTCTCAGCTTCGGCTCATCCGCTATACCCCTTCACCTTTTCGCTATTCTCTTTTGCAAGCGGAAAAATGTACTCTGGGCGACAGCCTGATGCTGCGCGCTCTGCGGAAACTGTCCGGAAAGCCGTGACGGGCTTCCCGGACAGTAAACTGAAAGGCGTTTGCCCTGCCCTCAGCAGCCATGAGATCATGAGGAAAAGGAGGCTGTACCGTGAGCCGTCAACGAAAGCTTTGTCCGCCGCTGCTTGTCGGGGTCCTTGCCCTGGCGACGGCTGCGTTTGGCATCGGCTGGTTTCTGTACACCCTGTGTCTGCAATCCCAGTGGAAAACGGACCGGCTGGAGCTGACGGGTTCCTTTGCCGCGGCCAGCCGTACCGGCGCTATACTATCGTATCAGGGACAGAGCCTTGCGGCAGATGAAAGAATCCTGGACTATTACTTTGACATTCTCACCTTTCCGGGCAGCATGGCCACAGGGCGCTGCAAAGCCGTGGATACGGAGCGATCCATATGCCTAAGCATGCCGGATGTTTCGCTGTTTTTCGCGCCGGCAGCAGAGGAAAACGCGCTGCTGGTTTTCTGGCGGCAGGGGCGGCAAAGCTGCGGTTATAGGCTTGGCGGCAGCATGGAGTTTTGCCATCTGGAACGTTTTTTCCAAAATGCGGCTCAGACCCAGACGACGCAAGACAACGGCATTTAGCTTTTTTGTGCAGCACGTTAAGCACGCAAATACGATTTACCCATAACGATTGGCAAATGCGGCGCATTTCCGCCAACTTCTTCGACCTGTCGCCCCAGACGGCGCTTTAGCGCTTGACAAAACGCCTCTGGCGGACTATGATACCCATAGAACCGATGAGGGAGAGAAGTACCCCCTTCACCTGTGGCAAAGGGAGCCGCCGACAGTGCGACAGCGGCCCACGGCGGGGCGGGAATGGACTTCCGAGGGCGGCAGTGAAGGCCGAACGAGCCCTAGCTGCCGACGGGAACCCCACGCCCGTTATCCCAGTGGCGCATATCACCGTATGCGAAAAAGAGCCCGTTTTGGCGGGAAAATGTGAGTGGCACCGCGGAAGTTTCCGCCTCAAGCACAGCGTTGCTTGAGGCGTTTTTTCATACGGCGCCGGAAAGGAAGACTGTGAAAAGCTGCAAAAAGATGCTGATGCTGCACGGCACCCTGCTTTTGTATGCAGTGGTCAGTGTATTTGCCAAACTGGCAGGCTTGCGCATGGCCGAGGGAAACGCAGGCGCAACAGGGCTGTTTCTGGTGCTGGAAGCGCTTACCCTGGGCGCGTATTCCGTGCTGTGGCAACAGGTGCTCAAGCGCATGCCCCTCAATTTTGCCTACAGCAATAAAGGCGTATGCACTCTGTGGACGGCCTTGTTCGGCCTGATTTTCTTTGGCGAAAGCCTGACAGTGGGAAAGGCGGTTGGCATCCTGGTGGTGCTGGCCGGAGTGGCCCTCGTGGTGACGGAACATGAATAGCGGCGTGCTCATCTATCTGGTAACCCCCCTGTTGTCCGCTATCAGCCAGTTGATTTTGAAAAAGGCCGCGGACAACCCCAAGTATACCGGCGTTCACGCCTACTTGAATCTGCCGGTCATCGGGGCCTACGCCCTGTTCTTCGGCTGCATGCTGCTCAACGTGGTGGCTCTGCGCACCCTGGATTTAATCGTGGCCAGCGTGCTGGAGGCTTCCGGCTACATCTACGTAATGGCGCTCAGCTTTTTCTTCCTGAAGGAAAAAATCACCCTGCGAAGGCTGATTGGCAATTGTGTGATCGTGGTGGGCATCGTGCTCACCTTGACCCTGTAATCAAAGAGGAGGAATATGTTTAATGGAAACCAATGCAACCGAAGCCAAAAAGATTATTTTTTCCGGAATCCAGCCCTCCGGCACCCTGACCCTGGGCAACTATATCGGCGCGCTGCGTAATTTTAAGCTTCTGGAGGATGAGTACCAGTGCATCTACTGCGTGGTGGACATGCATGCCATCACCGTGCGCCAGGACCCGGCCGCCCTGCGCCGCCGCTGCCTGGAGCTGGCCGGCATCTATATTGCCAGCGGCCTTGATCCCAAGAAAAACATCATTTACTGCCAGAGCCATGTGAGCGGCCATGCGGAGCTGGCCTGGATTTTGAACTGCTTTACCTACATGGGCGAATTGAGCCGAATGACCCAGTACAAGGACAAATGCGCCAAGCATGCCGATAACATCAACGCGGGTCTGTTTACCTATCCCACGCTGATGGCGGCGGACATCCTTTTGTACCAGACCAATCTGGTGCCTATCGGCGCGGATCAGAAGCAGCACCTGGAGCTGACCCGGGATATCGCCCAACGCTTCAACGGCGTTTACGGCGATGTGTTCACCATTCCCGAGGGCTACTTCGGCAAGGTGGGCAGCCGCATTATGAGCTTGCAGGAGCCCACCCGCAAGATGAGCAAATCCGATCCGGAGGAAACCTACATCGCCCTGCTGGATCCGCCGGACGTAATTCGCCGCAAGGTGAAGCGCGCGGTAACCGACAGCGACGCGGAAATCCGCTTCGACCCGGAAAACAAGCCAGGCGTCAGCAACCTGCTGAGCATTATCGCCGCCCTGAACAGCCAAACGCCTCAGGAGGCCGCTCAGGAACTGGAAGGCCAGGGTTACGGCAAGCTGAAGGAGCGGGTGGCAGACTGCGTGATTGCTACCCTGGAGCCTTTGCAGAGCGAGCACAAGCGCCTGATGGCGGATAAAGCCTATTTGCAGAGCGTGCTGGATGAAAACGCCCAGATTGCGGACCATATGGCTCGCCGCACGCTGAACAAAGTAAAGCGCAAAATCGGGTTCGCACCGGTGGGCAAATAATCAGTTTTGTCGGGAAAGGGGAGCCGTACCAAATGATCTCCAGGCGCAAACCGAGCTTGCTTGGACCTGCCATGGCTTGGTTTTATCCGGCCTGGGTGTGCCTGGCATGCACGCTGATCTTCGCGCAACGGAAAGGACAGTTGTTTACCGGCAGCCGGAGCATGCTGGCGGCTGGGCTTTTGATGTGCGGCTATGTCGGCGTTTGCCATATGCAAGCGGCGCTTCGCGGACAGGCCCGTGACGGCGGCTCTCTATGTGCACTGGGGAGCAACCCTGCTGTAATATCTCAAGTTTTGCCTGGATTATCCCCACACCTGCTCCATGACCTTCCGCTATATTCCGTCTACGCTGCTGATTGGCTGCCTTTTTCTGGGATATGCCGTTTCAACGCTTGACGAAAACGGCCGATGGTGTAAAATAATAGCTTGGGCGTTGCGCGGTTTATGCGGCCTGTTCTGCGTCCTTTCCTGTGGAATGTTTCTTTTGCTGGGGCTCGCTTGATTAGCGGGCCCTTCCCCTTGTGCATGCCGGCAGGCAGAAAAGGAGCTTCGTATGCAAAACAACCACTATGACCTGATTGTAATTGGCGCAGGCCCGGCAGGCATTTTTGCCGCCCTGCAAATGACCGAAAAACGCCCGGAAAGCCGGGTGCTGATGATTGATACCGGTCGGGCCATTGCCCATCGCACCTGTCCGGCGCGCATCGACGGTAAATGCCGCCACTGCGATCCCTGCGGCATTGTGCATGGATGGGCCGGCGCAGGCGCGTTTTCGGATGGCAAGCTGTCTCTCAGCGACGAGGTGGGCGGACATGTGGCCGACTACATCGGCCACAAGCGGGCCATGGAGTACATCCGCCACGCAGATAAAAAATACCTGCAATTCGGCGCCAGCCCCGTGGTACACGGCCTGAATAACAGCCGCGTGGATGAAATTGCCTATGAAGCCAGCCGCCACAACATTCGCCTGGTGCCCTGCCCGGTGCGGCATTTGGGAACGGAAAACGCAGGTCCTGTGCTGGGCGCGATGCACGATTATCTAACCCAAAAGACCAACACCACTTTTCTGGAATTAACCAGCGCCGAGGATATTCTGTGCCAGGACGGCCATGTGGTGGGCGTGCGCATCTGCCAAAAGGGCTGCGAGCCCGAAACGGTGTATGCCCCCTATGTAATCGCCGGGCCCGGCCGCGGCGGCGCGAAGTGGCTGACGGAAACGGTAAACAAGTTGGGCCTGCGTACCCAGAATAACGAGGTAGACATCGGCGTGCGCGTAGAGGTGCCAAACGCCATCATGGATCACCTGACCCGGGACCTGTATGAGGCCAAGCTGGTATATTACAGTGACACCTATGAAAACAAGGTGCGTACCTTCTGCATGAACCCTGGCGGCGAGGTCAGCCAGGAGTATTATGAAGGCGGCATCGCCGTGGTGAACGGCCACAGCTATGAGGACGCGGCCAAGCGAACCGGCAATACCAACTTTGCGCTGTTGGTATCCACCCGTTTTACTGAGCCCTTTGACCAGCCTATTGCCTATGGCCGTTATATTGCGGAACTGGGCAACATGCTTACGGGCGGCCCCATCATGGTGCAGCGCCTGGGCGATTTGCTCAAGGGACGCCGTACAGACGCCACCCGCTTGGCCAAGTCCACCACCATTCCCACCTTGTCCACCGCCGTCCCGGGCGATTTGAGCTTTGTGCTGCCTGCCCGTCACCTGACCAGCATTGTGGAAGCCCTGCGGGCTTTCGACCATCTGGCCCCCGGCCTGTACAGCCAGAATACCTTGCTGTACGGTGTGGAGGTAAAGTTTTATTCCAGCAAAGTGCTGGTGGACAACAACTTTGAAACCGCCATCAAGGGCCTGTTCACCGTAGGCGACGGCGCAGGCATCACCCGCGGCCTGATGCAGGCGGGCGTAAGCGGCATGGTGGCCGCCGATGCCATTACAGGACGCATGTAAAAAAGCATATTACTGAAGGGGGCGCACAGGTGCGCCCCCTCAGGCCGTCCAAAAAGCTCGCCGGGCGGCAAAGAACGTAAGGAAAGCCTTGCTGTGCAAGGTAGCTGAACCAGGCGTTCACGCCGCCGGTTTCGGAATGAAAATCGGAGGGCTGCGGCCCTCCGATACCTCTCAGGGGGGCGACAGTCTGAAAGCTCGCCGACAGGAGCGAGCTTTTTGCCACCCTCTGTAGCCGCACATATGCCCTTATAGCGTTGAAAGACAGGCAGCCGCTTTTGACAATCTCTGCAAAGAGTCGGCCCCTTATCCGAAATTGCTTACCGTAACCATCTTTAACACCTCGCCACTTGTAGCGGAAACATACACGGCATACTTCTCTTTGCCGCTTTGGCTTATCGTAATGAGCCAGGCATACTGATCCGGGGTTCCATCCGTGCCCGGAAGCACTTGAAAAGAACAGTAAAATACCGGCGATTCAAGCGGCTCAGGAAGTGCCGACAGCGCAATTTCCGTTGCTTTTTCCTGACTGACCGGATAGTGAGACGGGGAAGCACAGGTTTGGGAAGAACCATACAGCCAGTTAAACAAAGCCTTGTCCTCCACCGTCCAGGCGCGCAACGGTCCTTTTTGCTCTTGCCACTGTTCCAGAAGCACAAGAGTCAGTTCCTTCTCCTCGTTGGTCAGAAAGCGCAGGATTGAACCGTCCTCGGGAGAAATCGTTACCTCCGCGCCCACGTCAAGCGTTTCATTGTTGTGGTCGACCATGACAATCCATGCGTTCTCGCCGTTTTCAAGCTTTACCAAACGAGCCTTTACCTGATGAAAGTCAAAATCGGAGATTGGCCTTTGATAGTAACTGGCCATTTTTTGCTTGGCAATGAGCACGGCGTCGTTTTGAGAAAGGCAGCCGTCTGTTGATTCGGCGGGGGCTACCGGCAAACTCCATTCGTTTGCTTCACTTTTTCCAAAAGAAGAAACAAGCAACAAAACAGCGAGCAAGGCGATCACTTTCTTTTTCAAACAAATCCACCTCCATTTTGGGGGAAAAGCTTTGTCATGAAACAAACGAATCTTGATTCCTTTTTCTTCCTTTCTGCTTTCCAGGTCTGGTACGAAAAAACAGATGATGCGAGTGGGAAGTAGCGGCCGGCGGTTTCAGAAACAGCGGCTTGGGAGAAACAAACGGAGGGCCGCGCGCATTGCGCAGCCCTCCGTTTCAGCCTGTCCAAGTACCCACTCCGGGGAGGTTGTCAGAGGGGCCGCGCCCCTGTGACTGGAATCGTGTCGCCTGGCTGACCTGCAAAGGTTCCCTTCATGGCGCGCAGCGCCCAGACGCGCGTTTCCGGCTTTGCCGAAGAACTTCCGTCATTTTTCCGCCCCAAAAGCTTGCGTCAGGCAAGCTTTTGGGACAGCCCTCTTTTAACTGACGGCCTATCTGCCGTCACCGGCTTTCGGTTCCTTTATTCCAGCTCAAAAGCGCCGGTATACAGGCGGTAGTAGGTGCCCTTTTGAGCAATCAGGGCGTTGTGGTCGCCTCGCTCAATAATGCGGCCATGGTCCAGAACCATGATAGCGTCTGCATTGCGCACGGTGGACAGCCGGTGTGCAATGACAAACACGGTGCGGCCCTTCATCAGCGCGTCCATGCCCTTTTGCACAATGGCCTCGGTGCGGGTATCGATGGAGGAGGTAGCTTCGTCCAGAATCATCACGGGCGGGTTTTCCACGGCGGCGCGGGCAATGGAAATCAGCTGACGCTGACCCTGGCTCAGGCCGCTGCCGTCGCCGGTGAGCACGGTATCGTAGCCCTGAGGCAGCATGCGAATGAAGCTGTCGGCGCTAACCAGCTTGGCGGCCGCAATGCACTCCTCGTCTGTAGCGTCCGGGTTGCCAAAGCGCAGGTTTTCCATCACGGTGCCGGTAAACAGGTTCACATCCTGAAGCACCATGCCCAGGGAGTGACGCAGGTCGTCCTTTTTGATTTTGTTAATGTTGATTCCGTCATAGCGGATTTTGCCGTCGGCAATATCGTAAAAGCGGGTGAGCAGGTTGGTGATAGTGGTTTTGCCTGCGCCCGTAGCGCCAACAAAGGCAATCTTCTGACCCGGCTTGGCGTACAGGGAAATGTTGTGCAGCACGATTTTTTCCGGCGTGTAGCCAAAGTCCACGTCATCCAAAACGATGTCGCCCTTCCACTCGGTATAGGTGAGGGTGCCGTCGCCATGGGGATGCTTCCAGGCCCACAGCCCGGTGCGGCGGTCGCTTTCCCGAAGCTGGCCGTCAGCGTCTCGCTGCGCGTTTACCAGCGTTACATATCCCTCGTCGGTTTCGCTGGGCTCGTCCATCAGCTTGAAAATGCGCTCTGCGCCGGCCAGGGCCATGATAACTGCGGACAGCTGCTGGCTCACCTGGGAGATAGGCATAACAAAGCTGCGGGACAAAGTCAGGAAGGAGGCGATCATGCCCAGGGTAACGCCGCCGCCCACGCCGGACAGGCTCACGTTGGTTATGCCGCTCAGGCTGAGGGCCGCGCCGATAATGGCCAGCAGCACATACAGCATGTGGCCCATGTTGTTGCTGATGGGCCCCAGAATATTGGCGAAGCGGTTGGCCTCCGTGGCGTTTTCGCACAGTTCCTCATTGCGCCGGTCAAACTCCTCCACGGCCTTATCCTCATGGCAGAAAACCTTGACCACCTTCTGGCCGTTCATCATTTCCTCGATGTAGCCGTTGACGGAGGCCAGGGCCTGCTGCTGCTTGACAAAAAAGCGGCCGCTTTTGCCTGATACCCGCCCTGTAACCCACAAAATGAGGACGGTAAAAAGCACCACCGTCAGGGTGAGCCACAGGCTTTGGCTCAGCATGGCGAAAAACACCGCCACAATGGAAACAACGGAGGCAAACACCTGAGGCAGCGCCTGGGCGATCATTTGCCGCAGCGTGTCGGTGTCGTTGGTGTAGTGGCTCATGATTTCGCCGTGACTATGGGTATCAAAGTAACGAATGGGCAGGGTTTGCATATGGGCGAACATGTCGTCCCGCACGTTCTTGAGAACGCCCTGGGCCACAACCACCATCAGCCGGTTGTACAAAAAGCCGCACAGCAGGCCCGTGCCGTAAATGCAGGCCATATAGGCCAGCTGGCGCAGCAGGCCGGAGAAGTCCGGCCGGGGCTGGCCGATCATGGGCGTGATGTACTCGTCAATCAGGGTTTTGATGAAGGTGGAGGCCAGTACGCTGGCGACGGAGTTGCCCAGAATACACAAAAGCACAAACAGGAGCCGCAGCCGGTGACGGGCTACGTAGCTCATGAGCCGGGAGACGGTAGCTTTCAGGTTTTGCGGCTTTGCGCCGCCGCGCCCTTTGGGTCCGCGCATCATTGGGCATCGCTTCCTTTCATCTGGGATTCGTAAACCTCGCGGTAAATGTCGCTGGTTTGCAGCAGCTGGTCGTGGGTGCCGATTGCCGCAATGCGGCCGCCATCCAGCACCACAATCTGGTCGGCCTCCATTACGCTGCCTACCCGCTGGGCAATGATGATTTTGGTCATTTCGCCCAGTTCATCCCGCAGGGCCTTGCGGATCAGGGCGTCGATAGCGGTGTCCACGGCGCTGGTGGAGTCATCCAGCACGAGCACCTTTGGTTTTTTCAGCAGGGCGCGGGCAATGCACAGGCGCTGCTTCTGGCCGCCGGACACGTTGGTTCCGCCCTGCTCGATGCGGGTGTCGTATTTGTCCGGAAAGCTTTGAATGAAGCTGTCCGCCTGAGCCAGCTGACAGGCGTGCTGAAGCTCCTGGTCGGTAGCGCGCTCGTTACCCCAACGCAGGTTTTCCTTGATGGTGCCGCTGAACAGCTCGTTCTTTTGAAGCACGAAGGCTACGGCGTTGCGCAGGCTGTTCAGGTCATAACGGCGCACATCCACACCGCCTACGGACACGCTGCCCTCGGTTACGTCGTATAAACGGGGAATCAGCTGCACCAGGCTGGACTTGCTGGAGCCCGTGCCGCCCAGAATGCCGATGGTCTGTCCGCTTTCAATGCGCAGGTTCACGTGGTCCAGCACCGGCTTTTCGGAACGGCTGTTGTAGCGGAATACCACGTTGCGGAAATCAATGGAGCCGTCCTTCACTTCGGTAACGGCGTTTTCGGGGGTTACGATATCGCTGCTTTCATCCAGCACCTCTGCAATGCGTTCGGCGGAGGCGCGGGAGATTACAATCATCACAAACACCATGCTCAGCATCATCAGGCTGGAAAGAATCTGCATGGTGTAGGTAAACAGGCTGGTTAACTCGCCGGTGGACAGGCCCAGGGCCGCATCGCCGCCGCAGGCCACCACCGCTTTGGCCCCAAACCAGGAAAGCAGCAGCATGCAGCCGTACACGCAAAACTGCATCAGGGGCATGTTGAAGGCCAGAATTTTTTCCGCCTTGCTGAAGTCCTGATAGATTTGGGTGGAAATCTGATCGAACTTGTCGATCTCGTGGCCCTCCTGCACGAAAGCCTTCACTACGCGAATCCCGCTCAGGTTTTCCTGCACCACATTGTTGAGCCTGTCATAGCGCTTGAATACGCGCTCAAAAATAGGATGGGCATGGGAGGCCACCAGGTATAGGCCCACGCCCAGCACGGGAATAAAGAAGGCGAAAATCAGCGACAGCTTGGCGTCGATAGAGATGGCCGCCACCAGCGAAAAAAGCAGCATAAAAGGCGAACGTACCGCCGTGCGAATCACCATCTGGTAGGCGTTTTGCACATTGCTCACGTCGGTGGTCAGCCGGGTAACCAGACCGCCGGTGGAAAAGCGGTCGATATTGGCAAAGGAAAACTGCTGAATGTGGCGGTACATATCTCCGCGCAGGTTTTTGGCAAAGCCGGCCGAGGCGGCCGCCGCATAGTGGCCGGACAGGATGCCGAACAGCAGGGAAGCCATGGCCGACAAAAGCAGCAGCAGCCCCGCTTTCCAGATGTAGGGCATGTTGCCCTGGGAGATGCCCCGGTCGATCAGGTTGGCCATAATCAGCGGAATCACACATTCCATGACCACTTCCAGCGATACGTACACCGGCGCCTTGATAGACGGCGCTTTGTACTGGCGGATGCTTTGCATCAGTTTTCGAATCATACGGTACTCCTCACTCCTCAATGTTTTGGCGAATCCTGTCCAGAAAGGCAAAAAGCTGCTGCTGCTCCTGGACGGTAAAGCCTTTTAGCAGCCGGGCGTCCATGGCCTGGCCGCGTTCGTGCATGGTTTGGTCCAGTCGGCGCGATTTTTCGGTCAGCGTCAGCTTTTTCAGCCGGGCGTCGTGGGCCACGCTTTCGCGGCGAATGAGGCCGTTATGCTCCATCAGCGCCAGAACCCGCGAGGCGGTGGAACGGGTGATGCCGAACTCCTCCTCCAGATCCTTCTGGTAGATGTCCTGCTCCTGATGCTCGCTGAGAAAGCGCAGGATGCGCCCGTTGTTGCCGTTGACAACAATTTCTTCATCGGGCCCGTTTTCCCGGTGCAGCTGCCGCATGATGAGGTTGTCCAGCCGGCGGATTTCTTTGCCCAGTTTGCGGTTTTGCATTTCATCCTTCCTTTTTCAAAAGTTCTATCTACAACTGTTGTACATCAAACAGTATAGGACGATTTTTTCCCTCTGTCAACAGGAGAAAAAAAGAGTTTTTGTAAAAAGCTTTACAGCAAACGCGCTAACGCCTCGGGCAGCGGGCTTTCCCGTTCCAGCCATTTTTGGGTGACAGGGTGGCGCAGTTTCACATAGGCGCTGTGCAGCGCAAAGCGTTGGGGCAGGCAATCCAGCTCGGTTCCGTACAGAAAATCACCGGCTATGGGGCACCCAAGGGCCTGCATGTGCACGCGAATTTGATGGGTGCGGCCCGTATCCAGCCGCAAGCGCAAAAGGCTGCGGCCGTTTCCAGTTGCTACCATCCGGTAAAAGGTGCGGGCAGGCTTGCCGTCCGGGCGTACCTGACGGCGCACGCTGGCTTCGTCCACCTTGCCGATTGGCAAATCCACCACGCCCTCAGCCTCGGGCGGGCGCCCCTCCACCACCGCCAGATACTCCCGAACAAAAGCGTCGGTATGCAGCAGCTGCTGCAAAAGATGCTGCGCATGGGCGTTTTTGGCCGCCAGCATCAGCCCGCTGGTGCCCTTGTCCAGCCTGTTTACCGGGCGATATACAAAGCCTTCCGGGCAGCCCAGATAGTGGTAAACGGCATTTTCCAGCGTAGGGGCCTGCTGGCGGCAGCTGGAGGCGCTGGGCAGGGGAGCGGGCTTATCCACCATGAGCAGGTTTTCGTCCTCATAGGCAACGGTCAGGGGCAAAAGCATATCCTCGGGCTGTGTGTTTGCAGGCTCCGGCACAAACAGGCACAGGGTTTGCCCGGCTCGCACGGGGCGGTCGGCCATAACGCTTTCCCCGTCCAGGGTAACGCTGCCCTCAAATTTGGCGCGCTTAAACTGGCCGTTGGATAAACGCAGTCCCTGCAAAACGGCCTGCCGGACCAGCTTTCCATCAAAGGCCGGAGGAATAACAAAACGATAGGTGGGCATCCGGTGTCCTCCTTTATCAGCCGTTCAGCGCCTTTTCGAGCAGGGCGGCCAGCTTTTCCGGGTCGGCCCGTCCCCGGCTCAGGGCCATTCCCTTGCCGATGAGCGCCTGCAGCACGGCGGTTTTGCCGCCGCGGTAGGCTTGAACCAGCGCAGACTGCTGAGCAATTACCTTGTGCGCCAGGCTTTGCAGGGCGGTTTCATCCGTGAGCAAAAACAGGTCGTGCTCCCGGGCATAGGTCTCCGGGTCGCAGTCTGCGTCAAACAGGGAGGCCAACACCTTTTTGCCGGCGGTGCTGCTTAGCCGGCCCGCCTCCATCAAATTGCTCAGGGCAGCCAAATGCTCGGGCAAAATGGGCAGGCAGCCTGCCCCCCTGTCGCCGGCGCGCCCGGCGTCCCGCAGCGCAATCTGAGCGAAACATTCTCCCAGAATCAGGTTGGCCAGGGCTTTGGGGCTTTGGGCCAGGGCGGCCGCCTGCTGGTAAATGTCCGCCAGCCAACGCTCCGCCGCCAGCTGATCCGCCGCATAAGCGCTCAGACCAAATCGCTGCTGGAACAGGCGGCTGCGCTCGTCCGGCAATGGCGGCAAAGCAGCGGAAAGGGCGGCGATTTCTTCTTCCGTTACCAGCACATCCCGCAGGTCCGGCTCGGGAAAATAGCGGTAGTCGGCGCTGTTTTCCTTGCGGCGCATGCTGTAGGTTTGGCCGGTTTTCTGGTCGTAGCGGCGGGTTTCCTGGCACACGTTTTGTCCCGCGTCCAGCAGCGCCGCCTGCCGCAGCGCCTCGGCGCAGATGGCCTTTTCCACGCTCTGAAAGCTATTCAGATTTTTCATTTCCGTGCGCACCCCCAGGGGCGCGCCGGGCTTGTGCAGGCTCAGGTTCACATCGCAGCGCAGGCTGCCTTCGTTCATGCGGCAGTCGCTGACGCCGGCGGCTACCAGAATGGAGCGCAGCTTTTTCAGATACGCAACCGCCTCCTGGGCGGCGCCGATATCCGGTTCGGTGACGATTTCAATGAGAGGTACGCCGCAGCGGTTCATGTCCAGCAGGGTTTCGCCGCCAGGCTGATGCGTCAGTTTGCCCGCGTCCTCCTCGATGTGGATGCGGGTAATGCCGATTCGCTTTTGACCGGCAGGGGTTACAATTTCCACGCCGCCGCCCAGGCATAGGGGGTGGTAAAACTGGGTGATCTGATAGGCTTTTGGCAAGTCCGGATAAAAATAGTTTTTGCGGTCAAAGCGGCTGACGGGCTGAATGGAGCAGCCCAGAGCCAGTCCGGCAGTCACGGCCAGCCGGCGGGTTTGGTCGCCAAGCACGGGCAGGGCCCCCGGCAGCCCCATGCACACCGGGCACACATGGGCGTTGGGCTCCGCGCCATACACGTTGGCGCAGGCGCAAAACGCCTTGGTGCGGGTTTTCAGCTCCACATGGGTTTCCAGCCCGATCACCATTTCGTAGTCGCTCAGCATCCGCACACCTCCTGACAGCGCTGGGCCAGGCTCAGCAGCCTGGGCAGGGACAAACGGCCGCCCGTCAATTGCAGGCCGATGGGTAAACCGCCGGCACTGCGCCCGCAGGGAATGGAAAGGGCAGGCAGGCCCGCCAGACTGGCAGGCACGGTATACAGGTCGCCCAGGTACATTTGCACCGGGTCTGCGATTTTTTCGTCCAGCAGATAGGCCGGGGTGGGCGCAGTGGGGGAAAGCAGAGCGTCGCAGCCGGAAAGCGCCGCCTCCATCTGCCGCCTCAGCTGCTGCTGTACCTGAACGGCCTTCAGGTAATACTGCTGCTGATAACCGCTGGACAGCACAAAGGTTCCCAGCAGAATCCGGCGCTGCACTTCAGGACCAAAGCCCTCCTGACGGCTTTGCCGGTATAGCTCCTCCGGCGTGGCGGCTCCCCCGGCCCGGTGACCGTAGCGCACGCCGTCATACCGGGCCAGATTGCTGGAAGCCTCGGCGCTGGACAGCACATAGTAGGCGCTGAGCGCATGACGCAACAGGGGAATGGAAACCTGGACAACGCGCGCGCCACGGGCGGCGAGGTTTTGGACCGCCCGTTCCACCGCCAGGCGCACGTCCGGGTCCGGCTGGGGCTGAAAACACTCCTGCGGCAAGGCCAGGGTGACGCCGGACAGGTCTATGGGAGGAAGAGGCCAGCAGGGCTGAGCCAGGGCAGGGTCTGCGGTCATGTCGCGAGGGTCCGGGCCGGCCAGCACATTCATCAACAGCGCGGCGTCCTGGATGGTGCGGGCAATGGGCCCCACCTGATCCAACGAACTGGCAAAGGCTATCAGACCGTAACGGCTGACGGCGCCATAAGCAGGCTTTACGCCTACCACGCCGCAGAATGAGGCCGGCTGGCGCACACTGCCGCCTGTGTCGCTGCCCAGGGCCAGCGGAGTCATGCCGCTGGCCACAGCAGCCGCCGCGCCGCCGGAGGAACCGCCGGGCGTGCGGCGCAGGTCCCATGGATTGCGAGTGGGGCCGAAACAGCTGGTTTCCGTGCTTCCGCCCATGGCAAATTCATCCATGTTCAGCCTGCCCAGAATCGGCAGCCCCGCCTGATGCAGCCGGGTGATTACCGTAGCGTCGTAGGGCGATACAAAATCCTGCAGCATACGGCTGGCGCAGGTGCACAGACGGCCCTTCATGACCAGGTTATCCTTTACCGCGACAGGGATGCCGTCCAGCGGGGAAAGAGGCGCGCCGGACGCGCGCCGCCGGTCGCTTTGAGCGGCGGCAGCCAGCGCCTGCTCTTCAAACACCTCCAAAAAGGCGTGAATGTCTCCATCCCGTTTGCGAATGGTTTGCAGGCAGGTGCGTGTGATGGCTACAGAGGTGGTTCGGCCGCTTTCCAGTAGCCGAGAGAGCTGCAAGGCGCTTTGAGAACACAGAGCAGGCATGCCATTTCTCCTTTCTCAGCCGTCGTCCCGGTTGAATGTAGCGGGCACGGCTATTCTGCGGCCGTTGCGGCTTTTGGCGTTTTGCAGCGCCGCCTCCACGGTCAACCCGGCCAGAGGCGTGTCGTCCCGGGTGAAAGAGGGAGAACGGGCTGTAAAAGCCGTTTGCTCACCCGCCACCCGGGAAAGGTCGCCGGCAAAAACAACCATGGCCGCAAAATCTTCTTCCTTTACGGCGCCGGCATGCAGCATGGCCAGACGGGCCGTATCCTCCAGAAGCGTTTTTTTCATGAAAGCAGCAGCCTCCCGATCAAAAAAGATACGAAAAAAACGGCCTTTTGCAAAGCCGCTTCTTTCTTTGACAGCCATTAGCCCAGGAACATCATGACGATGCACAGCACAACGAAAACGATCGCGCACACCTTCGTAAGAAGCGCCAGCTTCGCGTCCATACCCTTGGCCTTGTTCTTGCCGAAGAACGTTTCGGCAGCGCCGCTGATGGCGCCAATGCCGTTTTGCTCACTGCTTTGCAGCAGTACGGTTACGATCATAACAAGAGCAGCTATCAGAAGCAGGATGCCAACAACCACTGTCATTAGGGGTCCCTCCTTGGCGAATCTAGACACATTATATTAGCATTGATGAGCCGAAAAAGCAAGCAATATTTTCATAAACGCCATTTCTGCGCTGCGCAGAAGGGAATCGGCAGGCGGGCGGAGAAATGGTAACGAAGCGGCATATTTTGCCGCAAAACCGTTTTTAGAGTATGGTTCGTGAAGGAGAAAGGCAGTATGGATATCAAAGCGGAGGCCCTGGAGCAGCACTATGAATGGAAAGGGAAAATCGAGGTGATATCTCGTGTACCCGTCACGAACGCCAGGGAACTGTCCCTGGCTTATACGCCGGGCGTGGCCGAGCCTTGCCTGGCCATTCGGGACGATTATGAAAAGTCCTGGGAGCTGACCCGCCGCAGCAACACGGTGGCCGTGATTACCGATGGCACCGCCGTGCTGGGCCTGGGCGACATCGGCCCGGAGGCAGGCATGCCGGTGATGGAGGGCAAGTGCTGCCTGTTTAAGGAATTTGCCGATGTGGACGCCTTTCCGCTTTGCATCCGCTCCAAGGATGTGGACGAGCTTGTGCGAACCATCTATTTGATTTCCGGCTCCTTTGGCGGCATCAATCTGGAGGATATCGCCGCGCCGCGCTGCTTTGAGGTGGAGCGGCGGCTGAAGGAAATCTGCGATATTCCCGTATTTCATGACGACCAGCACGGAACCGCCATCGTGGTAGCGGCCGCCTTGCTCAATGCCCTGCGGGTAGTGGGCAAGCGGCTGGACGAGGTGAAGGTGGTTCTCAACGGCGCGGGCGCGGCGGGCTGCTCCATCGCCCGGCATATCATGGCGCTGGGCGTTCGCCACCTGACGCTGGTGGACCGCTTCGGTATTCTCTGCGAAGGCATGGAAGGCCTGAACCCGGCCCATCAGGAGCTGAGCCGGGTAACCAACCGGCAGCATCTGCGCGGCAGCCTGGCGGACGCCATGAAGGGCGCGGACGTGTTTATCGGCGTATCCGCTCCCGGTATCGTCACCAGGGAAATGGTTGCCAGCATGGCTCCGGGAGCCTGCGTGTTTCCCATGGCCAATCCTGTGCCGGAAATCCTGCCTGCCCTGGCTAAGGAGGCGGGCGCGGCGGTGGTTGGCACCGGCCGCAGCGACTTCCCCAATCAGATCAACAACGTGCTGGCCTTCCCCGGTATTTTCCGCGGCGCGCTGGATGTGCGGGCCACCGATATCAACGACGCCATGAAAATGGCCGCGTCCCGCGCAATCGCCGGGTTGGTGAGCGATGAGGAGCTCAGCGCGGACTACATCATGCCAAAGGCGTTTGATAAGCGCGTGAGCAGGGCGGTGGCCGCCGCCGTGGCCCAGGCCGCCCGCGACAGCGGCGTAGCCAGATTGTAAGGAAAAGAAGCAGAAACGTTCAATGGAGATGAAGGGCATGGAGGAAATATCCCGGGAGCAGGCGCGCTGCTTCCTGCTATTAAAAAACGGACTGCTGGGCTCCAGACGCTTCAGCGGCAAGCAGGGCGCGGCGGCTTATGTGCGTCAGGCGGGATGCGTACAGTTCGACCCGATCGATGTGTGCGGGCGCAGCCATGAACTGGCGCTTTTGGCGCGGGTAAAGGGCTTTTCCCGGGAAATGCTGGCCGAATTGCTCTATCAGGATCGAACGCTGATGGACTATTTCGATAAAAACATGTGCATCCTCTGCACAGAGAATTGGCCCATGCTGGCTTTTTTGCGGGAAAGCTTTCGCCGGAACACCCGTTCCAGCGAAAGGGTGAACCCGGTTGCGCGCCAGGTGCTTTCGGAGGTGCATGCGGCGGGCAGCCTGTCCGCTCAGGAACTGGACCTGAAGGAAAAGGTGGACTGGCCCTGGGGCGCTACCAGCCTGGGGCGCGCCGCGCTGGAAACCCTGTACTTCCGCGGCGAACTGGTGGTGCATCACAAAACCGGCACGGTGAAAAGCTACGCGCTGGCCGCCGACTGCCTGCCGCAAAGCCTGCTGAACGCGCCCTATCCCTTCGAAAACGAGCTGGAGCGCGTCTCCTGGCAGATAAAGCGGCGTATCGGAGCGGTAGGCATGCTGTGGAACGCGCCCAGCGACGCCTGGCTGGGCGTGAACGGACTGAACGCCCAGCTGCGCCAGGCGGCTTTTGACCTGCTTATGCAGCGAGAGCAGGTTTTTCCTGTGCAGGTTCGGGGCGTTACCCGGCCGCTGTACCTTCTCAGCCAGGACCGCGCCCTGCTGAAGGAGTGCGAAACGCCCTTTTCCATGGAAAAGAAGGTGCGTCTGCTGCCGCCGCTGGACGCTATGCTGTGGGACCGCAGGCTGATTGCCGCCTTGTTTGATTTCAGCTACAAGTGGGAGGTATACACCCCGCAGCAGGAGCGGCGCTATGGCTATTACGTGCTGCCGGTGCTGTATGGCGAACGCTTTGCGGGCCGTGTGGAGCCGGTAACCGACCGGGAAGGCGGCGTTTTGGAGATACGCGCCTTTTGGCCGGAGCCGGGGGTTCGGCTCACGGACCGCTTTTTGTGGGAAATGGAGGATGTGTTGCGGCAGCTGGCCCGTTTTCTGGCGCTGAAGGGGCTGAAATGGCGGGAAAACTGGATGCGGGAAGCGTTGCAGACTGCCGCCCCGCAAGGAAAACCTACAAATTTCGCCAACCATTGAATTTTTTCTGGTTACATTGTATAATACCTACGGTATTTTTTGATGATCCAACGCATGGAGGGAAACGAGTGTACAGACTGCTGATAGTAACGAATGACCAATGCGTGAAGGACAGAATTGCGGCGATGGAGGGGTGGGAGTCTCTGGGCTTTAAGCCGCCCCGCGTGCGTTCCACTGTGGAGGAAGCGGTGGAGTGCATGGAAAAGCACCCCATCGACGCCATTGCCGTGGATGCAGACCCGGCGTTTGCGCCGCTGTATGCGTTCCTGGATGAAAAGCGCCCGGCGATGCTCTTGTTTCAAATTGAGCCTACGGCGGAAAAACAGCTGGAAACGGTGCGCGAGGTCAGCAATCTGTTGGCCCGGATGAACGCGGACGATTCCAACGACGACTGCAACCCTGCCGCCATGCTGGATCAGCAGCGGGAGCGATGGCTGGGCAAGGTAATTGCAGGGGCGGAGGATAGCCGGGCAGACCTGGCGCGCCGCCTGCGCCTGTACCGCTGCCATGAGGAGATGAACGTGCCCTGCGTGCTGGCGCGGCTGGCCATGCCTGATGACGACACCTTCCTGTCTGAGCGCTGGCATTACGGCAGCGAACGGCTGGAAACTGCGCTGCGCAACTTCTTTGGCCGTGGCCATGCTCATATGGTGATTCATGTGGCGGTGGTCTCCAGAGACGAGGTACGGGTGCTTTGCTACCCCCAAAACGCGGCGGAAGGTCTCAGCGAAAGCGCCGCTTTCACCTATATTCAGGAAACCGCAGACCAAATCGACCACTACCTGGGCTTGAACATGAAGGTGCTGGAAATGCGCCGTATTGATGGTTTGCAGGTATTTGCCAGTCAGAACTAAAGCGCCAAGAGCGCCGAAAGGAGATTATCCATGGGTTTGTTTAAGAATATCGTAACCAGCCAGCTCATCGACGTTATCGAGTGGAGCGACAACACCTCTAATACCATGGTGCACAAGTATGACATGAACGGCAAGGAAATCATGATGGGCGCGCAGCTCACCGTGCGGGAGAGCCAGGTGGCCGTTTTTGTGAACGAGGGCCAGCTGGCCGATGTGTTCCAGCCCGGCCGTTACGAGCTGTCCACTCAAAACATGCCGGTGCTTACCGCCCTGAAAGCCTGGAAGTTTGGCTTCAATTCGCCTTTCAAGAGCGATGTATACTTTGTGAACACCAAGCAGTTTATGGACCGAAAATGGGGCACCGCCAACCCGGTAATGATGCGGGACGCCGAATTCGGCATGATTCGGATTCGCGCCTTCGGCTCCTATTCCTTCCGGGTGAAGGACGCCTCCGCATTCATGAAGGAGTGCTTCGGCACTGCGTCCCTGTTTACCGTGGAGGGTGTGGAAGGCCAGATTAAGAGCATTGTGGTCAGCGGCTTGAGCGACGCCATCGCCCAGAGCAAGATTCCCGCTCTGGATTTGGCCGCCAACTATACCGAACTGGGCGATTATGTGCTTCAGGCGCTGAATCCCAAGGTGGAAAAGCTGGGCCTGACCCTGTGCCAGTTTGTGATCGAAAACATCAGCCTGCCGGAGGAAGTGGAAAAGAGCATCGACAAGCGCACCTCCATGGGCGTTGTGGGCGATTTGAACAAGTACACTCAGTTCCAGGCCGCTGAAGCCATGCGCGAAGCGGCCAACAACCCTGGCGGCATGGCCGGCATGGGCGTTGGCATGGGCGCCGGTATGGGCATGGGACAAATGTTTACCCAGGCCTTTGGCGCAGGCGTGAACGCTCAGCAGCCCCAGCAGCCCGCCGCGGCGCAGACGGCCTGCACCGCCTGCGGCAAGCCTATTGCGGCCGGCAGCAAGTTCTGCCCCGAGTGCGGCGCTCAGCAGGCTGCGGCGGCTTTTTGCCCTGGCTGCGGCGCCAAGGTAGAGGCCGGCGCCAAGTTCTGCTCCGGCTGCGGCCAGAAGCTGTCATAACCGCATAAACGCACTGCTTACCGCGCATGCTATCCCATCAGGGAACGGCATGCGCGTTTTTTGTGCCGTCCGGAAAGGATGAGGCGGCATGGGCGGTTTTCGCACGGATTTGGCCATGGAATGTATCGGGCCGGAGGAACAACAGATTGAAGGGGTCAAAATCGTCACCCATCATGTGGGGGATATTACCCATACCCGGATTCGCATTGAGCAGGAGCGGGCCGCCCGGCTGCTGGATCGCCGCCGGGGCGAATACATCACCCTGGAATGTGCGGATTTGCCCCGCTGCGATGCGCATAAGCGGGATTTGCTGGCGCGCATGGTGGCGCTTGGCGTGCGCGGCATGCTGCCGGACGGCGGCGACGTGCTGGTGGTGGGCCTTGGCAACCGCAATGTGACTGCCGACGCATTGGGAACCCGGGTGGTGGAGCGCATGCTGGTCACCCGGCATCTGCGGGCGGCCATGAACCGGGAGCTGCGGGGCAAGCTGCGGGGCGTCAGCGCCATCGCGCCGGGGGTGTTGGGCCTGACGGGCATTGAAACGGCGGAGCTGTGCCGGGGCATCGTGGCTCATGTGCGCCCATCGGCCGTAGTGGCCATCGATGCGCTGGCGGCCTTTGAAAGCCAGCGCATCTGCACCACCGTGCAAATTACCAATACGGGCATCCAGCCGGGCAGCGGCGTTGGCAACCATCGCCTGGGCCTGACGGAGGAAACCCTGGGCGTGCGGGTTATTGCCGTTGGGGTGCCGATGGTGGTGTATGCCTCGACCATTGCCCGGGACGCGATGACCCGCCTGATGGACGACTACGGCACGCTGGCCGGAGAGCATGCGCAGGCCCGGGAAGCGCTTCTTCAGCAGCTGACACACGGTTTTCTGGGGCAGATGGTGGTAACGCCCAGGGAAATTGACGAGCTGGTGCTGAGCGTGGCCGATTTGCTCAGCGATGGTCTCAACCGGGCGCTGCAGCCTGCGATCGACAAGGATACGCTGCATAGTTACCTGCATCTGTAGCATATCCTTTCGGGCAGAACGCTAAAGGCGGTGACCCGAATGAAACGATGGTTGCAGGCAGGACAGGCCGTTTGGCTGGCCGCGGCGCTGGCGGCAGGAGCCATAATCGGCTTTGGCATGGGACGTTTGAAGCAGGAGCCATTTCCAGAGGCCCAGCCGGCCTTCGCCTGGCTGGAGGAGGAAGAACGGCTGATAACGCCTGTGGAGGAACCGGAAGAAAACCTGTTCCGGGTGGAAACGGACGCGCCGCCGGCGGCCCCGTCCGCAGTCCCGGAGGCAGACACAGGCTTTGCGCTGGAAGTGATTCAGTCTTCCGAGGCCAAGTCCGGGGCTCGGGTGCTCATTTATCATACCCATACCTATGAAGCCTATGCGCAGGACCCGGATTCCCCCTACCGGGAAACGGAAAAATGGCGCACGGCGGATGAAAAGTACAACATGGTGCGGGTGGGGGAGGAGCTGGCCGGGCTTTTGCGGGGCTTGGGGCTGGAGGTGGTGCACGATACCACCGCTTTTGAGCCGCCAGATTTGAGCGGCTCTTACGCCCGCTCGTTGGAAATGCTGGAGCGGCGCACGGCGGCCGGGGAGCGTTACGACCTGTATATCGACCTGCACCGGGACGCTTACGCCGCTTCTCAAACCGGCCCCAATACCGCCCAGTGGGGCGGCCGGGAGCTGGCCCGGCTGATGGTGCTGATTGGCAAGGGCGAGGGCCAGGTGGGTCAGGGCTTTGCCCAGAAGCCCAACTGGCAGGAAAACCTGAAGCTGGCGCAGGCGGTTACCGATGGGCTGAACAGCCAGGTGCAGGGCCTGTGCCGGGAGGTTCGCCTGAAAAGCGGGCGCTTCAACCAGCATATTTCCACCGGCTGCATCCTCATTGAGGCAGGCAACAACCGCAACACCCTTCAACAGGTGCTGGACGCCATGCCCTATCTGGCGGACGCTTTGGTGCAGGCGCTAGAAATGCCTTGAAAAAAAGGCCGCTTGCGGGTATAATCGTTGGCGGAGGTGAGGGGCTTTGGACCACCGCCCTGTGGGCATCATGGACAGCGGACTCGGCGGCATCAGCGTGCTGGGCGAAATGCTGCGGGTGCTCCCAAATGAAAACTTTGTATACTATGGCGACACCGCCCATATTCCTTATGGCGATAAGCCGCCGTCTCAGGTGCTGGCTTATACCCGCGCCGCTGTGGAAACGCTGATGGACCAAGGCTGTAAGGCGATTGTCATCGCCTGCAATACCGCTACCAGCGTGGCGGCCGGCTCATTGCGGCAGGATCTGCAAATGCCCATTATCGGCATGGAGCCTGCGCTAAAGCCTGCGGCGCTAATGCCGGGAGAAGGCAAAATTCTGGTGATGGCCACACGGGTAACGCTCAGCCAGCCCAAGTTTCGATCGCTCATGGAGAAATACGGCCGGAACGCCGTGCCCCTGCCCTGCCCCGGCCTGATGGAGTGCGTGGAGGCAGGGCAGCTTTCCGGCCCCAGGGTGGACAAACTGCTGGACGGCCTGTTGGAGCCCTGGAAGCGGAAACCCATCAAAGCGGTGGTGCTGGGCTGCACGCACTACCCGTTTTTGAGGGCGGCCATCGCCGCTCATCTGCCTGCGGGAACGCCGCTGGTGGACGGCAATTTGGGTACGGCGCGTCAACTGGAGAGGCGGCTTCGGGAGGAAAACCTGCTTTCCCCGGGCCCGGGCGGGCAGGTAACTTTTTTATCCTCGCTGGAGGGCCAGCAGGCGCATATGCAGCGCATGCTGGACTGGCAACGAGCGGACAACAATACCGCATATGCGGCGAATTGAGGTATGCAAATGAAAAAGGTGATGCTCATTTTCGGTACCAGACCGGAGGCCATCAAAATGTGCCCCCTGGTGTTGGAACTGGAGAAGCATCCCGAATTTGAGACGGTTGTGTGCGTAACCGGCCAGCATCGGCAAATGCTGGATCAAATTCTGGATTGTTTTCATGTGGAGCCGGATTACGACTTGTGCATCATGAAGGAAAAGCAAACCCTGTTTGATGTAACCATTGGCATTTTGCAAAAGCTGCGGGAAGTGCTGGAAAAGGAAAAGCCCGATGTGGCGCTGGTACATGGCGATACGTCCACCGCTTTTGTTACGGCTCTGGCCTGCTTTTATATGCAGATTCCCGTGGGTCATGTGGAGGCGGGGCTGCGAACCTACAACCTGTATTCCCCTTTTCCGGAAGAGTTTAACCGGCAGGCGGTGGACCTGATTTCCCGCTTTTATTTTGCGCCCACGGAAATGAGCCGCCAGAATCTGCTGAAGGAGGGCAAGCCCGACGACCGCATTTATGTGACGGGCAACACCGTCATCGACGCGCTGGATACCACCGTGCGCAAGGATTACAGCCACCCGGAGATTGAATGGGCCAAGGGCAGCCGGCTGCTGCTGCTCACCGCCCATCGTCGGGAAAACCTGGGGCAACCCATGCAGGAAATGTTTTCCGCCATTCGCCGGGTGGTGGATGAAACCCCGGATGTGAAGGTCATTTACCCCATGCACATGAATCCCGCTGTTCGGGAAATGGCCCACAGCTGCTTTGACGGACAGGAGCGCATCCACATGATTGAGCCGCTGGACGTGCTGGATTTCCACAACCTGATGGCGCGGTCGTATTTCATTCTCACGGACAGCGGCGGAATCCAGGAAGAAGCGCCTGCCCTGGGCAAGCCTGTGCTGGTGATGCGCGACACCACCGAACGGCCGGAGGGCGTGATGTCGGGCACCCTCCGGCTGGTGGGTACGGATGAAAACACCATCTACGCCTCCATTCGCGATTTGCTGGATCATCCCGACAGCTATCATGAGATGGAGCACGCAATCAACCCTTACGGCGATGGCCAGGCCAGCCGCCGCATTGCGGACATTCTGGACCGGGCGCTGTAAAAACCCGCATACACTGGATGGCTGCGGCGCTCAGCGCGCACCAGGCCAGGAGATAGGGCAGGCAAATTTGCCCATGCAGGTTCAGCGGCGCGCGCCGATAGTCCCAAATCTGATAGCGCCGGTTGAAAAGCACTCCGAACGCGTATTCCATGCCCGTGACGGTCAATCCGCCCAGCAGCGAAGGCTGCCACAACGGGCGGTTTTTCATTGCACGGTGCAGTCGGCGCAGGGCGCACAGGGACAGGCCGCCCGCCAGAGCCATGGCAGGGTGGGTGCGGCCCCGCCAGCCCAGCTCAATGAGCGGATAAAGCGCCGCTCCCGCTGCAAACGTGCCAACCATGGGCATACGCCTCCTTTTTTATCAGCATGCGCCGTCAGGCGGGACGGAATACGGGAAAAAGCTACCTTGGCATTGGCGACAGGCCGCCGTGCATGCGGCCGGACAGGAGATATACAAGCATGAACTGCACTTTTTTGGCGACGGCGGCCTTCGGTTTGGAGGGCGTGGTGGCAAACGAACTAAAGCGGCTGGGCCTGGAAGCCCGGGGCGAAAACGGCGGGGCCCGGTTTGAGGGCCGCCCCATCGACGCGCTGAGGGCCAATCTGTGCCTGCGCACGGCAGACCGGGTGCTGCTGGTTTTGCGGGAAGAAACGGCCTGTTCCTTTGAGGAACTGTTTCAACTGGTGCGCGCCATTCCGTGGGAGAACTATGTAAGCCGGGACGGGGCCCTTCACGTCAGCGGCAAGTGCGTGCGCAGCCGGCTGATGAGCGTTCGGGACTGCCAGTCCATCAGCAAAAAAGCCATCGTGCAGCGTTTGGGACAGCAATGGCGCATGAAGCGTCTGCCGGAAAACGGCCCTGTGTACCCCATAGAAGTGGCTGTGGTAAACGACCGGGCGCGCATTACCCTGGACATGAGCGGCGACGCGCTGAACCGGCGGGGCTACCGCACATGGAACGGCGAAGCTCCCATTCGGGAAACATTGGCGGCGGCGCTGCTGGATATTAGCCCCTGGCGGCGGGGAATGAGGCTGTACGACCCCTGCTGCGGTACGGGCACGCTGCTGATTGAGGCGGCCATCAAGGCCACGGGCCGCCCGGCGGGGCTTCGCCGCAGCTTTGCCTGCGAGCACTATCCCTTTTTGGAGGCGAACGAGATGCACGCCCTGCGGGCCTCGCTGTCCGCCAGTGAAAACGACGCGCCTTTTGACATTGCCGGCAGCGATATCAGCCCGGAGGCGCTGGAGCTTTGCGGGCGGCACATTCGTCAGGCGGGCTTTGAAGAACGAATTCAGGTGCGGCGGCAGGATTTGCGTACCTTGCAGCTGGAAGGCGAACCCGGGCTGTTTTTGTGCAACCCGCCCTATGGCGAGCGGCTTGGCGACCAGAAGGGCGCGCGGGAGCTGTACCGGGAAATGGGCCTGCTTTGGCGCAGACATCCGGGCTGGGCGCTGTGCGCCATTACGGCCGATCCCGGCTTTGAGCGGGCCTTTGGCAAACGGGCGGATAAAAAACGCCGGCTGTATAACGGCCGGCTGGAGTGCGAGTTTTTAACGTATTTTGGGAACCGTTGACGGGCTTGTTGTTTTTTTGCCGTACCCTATGGGAAAAGCCCGAAAAACATGATATGATAACACCATTCCAGCTGAGAGGAAGGATTGCCGTGAGCAAAACCATGATTCCTGCCGATTACGAGCCCAAGCTTTCGCTGTATGAAACCCAGGCGGCCATCAGCCTGATTAAGCGTTCCTTCCAGGATCATCTGGCGCTGGCGCTGAATTTGAAGCGCGTGTCCGCGCCCCTGTTTGTGGAGCCCTCCACCGGATTGAACGATGATTTGAACGGAGTGGAGCGCCCCGTTACCTTTGACGCGCCGGGCGCGGGAACCGAGGCGCAGGTGGTTCATTCCCTGGCAAAATGGAAGCGCATGGCCCTGTACCGGTACGATTTTCACCCGGGCAAGGGGATTTATACCGACATGAACGCCATCCGCCGGGATGAAGAGCTGGACAACCTGCACTCCATTTATGTGGATCAGTGGGATTGGGAGCGGGTGATCACCCGGGAAACCCGCACTGTGCGCATGCTGAAGGATACCGTGCGCGATATTGTGGGCTGCATCAGCGACGCCTCGCTCATTGTGAACGGGCGCTATCCCACCCTGCATACGCAGCTGGGCCGTGAGGTCAGCTTCATTACCACCCAGGAACTGCTGGATCTGTACCCGGATTTGCCTCCCAAGGAGAGGGAAAACGCCTATGTGCGCCAGCATCCCATCACGTTCCTGATGCAGATTGGCCACAAGCTGTCCAACGGGCAGCCCCACGACGGCCGCGCGCCGGATTATGACGACTGGAACCTGAACGGCGATATTCTGTTCTATAATCCGGTGCTGGATTGTTCTTTCGAAATCAGCTCCATGGGCATCCGCGTAGACAGCGAAACCCTGGACCGGCAGTTGACCCTGGCAGGCTGCGACAGCCGCCGCACCCTGCCATTCCACCGCATGCTGCTGGAGGGCGAGCTGCCCCTTACCATTGGCGGAGGTATTGGTCAAAGCCGGCTGTGCATGCTGCTGCTGGGCAAGGCCCACATCGGCGAGGTACAGTCCTCCATTTGGGATTTGGATACCCAGCGCAAGTGCCGGGAAGCGGGCATTACTCTGCTGTAAGCTTCCTCAGCGCCGCTCTGTGCCGTAACGGTGAAAGTGGGCGGTAATGGCCTGCTGGGTAGCCAGCTGCGCATGCCGGGCCGCCTCCGGATCCCGGGCGCAGTATTCAAAAAACAGAATATCGATGATGAACAGCTCGGAAATCTTCACGGCGATGGAGCCCTGCTGCAAGGGTGTTTCGTTGGCCCCGCAAATCAGCACCAGGTCCGCTTTGGTCGCGCCCAGGGAGCCGGGAAAGCGGGTGATGAGAATCAGCTTTGCGCCGGAAATTTTCACCTCCCGGGCAACCTCCTGCAGCTCCGGGGTGTTTCCGGAATAGGAAAAGAACAAAACCACATCCTCCTCTGTCAGTATGGACGAAATGGCCAGCTGAGAGTGGAGGTTTTCGATGTGGTGAAACTTGGGCGAAGCCCAGTTGAAGCGGCCGCAGGCAATGTAGCTCATGGACGCGCTGCCGTGGCCGAAGCAGAAAACCTGTCGGGCCTGAAACAGCATGTCCGCCGCCTGGGTCAGCGCATCCGGGTTCACCTGGGCCAGGGTTTCATAAAGTGCGTTCATGCCGATGCTGTGCAGCTTCAGGCATTTTTGCATCACCGGGTCCTCGGGCATGATTTCGCTGTACAGGTCGCCTTCTTCATCCTTCATGGCGCTTTCTTCCATCGCTGAAGCCCGCACGGCCTTCAGCTTCAGCTCGGGGTAGCTGCCAAGCCCCAGCCGGTGGCAAAATCGGGTAATGCTGGCGTCACTGACGCCGCTGGCCTTGGCCAGCTCCGAAATGGACATGCGCTGCACATTGCCCTTTTCCTTGAGGACGCAGTCGGCGATACAGCGCTCCGCCCGGCTCAAATCATGATATTTTCGAACAATTTCGTCAAAAATGTTGCTGCTGCTCATTGGAATCTCACCGCCTTTTCGGTTGTGTTTTGCTCTATTGTAAAGGATTTGGGGGCAAAGCACAATCTTTTTTTCTTTCAAAAAAGAAAATGATTTTCATGTAGTAAACATATTGAAAATTCTTTTGACATATGCTATGATGAGGTCACAGAAAGAACGGTATGTGAGCCGTTCAATGAAAAAAGAAGCGGACGAATGTTCATTCCGCAAGTAGAAGGAGGAGCCATCTTGATGATGAAGAAACTGGTTTCATTCCTGCTGGTTTTGGCAATGTGCCTGTCGCTGGCATCCGTAACGGGCCTGGCGGAGGAAAAGGTGATTTATACCAACGGCGGTCCCGAGGAGTTTTTCGAGACGCCCTGGCTGAATCCCGGCACCTACATGTACAACAAAACCCTGTACGCCCATCTGATTGTGGCGGACGAAAACCTGTCTCCCATTGCGGATCATCCCGATGCGCTGGCCGCCTATGAGTTCAGCCCGGACGGCAAAACCCTGACCTTCCAGCTGCGTGAGGATGCTTACTGGCACGACGGCGAAAAGGTGACGCCTCAGGATATTAAGTGGAGCATCGAATACGTGGCCAAGACAGCCGTGATTAACGCGGTGTTTGCCTCCACCTTCAAGGCCATTGCCGGCGCCGTGGCGCAGGACGGCTCCATCAACGAAACCTTTGACGGCATCCAGATTGACGGGCAGAAAATTGTGATTACCTTCGACAAAATTGCACCCGACGCGCTGCTCACGTTCACCCAGTTTGCTCCCGTGCCCCAGAAGTACTTTGAGGGCGTGGATCCCCTCCAGGTGCAGCAGGCGGAGTATTTCCAGCATCCCGTGGGCTGCGGTCCCTTCATGATTGAGGAAGTGCAGATGAAGAACTACACCATCCTCAAGCCCTTCCCGCAGTATTACAACGGTGTGGCGGATTTCAAAATTCATCTGCTGCCCAGCGCCGGCGACTCCGACCCCAACCTGGCAACCCGCGTCAAGGGCGGCCAGATTGACTACGGCTACACCAAGCAAATTGCCGACGTGCTGGCCATTCAGGACACGGCAGGCATCACCGTGACCCCCATCAACGTACGCTACACCCGCATGTTCTATGTGAACAAGTTTGCCAACAAGGACGGCTCTCCCGCTGCATTGGCGGATTACCGCGTGCGCCAGGCCATTCGCTATGCCATTGATATGGCCACCATTTGCGAAACCCTGCTGGAGGGCGCGGCTCTTCCCGCAGATGTAAACATTCCCGGCGCGGCCGACAAGGCCGAAGGCCTGAACCTCTATGAATACAACCCCGAAAAGGCCAAAGAGCTGCTGGCTGAAGCCGGCTGGAATCCTGACACCGTGGTGAAAGTGGTGTACTACTACACCGACCAGGGCACCGTGGACCTGATGACCACCATTCAGGCATACCTGGCTGATGTGGGCATCAAGATGGAGCACAGCCTGGTACAGGGCGACCTGGCCGCCCTGCTGTGGACCGCGCCTGCCGACCAGACCAACGGCCCCCGCGCGGTGGATTGGGACCTGTGCTACGCCGCCTGCTCCGCCATGTCCCTGCATGAATACTACGACCGGTTCCGCACCGGCTCCAGCACCAATTCCCACACCCCTGAAGACGCCAAGCTGAACGAGCTGCTGGACGCGACCAACGCTTCCGCCGATGCAGCTGTGCAAATTGAGGCGTTCAAGGCGCTGAGCCAGTATGAAAGCGAAAATCAGTTTGTGATGGCGCTGTATTATCAACCCATCTTCCTGATTACCAGCGACCGCATTGGCGATATCCAGAAGGGCACGCCTCAGTTCTGCATCAACTGGGATATTACCCACTGGAACGTGCAGTAACCTTTGCAGTGGCTGCGCCGCTTTTCAGGGAAGCCTGAAAACGGAACGTTCGATTGTCAAACCTCTTTTCCGGCGGCTCGTGGGGACGGCGAAAGCCGCCCCCGTTTTTTCAACGGAAGGCTAACAATGCGCCAGGAGGACGCCATATGCGCAACACGTTCATCTATGTTCTCAGAAAGCTGCTGATGATGATTCCCATGGTGGTCTTCATCACCTTCCTGATTTATCTGGGGCTGTACCTAACGCCCGGCGACCCGGTCAGCTACATGTTTCCGCCAGACCAGCTGGCCAATATCGACCCGGGAAAGCTGGCGGAAATGCGCAAGCTGTATGGGCTGGACGACCCATTCTTTGTGCAGTATGCGAAATGGTTGTGGCAGCTTTTGCAGGGAAACTTCGGCTATTCCATCACCAATGGACAGCCCATCGCCGCGCTGCTCAAGCAGCTGTTTCCGGCTACGCTGGAGCTTTCTCTGGCGGCGCTGCTGATTTCATCGGTGCTGGGCAGTGCGCTGGGCATTGCAACGGCTCTGAAAAAGGGCTCCATCGGCGATCATGTGATGACGGTGGCCGGCATGATTGGCGTGTCCATTCCGCAATTCTTTTTTGGCATGCTGTGTATTTTGCTGTTCGCGCTAAAGCTGAACTGGCTGCCCATCGGCGGGCGTACCGCTCCCGGCGTGACCGATTTTCTGGGCCGGTTGAAATACCTGGCGATGCCCGCCTGCGTGCTGGGCGTTACCATGACCGCGGGCGTTATGCGCTACGCCCGTTCCAGCATGCTGGATACCATGAACAAGGATTATATCAAAACCGCCCGGGCCAAGGGGCTGCCGGAGTGGCGAGTGAACCTGGTGCACGGCTTTCGCGTGGCCCTGACGCCGGTGGTGGTGCTCATTGGTTTTCGCTTGCCGACGCTGATCAGCGGCTCGGTGGTGATTGAAACCATCTTCCAGTGGCCCGGCATTGGCAACGCATTCAAAACTGCCGTTACGGGACAAAACTATCCGCTGGTGATGATGATTGCGCTGTTTTCAGTGCTGGCGGTACTGGCAGCCAGCTTCCTGATCGATATTCTGACCGCCGTGCTGGACCCGCGGGTTAAGCTGGAGTAGGAGGGCGAAAGATGGCTGAACTGCAAAGCCGGTCCAGGCTGGACCGCAAATTTGACAAGCTGCTGGCGCAGGAGGAAACCGGGCGGGTGAAAAGGTCCAGGCTGCCAAGAGCTCTGCGCAAAATGCTGCAAAACCGGCTGGCCGTTATCGGCCTGGCGGTGTTTCTGGTGATTTTTCTTTCCTGCGCGCTGGCCCCGGTCCTTTCACCTTATGACCCCATGAAAACGGATTTGCGCTCGCGCAATCAGCCCCCAAGCTGGCAGCACCTGTTTGGCACCGATAAGCTGGGCCGCGATGTGTTTACCCGCACCCTGTACGGCGGAAGACTGTCCATCTTGATCGGGTTGGGTTCGGCCCTGGCGGCGGCGGTTATCGGCGTGCTGCTGGGCTGCTATGGCGGCTACAAGGGCGGCTGGTTTGATAAAGTCATCCTAAGGCTCAGCGAGGTATTCATGTCCTTTCCGCAGCTGATACTGGTGCTCATGCTGGGCACCATCTTCGGCCGCGGCCTTTGGAACCTGATTCTCATCTTTGTCATCACCGGCTGGGGCGGCGTGTACCGTCAGGCCCGGGCCCGTATGCTGTCGCTGCGGGAGGAAGAGTATGTGCAGTCCATGCGCGCTTTCGGCGTCAGCGATTTGAAAATTGCCTACAAGCACATGCTGCCCAACGCCATTGGCCCTGTGGTGGTGAACCTGACTCTGTCAACCGCCATGTTCATTCTGGATGAGGCCGCCATGAGCTTTCTGGGCCTGGGCGTGCCGCCGGAGATTGCCACCTGGGGCAACATTCTCAACGCGGCGCAGGACTTGTACACCATGCAGAATTTCTGGTGGCTGTGGCTGCCGGTGGGAATTGTGGTGTCGCTGTTTGTAATTAGCATCAACTGCATTGGCGACGGTCTGCGGGATTCCACCGACCCCACCCAGCAGGGCTAAGGAGGCGCGGTATGGAAAAAAGAGCCATTCTTACCGTGGAGGATTTATACACCTATTTTTATTCCGGCAAGCGCTGCAATAAAGTGCTGAACGGCATTTCCTTTGAGCTGTGCAAGGGACGCACCCTGTGCGTGGTGGGGGAAAGCGGCTGCGGAAAAAGCGTGACGGCTTCCGCCATCATGCAGCTGCTGCCAAAGCTGAGCCGCATTGAAAAGGGCAGCATTACCTATCACAGCGACGGCGGAGACATTCGCATCGATCGGCTGGAGCGCAACGGAAAACAGATGCGCGCACTGCGGGGCCACGATATGGCCATGATTTTTCAGGACCCTATGACGGCCCTGAACCCGGTGTATACCATCGGCTTTCAGATTGGCGAAAATCTGCGATATCACACGGAGCTGCACCGCAGACAGCGGCGGCAGCGGGCGCTGGACATGATTACCCAAATGGGCATTTCCACTCCGGAAAAACGCATCCATCAATATCCGCATGAGCTTAGCGGCGGCATGCGCCAGCGGGCCATGATTGCCATGGCCATGAGCTGTAACCCCAAGCTGCTCATTGCCGACGAGCCCACCACTGCGCTGGACGTAACCATTCAGGCACAGATTTTCGAATTGATGGAAAAACTGAAGCGGGAGCATGATACCGCCATTATGCTCATCACCCACGACATGGGCGTGGTCAGCGAACTGGCGGACGATGTGGCCGTAATGTACATGGGCAATATTGTGGAAAGGGGAACCGTGCATGATGTGCTGAAAACGCCGGTTCATCCGTATACGGCTGCGCTGCTGCGCTCCATTCCGGTTTTGGGCAAGGGCCGCAGTCAGGAACTGCGCCCCATTCGCGGCTCCACTCCCGACCCTTACGACCGGCCCAAGGGCTGTCAGTTTGGGCCAAGGTGCGACTACTGCACGGAAAAATGCCGGGAAATGCCGCCGGAAACGGTGGTGGAAGGCGGCCATGGCGTGCGCTGCTGGCACTGGCGGCAGCTGTACGCTGGGCGGAAGGAGGCGACGGTATGAAGGATGTGCTGCTGGAATTACGCGGCGTTAAAACCTTTTTTCCCATTCGGGGCGGCTTTTTCAACAAGGTGCAGGGGCATGTGCAGGCGGTCAACGATGTGGATTTGGATATCTACCGGGGCGAAACCCTGGGCCTGGTGGGAGAAAGCGGCTGCGGCAAAACCACCCTGGGAAAGAGCATTTTGCAGCTGGTGAAGGCTACGGACGGAACCATGACCTATCATTTCGGCCCGGAAAACGCCAAGGATTTGCGCAGCCTGAGCAAAGCGGACCAGCCTCTTTTGCATCGAAAACTGCAAATTGTGTTTCAAGACCCCTATTCCTCGCTGAATCCGGCGTTTACCATTATGCAGTCCCTCAGCGACCCGCTGAGCCAGTTTGGCGTGAAGGACAAAAAGGAACAAAGGCGGATTGTGGGCGACTTGCTGGAGGCCGTGAACATGCGCCGGGAATACATGGACCGTTATCCTCATGAGTTTTCCGGCGGACAGCGTCAGCGCATCGGCATCGCCCGGGCCCTGTGCGTGCAGCCGGAGCTGGTTATTTGCGACGAAGCGGTGTCCGCGCTGGACGTGTCCATTCAGGCGCAGGTGCTCAATTTGCTGATGAAGCTCAAAAAGCAGCGCAACCTGACCTACGTGTTCATTACCCATAACCTGTCGGTGGTGGAGTACATTTCCGACCGGATTGCGGTGATGTATCTGGGGCGCATTGTGGAGCTTGCCGATACCGAGCAGATTTTCGGGCGCACGCTGCACCCCTATACCGAGGCGCTTTTGTCCGCCATTCCGGTGATGGATCCGGACCGCAAGCACAGCAGAATCGTGCTGGAGGGCGATGTGCCCAGCCCCGTGAACCCGCCAAGCGGCTGTCCCTTTCATCCTCGCTGTAAAAAATGCCGGGAACGCTGCCAAACGGAAATTCCGGCGCTGCGCAGGCTGACGGTTGACGGCAGCGATCATTTTGTGGCCTGCCATCTGGCTGCGGCTGAATAGCCGGAAAGGATTTCTATGCTTCAATGCGACATTTTGGTGGCTGGCGGCGGCCTGGCGGCCATGAAAAGCGCGCTGACCGCCGCTCAAAGCGGCCTGAAGGTGCTGTGGGTAACCAAAACCCGGCTGTGCGGCGGCGCCAGCTTTTACCCCATGATGGACAGAGTGGCCTGCCTGTGCGCCACCGGCGATCCGCAGCAGGACGAGCAGTATCTTTACGAGATTCTGGATGCGGGACAGGGCATGGCCAGCGAGAAGATGAACCGCATCTATATTGCCAATATTCGCCGGCAGGTGGAGGAATTTCCCCAAATGGGCGTGGACAATGCCCGGCAAACGGAGCCGCGGGTGGCCTGCTTTGCTCAAACCGCCCGGCCTACCTTTGCCTGGAGCGATTGGAAACACATTCGCAAAAATCTGTACAGTCTGTTGCAGGGCTACGATAACCTGCAGGTTATGGAGTATACCGCCGTGCTGTCCATTTTGAAAACGGATGGAGCGGTTAGCGGCGCGGTGCTGCTGCAAAAAGGGCGGCGGCTTTCCGTTGCGTGCAAAAGCCTGATTCTGGCGACCGGCGGTATGGGCGATTTGTACCAGTATAATCTGAACACGCCGGATGTAAGCGGCGATGGACAGGTATTGGCGTTGCAGGCAGGAGCCGAGCTGATAAATGTCGAATTTATCCAATTCATCCCCGGATTTGTATCGCCGGCGTTCAAAACCGTGTTTCGGGAAACCACCATTCCCTATTTGCAGCAGCTGCAAAATGAGAAGGGTGAGGATCTGCTGACGCCCTATCTGCCCGACGCGGCAGAGCGGGCAGAGTGTCTGCGCCTGAGAGCGACCCACGGCCCCTTTACCAGCCGCAGCCTGGACAGATGGTTCGATATCGCCATGATGGAATCCATTCTGGCGGAAAAGGAAGAAACGCCCGGCTTTGCCATACGCTACCGGCCGGAGATTGCAAGGGAACCCTCCAGCTTTGTAGCCCCCTATTACCGGTGGCTGAAGGAAAAACACGGTGTGGACCTGAGCCGGGATGAAATTCATATTGCGCCCTTTTATCATGCGGCCAACGGCGGCATCCGCATTGACGAACGATGTCAAACCCGTGTGCCGGGTTTGTTTGCCTGCGGCGAGGCTTCCGGCGGAATTCATGGGGCCGATCGGCTGGGCGGCCATTCCACAGGCGGGTGCCTGGTATTTGGCCATATTGCCGGAAAGCAGGCGGCGGAGTATGCCATGGGCGCCGTACAGCGTAAGCCGCAACCGGAGGCGGAGGCGCTGCATCGCGATTATGCAGGCCGCGGCAGCCTGACGCCCGATCAGCTGCTGCCGGAAATCCGGCGGCTGATGTTCCGCACAGGCGGCGTTATTCGCCGGGAAAGCGCGCTGCAATCCGGCATGGCGCAGCTGGAGGAATGGCGGGCCGGCTTTGCCCCTCTGCTGTTGCTGGATTCCGGCCAGGCTTTGGACGCGGTGAAAACAGCCCACTTTTTGCTGCTGGGCCAGGCGCTGCTGGCTGCCATGGCGGCCCGGCCGGAAAGCCGGGGCGCTCATTACCGGCAGGACGCTCCGCAGACGGATCCGGAACAGTGCGTTCGCCACGTGGTTCGGCTGGAAGAAAGCTGCTGCCGTGTGCTGATAGAAGAAAACTGATTGCGAAAGGTGACGCCAGTCGATGAGAAGAATCGTTTGGAGGCCGGAGGAACAGTACCTGGGCACGACTCCCAGGCCCAAGGATTTTGACGCTTTTTGGGAAACGCGCATGGCGGAGGCGGATGGCGTGACGCTGGAATACCGTTTCACGCCCAGCCAGATTCCCATGTATCCTACCTGCGCCTATGTGGATTTGTGGTTTCACGGCATGAAGGGCGCAAAGCTGTACGCCCGGTATGTGCGGCCCCGGCGGGAAAAACCCATGCCGCTGGTTTTGCAGTTTCACGGCTATCCGGGAGCCAGCCGCAGTTGGCTGGAGCAATCATCCTTCGCAGGCATGGGCTTTGCAGTGCTGGCGCTGGAGTGTCCGGGCCAGGGCGGCAGGGGCCAGGATATCGGCGGTTATCAGGGCACCACGGTAACAGGGCATCTGGTAGCCGGCCTGGACGGCGATCCAAAGGACATGTACTATGTGCGCATGTATCAGAACATTCGCATCCTTTGCCGCATTGTGCGGCAAATGGAGGAAATCGACCAGAGCCGTATTTACATTAACGGCGCGTCGCAGGGAGGCGGTTTGGGCCTGGCCTGCGCGGCGCTGAACCCGGATTTGCCCCGGAAGGCGGCGATTCTGTATCCGTTTCTCAGCGATTTCCAAAAGGTGTGGGAAATGGGCGCGGACGAAGTAGCCTATGAGGGCCTGCGGTATTATTCTCACTGGTTCGATCCTGACGGGAGCCGGACGCAGGAATGGTTTACCAAACTGGGCTATATTGACGTGCTGAATCTGGCTCCATGGGTAAAATGTCCGGTGTTGTTTGGTACCGGGCAGGACGATGTGATTTGTCCGCCGGAAACTCAGGACGGCACCTACAACCGTTTGCGTTGCCCGAAGCAGCGCCTGTATTTCCCAGGCTTTGGCCATGAGGAGATTCAAGCCTTTGACGACCGGCTGCTGTCTTTCTTTACCAAGGAGGGAAAGTGATGATTCAAAAGGAATGGGACAGCATACTGGCTACCATGCCGCTGCTGGAATTGCCGGAAGGATTTTTGCCCTTTTGGCAGGAGCAAAAAGAAAAAGCGCGAAACGTGGGAAAGGTGCAGCGGATTCCTCACGTGTGCGGTAATGAAGAAATGGCCGTTTATAAAAAAGTAACGTTCAGCGCCAGCGACGGCCAGCAGCTCTATGCCCGGTATATTCGTCCGGCGGGCAGCGGAAAATTTCCGCTGGTGCTGATGTTTCATGATGCGGACCGGCCTGTACGGGGCTGGCATCATATGACGCGCTTTATTGCGCTGGGGTACAGCGTGTTTGCTTTGCAAAACCGGGAAACAGGCAGCCCGCAGCAGCACATTACCGATGCGCTGAGCGCCGCCCATGTGGCTTTGCAATTGCGCTATACCGATCCTGACCGGGTATATGCCTGGGGTGAGGGCCTGGGCGGCACGCTGGCCATCGCGGTATCGGCCCTGTTTGACGTGGCCAAATGCGCGGCGCAAAACCCGCTGTGCAGCGGCTCCTATGCTGCCTGCGCCTGCTTTGCGTCCCTGCTGAAAGCCCCGTTTCTCATGGCGACCAGCGGAATGGATTCCATCGCGCCGCCGGAAAACCAACTGGTGGTATACAGCGCGGTGCAGGGCCCCAAGGGGCATTATCTGTACCCCAAATATGTGCATGAGCGCATCAATGCCTTTGAGGACCGCCTGATTGTGTTTCTGCACCCGGCTGTTGTCATTTGAAGGGAGTGTAACGAAGAATGATTTTCTGCCCCAAAACGGCGCTGCACCGCTATTTCGGCCTGAACCAGGCGCTGGATCAGGCGATTGCCTTTGTGCTGAATACAGACCTGAACGCGCTGCCTGAGGGACGCACGGAAACGGGCGGACCGGTTTATGCCAATCGGTTTTCCTATGATACGCAGCCGGAGGATGAGTTGCAGTATGAAACCCATCTGAAGAATACGGATGTGCATGTGCTGCTTTCCGGTCGGGAAACCATTTGGACGGCCGCCTTGGAAACGCAGCAGGAAACCGCTCGCGATGAAGAAGCGGATTTCATTGGCTCCCAGGGCGCGTGGCAAAGCCAGTTTTGCATGACGCCGGATCAAGTGCTGATTGTTTTTCCGGGGGAAGCCCACAAGGTGAAGGGGCTTAGCGGCGTGCCCTGCCGGGTGGAAAAGCTGGTTGTGAAAGTCCCGGAAGGTTGAAAAGAGAAGCGATGGTCAGGCCGGCAAAAAGCCGGTCTGACGTCGCTTTTTTCTGCCGAGAGACACGCTTTGCCTACTCGCCTGCGGCTGGCAGGGCGGCAAAGCGTGTAAGAAAAGCCTTGCTGCGCAAAAATTCCGAACCCGACGTACACGCCGCCGGGTTCGGAATCAAAACCGGCGGGACGCAGCCCTCCGATACCACCCGGGGCTTTGCCAGCCTGGCCGCCGGTTAAGCTGATGGCTCGCCGCAGGCGAGCTTTTTTGACAAGCTGAACGGTGCGAAACAAGCTTGGTTTCGCACCGTTTTTTGCTTTGAACATGGCTTAGGAAAGGCTGTCTTGAATCCATTCATCGTTGCGGGACAAATGGCGTACCATCAGGAATGATACGGTAAACAGCACAATGATGTAGGCGGTGAAAATCCAGCCGTACATCTGGCTGTTCATAGAGGCGGTAAAATCATAACAGCCATGCAGCAGGGCCGGGCAGAGCAGGGCGGCGCACCGGTACAGGTAGGACTTGCGAATCTGTCCCAGCCCTTCATATTTCTTTGCCGCGCCATACCATGCGCCCATAAACACGCCGAAGCAGGCGTGGCCGGGAATGGCCGTTACCGCCCTCAGCACCGCTACATCCAGCCCGAACATCATAACATAGCTGATGTTTTCCCACAGGGCAAAGCCCAAGGAAACAAAGGCCCCGTACACAACGCCGTCAAAGGTGTAATTAAAAGCGGGCGACGTCCAGGTACGGCGCTTCATCAGGGCGTATTTGGCGCCTTCTTCGGCAAAAGCAACCACGCCAAAATAAAGAAGAAACTGATAGGCCAGCGAGTTTTCCGGGAAAAGGCCGCCCAGCAGCCACATGCCAAGCCGCTCCGCAACCAATGCGAAGGCAGTGGCCAAAATGCCGCACAGAATGAGGGAATAAAGCAACTGAGGCGGTTCCTTCTCCTGACGGTCCGCCTGATAAATCTTTACCAGCAGGACAATTGCGGGCACCACAGCCGCAGGAATCAAAATTCGGTCAATATAAAGCAAAACCATGGAAATCAGGGCTCCTTTCTGGCAGAATCGCTTTTTTAATCCATTCTATCATAGCGAATAGGCAAACAAAATACATTAGACACTTTTCCCAATGTGCATAAACTTTGGGCAGCCGCTTTCTTTTGCCTGTGGCCGAAATCCAGAAGCCTGACATACAATACGCAGCGAGGCGGTGTTTCGTCGTGATTCGACAGCTTTCGACGCTGCTGCCTCTACCAACGAAAAAACGGCGGACAGAAAGGCTGAAACCCTTGACGTATGTTTTGTATAATCCTTTGGCGGGCAACGGTCGCGGCCTGGAGCGGGCCCACGAAGCGGAGCGGCGGCAAGGCTGGCGGGATGCTACCTATCTGGATATCACAGGAATGGATGCAGCCGCCTTTTTGGAAATGCTGCCTTCCGGCGACCGGGTGGTGCTGGCTGGCGGCGACGGTACTTTGAATCATTTTGTAAACGGGCTGAACGGCAGGCTGCCCAGACAGCCCATTTGGTACTATCCTGCGGGCTCCGGCAACGACTTCATGAACGATGTGGGAGAAAAGGCCCAGGACGGTCTGGTGGAGCTGAATCCCTATTTGGAAAACCTGCCGGTGGTTGAAATAAACGGTCAGCAGCGTTTTTTCATCAATGGCGTCGGCTACGGCATTGACGGTTATTGCTGCGAAGCGGGCGATCGGCTGCGCCGGGCGGGAAAGGAGCAGATCAGCTATGCGGGCATTGCTGTAAAGGGACTTTTGTTTCATTACAAGCCCACCTGCGCCACGGTAACGGCAGATGGCGTTGAACGCCGGTACAAGCACGTATGGTTAGCGCCCACCATGAACGGTCGGTATTATGGCGGCGGCATGGAGGTGGCGCCGGAACAGAACAGGCTGAATCCGCAGGGAACCGTGACTACGGTGGTGCTGCACTGCGCCAGCAAGCTGAAAACCCTGGCGGTGTTCCCCAGCATCTTTAAGGGCGAGCATGTGAAGCATGGGGAAATGGTGGCCGTGCTGACAGGCCATGAAATGACCGTGCGGTTTGACCGGCCGACGGCGCTGCAAATTGACGGAGAAACGGTTTGCGGCGTTACGGAATACCGGGTTTTGTCCGCTGCGGCTCAGCTTCAGGCCGAGCCGGTGGCTGTTTGAAACAGTCAAAAGGAGGCGCGGCTGAACCGGAACTCCGTTTGTTTCAAAAGCTTGCCTCGCGGCGAGCTTTTCTGCCGAGAGGCGCGTGCTTTGCCTGCTCGCCTGCGGCTGGCCGGGCAGTGAAGCGCGTAAGGAAAGCATTTCCGCGCAAGGCAGCCGAACCCGGCGGTGTGCGCGCCGGGTTCGGAATGAAAAGCGGAGGGCTGCGGCTCCAGGGCAACAGCATTTAAAAAGTGATATAATGGAGTGGTATGAAGATAGAAGAATTGCGGGAAAAACTCCAGGAA
>CAKTUS010000007.1 GCA_934621485.1 uncultured Clostridia bacterium
GCGTTACTGGGCCTGCCTTGACCCTGACTCTTTCTTGCGGATTCTTTTCGGCTGATTCTTAAATGCTGTTACCCTGGTTTGCGCGTTTCCGCTATTGAAAACCCTTCCATGGGCTGTTATAATGTTTGCAAACCGGGCACCTGCAAAAGGAGGACAGTTCCATGAGATGCCAGTATTGCGGTTATCTGGACAGCCGCGTGATTGATTCGCGTCCTACCGAGGAAGGCAGCTCCATTCGGCGCAGGCGCGAGTGCCTGCGATGCGGAAGGCGCTTCACCACCTATGAGAAAATTGAAACCTCCCCTGTGATGGTGGTGAAAAAAGACCTGAGCCGGGAGCCCTTCAACCCGGAAAAAATCAAGAAGGGGCTGCTGCTGGCCTGCCAAAAGCGCCCGGTCAGCATGAAGGATATTGACGCCGTGGTGGAAAAGGTGGAAAAGCTGGTTCATTCCGCTGGGGAAGAGGAGTTTTCCTCCCGCCGTATTGGCGAAGCCGTGATGGAAGAACTGAAAACCCTGGACGAGGTTGCCTATGTGCGCTTTGCCAGCGTGTATCGCCAGTTTACGGATGTAAGCAGCTTTATGGACGAGCTGAACAAGCTGGTTTTGGAAAGCCGGGGCCGCCGGGAGGGCGAATAACCCCGGCAGGCTTTGGCATATCCTGCCCCTACAGAAAGGGGGAGGACCCATGCGCGAACTCATCGCCCAGACACACGACCTGCTGCTGAAGGGCGGGGCAGCTGTGGCGGGCTTTTTTCATGGCATGACCACCGGCGATAACCGGTCCGCCGTGCTGCTGGTGGCGCTGATGGCGGCCGACGTAGTGAGCGGCACAGTGGCTGCAGCCCTGGGCAAAAGCCGCAAAACCGGCGGCGGACGGCTGGATAGCGCCGCCGCGGGCAAGGGACTGCTGCGCAAGGGGCTGATGCTGCTGGTGGTGCTGCTGGCCTATGTGCTGGATTGGATGATGAACGAGGAAAACAGGATGTTTTCCACCGCCGCCATCTGGTTTTACATTGGCACGGAGGGGCTGTCGCTGTTGGAAAACCTGGCCCTGTGCGGCGTGCCGGTGCCCGCCAAAATACGCCGCATGCTGGAAAAAGCGTCGCAGGAGGAAGAAGACGAAAAACCGCCCGCCTCCCAGGGGTGATTCCTGCCAAAGAAAGGATGTTTTCTTAATGAAAAAAACGTTGACCATGCTTCTGGCCTTCATCCTGTGCCTGAGCTGCGCCTGTGCCCTGGCCGAGGCAACCGATGAAAACGTGGTTACGGTGTCCGCTGTGGAAAACGGCCTGGATACCCTGCTGGACCCAATCGGTTTGAGCGTTACCCTGCCGGCAGGCTGGCAGCAGGCCCAGACCCCGGAAAACTATGTGGCGGTATACCAAAGCGCGGATGAAACCCTTACCCTCAGCGTGCTGCTGGGACAGAGCCTGAACGCCTGCCACGCGCTGATTGTGGAGCAGGAGGAAAACGACGCCGTGAAGGACGTAACGGAACAATATGTAAACGACCGTTATTTCCTGACCTATCGGTCTGCTGATGATTTGTACTTTTTCGCCTATTTGCCCATCAGTGAAGAAAACTGCGTTATTTTTTGCTTTGCCCGCAGCGCCGCTGATGTGGCGCTGGATGTGCCCCTGCAAATTTTGGGCTCGGTGCATTGGTAACGGGTTTTGCATGACTGCCCCGGCGCTGCCTTGTTTACGGCTGCCGGGGCTTTTTTCTTTGTCGGGGATGGAAAAGGGACGCCGGCGGCGAAGAAGGTTCCCGGGTTACCGCTGTTTTTTACCTTGGCGCCGCATGTCCTGGCAACGGCGGCCGGAAAGCGGCTGCTCAGACCGGCCCAAAAGTTGGCCGGCGGCGAGCTTTCAGCCTGCCAAAAAACCTAAATGCGTGTCTGCATTTGTGAACGGCGCCTCGGGAAAAGAGCTGCGGCGGAAGACTTAGGGGCTTTGTCCCTAAAAGCCCGGCGGAAGCTGGAGAGAAGCGGGACCCCAGCAGGCGCACACAACCGCCATAGATGGTTCAGACCGCTGACAAAGTCCCTCGCTTCAAAAAGACATCCATAGCCCCTGCAAAGGATTTCTCTCTAACGCAACGAAAGCAAAAGAGGCTTCCCTTTCTTTCACGTTATAGGCGAAAATCAATCTGAGAGGCACAGAATTCCAGCAATTCTTTGAGCCGTTTTTGTGATAGGCGTTTTTCAGCAACCTGAACCGCCATAGGCGGTTAGCAGCACCCCGCCGGCGAGGCGTGATGTAAGGACGCACGTCTCCACGTTTGAGCGGCTGCACCGCCTCCCGCACCTTTACTCTTTGGGCAAGATGAAAGCCGGCCCGGCGGCGGGCCTTTTCAGAACGAACGAGATGGTTTCGGCAGAGCCGGAAACGGCCCGAGCGCTGCACATAGCAATAGGGAAGGCTTGCATTTGCAGGTCAGTCAGGCGATAGGATGACCGCCAGAGGGGCTGCGGCAGCTTTGCCACTTCCCTAAGGGGGTTCTTTGACAGCGTCTGCGGCCGAACAGCCGCTTTTGAAACCCCGTTCAGAGCATAGTCGGCGGTAACGCTGCTCAAAAGAAATCAATCAGGAAAAGTGGGTCGGGTTGAACTATTTTTGTTCTTTCTTTGTGCTTTTTTGGAAAACAGTCAACCAGTCTTTTCCTTTTTCTCTTTTCATGTATAATATGTTTATAAATAAGCGGTTTTGTACTGCTTGGAAGGAGAGAATAAATGAAAAAATGGCTTTCCCTGCTGCTGGCTTTCTGCCTGCTTCTTCCTTGGGCAGGCGCTTTGGCGGAAAGCGAGGAACAACAGATTCTCACCTTTGGCGAAGGCCAAAACTCCGCGCTGTGCTTTGCCATGTTTACCACCGAAACTTACTACCAGTATTTTATCATATTTGCATTGTGTGGAATCCAATAGAATACAATACTATCAAACCCTTATCTATCAACGCTTTCGATTTTTTGTTTTGGTATCTTATGGCATCCGCTAAAGGGAAAAAGTAAGGGAAAAAATCTTAAAGGGAAAACAAAAAATGGCCCGCGATAGCCGCAAGCCGCCCCGGCCTGTAACCGGGATATATGGCAGCTTTGCCGGAAAGGAGAAAAACGGCATAGCATAGATTTCAAGTATAATAAAGTCGCTCTGCGTGTACCCTGTCCATTCCCAGCACGTTCACGCAATACCAGATTTTATCCTTGGGGTCTTCTGACATCCTGCGCCGCCTGATCTCTTTTTCCTTGTTGAATAAAAGCCATTCCTGAACGCTGCACCCGCTTTCCTTCCATGCTGTGAAACCCGTATGCCTGTAAAAGTTCCGATCACCCCACAGCAGTTCCGAAAGGGTAGGGCCGAACCTGCCCTTTCGGAGCTTTTTCAGCCCCTGTTTAGTATAATGACGAACCGTGCTGAAATTTCTCCCCACTTCTTCCCCAATTTCAATAAAGGTTTTGTCATTGAAATATCGTTCTTCTATGGCGAAACGTTCCATCTCCGGCAGGCTTCGCAGGGCTTCCCGTATTACCTGCGCCGTGTATGCGTTTGTCAATGCCTTTTCAACGGCTTCAAAGCCCGGTTCTTCTGCTTCGATGGTGTCCCCTAGGGAAAGTTCCTCCGTATCGTTGGAGGCGGGCGCGTCAAGGCTTACAGCGTTATTAAGCGGCTCGTTCAACTGCCTTTTGCAGCTGCACCAGGAAACCTTCTTAAATTCCCGTTTCAGAAAAAAAGAAAAGTAGTTAATAAAGCTCATGCTTTTTTCTGGCCGGTATTCCTGCACGGCTTCGCACAGGGCTATATATCCGCTTTGGGTCAGATCGTCCACTTCAAATCCGGGCCGGTTCTCCCACGCCCGTTTCCAGCGGTTAGCCTGCAAGCAAACGAACCTGTATACCTGTTCCCAAAGCACCGGCATTTCCTCCCGGCGGCCCTCCTGAATCTCTTTTACCAGTTCTTCATTTGTTCGCATGGGCTTTTCCTCCTGATAGAATGGGATAACAAAGGGGACGGCCTACGCTCGCCCCTTCGCTTTCAGTTCTTGCAGCAGCATTTCCAGATCTTCCACCTTGGTTCTGTATTCGTCCGTCCTGACGGCGTTTAATGCCGCATTGCAGGCGTATAGAAGCGTGTTGGCCGTCTTGGGGTCAATTTCCTCATTCAGAACCATATTGGCAACCCTTGAAATGGCTTTCCGGCAGTCCTGCGGGGTGGATAGTTTCAGCGTCTTGCGCCTTGCCATGGTCAACCACTCCCCACAAGCTGCCCGTTTTCGCCCGCCTCTAAGCCTTCTTCATAATCTAGATAGAAAATGAGGTTTTCACAGCCCGGATAGCGGGCGGCGATTGCTTCACAGGCTGCGAGGGCCTGCGCTGCCGTTTCGTGTTCGGAATGAAATTCTTCCCCAGTTCTGGGGACGCCGTTCCAGATCGTGCCCTTTGCGGTAAAGCTGCGTTTTTCCGGGTCATAGTCAACAAAGCCTAGCACGTGCATTCCGGGGCCGTTTCTGGCCGCTCTGGCAATGGTTAAAAGTCGGTTGATATATTTCATCGTCCTGCACCTCCAAAGGCTAAAAAGAGGCGCACAGGCCCACGAAAGCCCATGCGCCCATAACGGCGATTAGCCCGCAGTAGAAGCGGGCAAAGCCTGATAATAAATGCCTTTCTTCTTGTTATCCAGAACAAAGGCATCATAGCAGATACGGCCAGTCACCACAGCGCCGGAGGAATACACGGTATCATTGTGGATATTGTAATCTTCCAGTTTCACAGGGGCCACAGTGGCGGAGGGGTGGCACAGCATAAAGCCGAACTTCTCCGGCAGACGCACGGCGGGAACCTTCACCACGGAAGCGCCGTCAAGAATGCCGATCACACCCCGCAGGCGCATTTCGTTGCCCACGTCGGTTTCCATTGTAATATCCGTACTCTTTTTCATAAGCTGGTACGTTTCCGGAGTTACGATCAGCACACGACCAGTTTCAGGAACTTCCGCATCATCCAGCGCTTTGGAAGCGTCCAGAATATCCGCGTAAATACTCGCCTCAGCAAGGGCCTTAGCGGTCGCCTTGGTGCCTGCGCCAGTGGCCATAACGCCGTAAACGTAGGTATCAATTTCGGGAATAATAACTTCCCTAGTCTGGCGGGCCAGCGCGGAAGCGGCCTGCACCTGCTGGACGGTTTCGTCTGCGTCCAGTTTATCCACGTTGAAGATAAAAGAACGGTCTCTTGTCAGGGTAAATTCTTCGGTAGTCGCGCCCAGATCGGAGATACTGCCGTAGCGGCTCCAATTCCCGGTAGCGGGGCCGGTGCGGCCATAGTCGTTCATGGTGGCGGTGCTGACCTTGTATACCTTCACCGTATGTGCGCCCGTCCAGTCAAATTCCTTATTGGTCACAAGGGAAAGTTTGCTTTCCGCTTTAAACTGTTCATCCGTATATGGTGCAAACTTGGTAGCAAGATTGATAGCCATTGCTTAACACTCCTATTCTTTCGGCACTTCAAAAGCCTTTTTCAGTTGCATATCATAATCATTGCGCGGGTAGGGGTCGCCCTCCGGCAGTTTGTTCGGGATGATGGTATATCCGTCGCCCTTTTCGTTTTTGGCTTTGAACCCACGGAGGGAAGAAAGACGCTGAATAGCGTTATCCAACGACGTTTCGTCGTCGTAGCGCAGCACGTCGGCAAGCTCTTTCGGAAGCTCCGCCGCCGCTAGCTTTTCGGCGGCCATCACGGCCAGTTCCCGGGCCTTGATAGCCTTTTCCCTTTCGTCCAGTTCGGCGGAACGCTTGTCACGATCACGGCCAAGCCGTTCACTGATAATGTGGTTCACTTCGTCCTGGGTGAAAGTGCGTTCCCCGGCTTCCGGGTTGGTCTGGTTGTTGTTCTGGTTGTTATCCATGCTCATACCTCCGTTTTACGCCTAGAGTGGGCTAGTTTTCAGAAAAGCGCCTGAACGCAAAAAAGCGCGGGCAACCATCCACGAATGGACGATTTCCCGCGCCTTGTATGGCTTCCACCCTGTGCCGGGTGGGGTACTTTTCCGCACCCATTATACCACAAACAGGGGGTAGGGGGCAAGGGCTGTCCCCTTTACGGACGGGGCTTCCCGCCGTCCTTAGATATGAAATACAGGTGCTTAAACGGGGGCTTACCCTCGCTTTTCTTCACCTTGAAAAGGCTCATAACAGGCCGGAAAATGGCCATTAAGGCAGCTTCTTCCGCTTCCTCGGTATAGCTTACCTTGATCTTTACGGACATTCCGCGCCGCCTTTCTCGCCGCTTTCCTGCACATATTGGGCATAATGCCGGTTTATGTTGTTCAGAATCAGCCGCAGGCGGGCGGGGTCGTCGATCAGGCGCAGCATGGAGCCGATAGCCTCCCGGAGCTTGGCCAGAGCGGGGGCGGCTGCTCCGCCCTCACTCTTTACGGCCATTTCCCGCGCCCGCTTGTTCATTTCCGTGTTATATTCCTCCTGAAAATCCTTGTACAGTTCCGGCTTAACGCCGTATTTCAAAGCCTGTTCTCGGTTCATGTTCTTTCTACCTCCATTATGTCCTGCGTAGATTTTATCGTGGCTTTACAGCGACTTACAAAGAATCTGATAAATGAGATCGAGCAGTGGCAGATCATTGCTGTGTTCCATCATTTCCATGATTTTTTCCAGATATTCAGCTTTTTTCATCTCTTGAAACCTCCGGGTTTTTCTGGTATCATGGGGCGGGTTAGGTCTGAGCCATTCCCGCCCCGCCTTTGTCAGCGTTAGCAGCACTGGCAAGGGCTTTTTTTATTGGTGTTCAAAGTGAAGAAACTCATCGATCAGGTACACGAAGTATTGAAGTTCACTTGCGGTCATGCAGTCGGCCAATTCGTGGTAGCGCTTTTCGAACTTCTGATAGGTGTTTTTCTGTTTCTTCATGGTTTAGGCCCTCCTTTTTCCGTAACGCTCATAGGCGGTTTTTACCTTTTCTTTGCCAAATTCGGCCCGGCGGTCACTGGTATTCACGTTCAACGGCACGCACATTTCCCGCAGGCGGCTAAAAATGCGCTTTAGCTTGGTCTGGCTTTCCTCGTTCATGGCTCTAACGGTCATATTCGTTGTAAAAATCAGGGGCTTTTGGGACTTGTAGCGGGTATTGATGATCTTGTACGTTGCTTCCATCATGGCCGCGCCGGTCTGCTCCTTGCCGACATCGTCCAGAATGAGAAGATCAACGCTTTTGATCGTCTGCAAGATTTCTTTCTCGTTCTGCCGGAAGTTTGCCGACATGGCAAGCTCCAAATCTGCTAGGGTAGTCATGAGAACAGGAACGCCCTTTTCAATTAACGCATTTGCAATACAGGACGCATAGAAGGTTTTGCCGCTGCCAACGTCGCCATATAGCATAATGCCGTCATTGTTGCGGCGGGCCGTTTCCCAATCGTCAACCCAATTCCGGCAGAAGTCGCTTGCTTCTGCGTCGCGCCGATCATCCATAGAAAAATCTGTATTTTTGTATTGGGCATCCTGCAAGCCCATTTTCCGCAGACGGTCGCTGGTGTCCTTCTGCCTCCGCCGCTGTTCCTCCGCTAGGTTGTCGGCAATTCGCTGCTTTTGGCAATCACAATTAGCGGGGAACACTTGATAATCCGGGTCTTTCTCCCAGCGCTTGACGGGGCACGCTTCGTTACGCTCCGGCCTGTATTGCTTTTGTTCCTTCGGCTTGTGGCATACGCCGCACATTAACAGCCCATCTTCCCCGAGATAGTCCCCTTCGTTCTCCTTGGCCTCGTATAGGTATTTGCGTTCCTGAAATGGATTCTTTAGCATGGTTTTTCCTCCTTAGTGGTTCATTAGGCTGCGGAAGTATTCCGCTTCCTTTTCGTAATCATCCGGCCTTACATCGTCGCACCAGTCTTTCACGCGCCCGTTTTCCTTCGCTTCCTGCTTGTCCCTCCGCGCCCATGTACGCAGGGTGGCATAATGGCTTTTGTACGCCTTGCCCGTGCTGGCTATGTATCCTGACAGGTTATCAATGCGCTGCTGCCAGTCGCGGGGAAACTCCCCTTGCAGCTTGTCCAGTTCTTCATCCGTTAGAAGGACGTTGTTATACTCCCCGTGTTTATGCTTGGCGGCCTTGGGGGAAGGGGGCGCGGTAGCGCCTTTATTCTCTAAATCACACTCCTTATCAAAATCTTTATCTAAATCCAAATCAGAATCATAATCCTGTTTGTTTTTAGGTTGTTTTTTGGTTGTTTTCTGGTTGTTCTTTGGTTGTTTTTTTGCGTTCTGATTGCCTTTAGGTGCTCCGCCTTTTTTGCCGTTTTCAACGCTTGCAGTATATCGCCTGTTTGCTGAATCAATATTAGGCCGCATCAAGGCAAAAAGACTATTAGCGAAAGCGGAAAGGCCCTCCGGCTCTTTGCCGTTTAAGCTGTATTCACAAATTCCATCATACAGCGCCAGCCTTTCAAGATTTGGCAATACCTTCATTGCTTCATAGAATGAAGGTTGGATAAGGACACCCCTTGCCATCAACGTTCCCCGCCTTCACACTCGCGTACAAAGTCCACCATATCCCACATATAGCCCACATCAATTTCAAGGGTGCGCTTTTGGGCCTTGCCGATGCTCAAAACCTCGTATTCCTGCCGGTTATAGATGCGTTCAATCAGTTCTTTGCTGCTCTGGCCTACCATCTGCGCAGCCTGTAACTGCTGCTTTGTCAAGGTGATTTCGTCGGTGAACTCTTTCCCGGTGTTCTTCTCCCGAACCGTAACGGGAAACCGCCGTGCCTCCATCTTGATAACGTTCTTCATACCCTCGTACCTCCATTTTCTGTTTGTCTGTGAATCCATTCCCGCAGGCCGTCCCGTGGGATGATGGTACGGTTGCCGATTTTAAGAGCGGGGAACCCTGCTTGCTTTGTCAGGTTGTACATGCTTTTCAAGCAAATACCCAGCTCCCGCGAAGCCTCCGCCACGCTTAGGGCTAGTTTTTCTTCCATTAGCTTTCCTCCGTTTCGATGATGTCCGCCGGGTCAACGCCCAGCGCACGGGCGAGCTTGCCAACCGTTACGGGCTTAACGCTGATACCCTGCCTAATACGGGTGAGTGTCTGAGGGGAAAGCCCCTCCCCGTGCAATTCGGACAGACTTTTGCAAACTCTTGCAAGTTGTAAATCAAGTTTCTTTTAGCTGATTTCCATTATTGCACCTCCTTTTTAACCATTTTTGTGGTTATCCACATTTTCGATTATAACTACTTTAATGGTTATTGTCAATGGCTTTTTGGGCATAATCGGAACATTATTGCCATTTTAGTGGTTATATGCTATACTCCTTTCCGAGGTGGTTTATCATGAGAATTGGCTCGTCAATGAGGGAAGCGCGAAAAGAAAAGGGGCTAACTCAAATCGAATTGGCAAAAAGCGTTGGTTTGGCAGTAAACAGCATAAGGCTTTACGAATCGGGCAAACGCATACCAAGCATAGACCAACGAATAAAAATAGCTGATGTTTTGGAATGTTCCCCGTTTGACTTCATGACAGAAGGTGAAGCCAAAGCCTTTTCCGAACATTTTTTATTGGGTTATTGGGCAAGGGAAGATGAATTTCACGAAGAATTAGAAACAAGAAAAAGCGATCCTTTGTATACAAACATGATAACAGCTTACAAAAAGCTTAATACAGATGGAAAAACAGAAGCAGCAAAGCGCGTTGAAGAATTAACACAGATACCCAAATATCAACGTACAAGCCCCGAAAAACCGCTTGCAGAAGTCGGCCCTACCACAGACACCCACACAGCAAAAGGCCGCCAGAAGGGCCAATAAACCCCGCTGACGGCAAATAAAAAACCTTTCCGGGCGCTACCAACACCACGGAAAGGCGATTGCAGCAACGTTACCCCATCCACAAAACAAGGCATCATTGTGCACCGCTATTGTATCATAGCCGTGTCATGGTGTCAATTTGCGTACCGCAGAAAGGAATCACCATGGCAGCAAAGAAGAACGCAAAGGGCGCTGGCACCATTCGCAAAAAGACCGTTACCCGCAACGGAAAAACCTATACCTATTGGGAGGCCCGTATCACCACAGGCCGCGACCCAGGCACTGGCAGGCAGATTCAAAAGTCCTTTACCGGCAAAACGCAAAAGGAAGTACGGGAGAAGCTGCAGACCGCCGCTGTGGCCGTCAATGCCGGAGCATACATTCCCCCGGCTAAACTGACCATAGGACAATGGCTGGACATTTGGACGGCGGAATACCTCGGAAACCTCAAACCGGGGACGGTTACCAGCTATTCCGGTCTGATTCGGAATCAGATCAAGCCAGACATTGGCGCGGTAAAGCTGTCAGACCTGCACCCACATGAAATACAGACCTTCATAAACGGCTTAGAAAAGCTTTCTGTTGGCAGCATTCGTCTAGTGTATAAAGTTCTTCATGCTGCCCTTGAAAGGGCCGTACAACTCGATTACATAGCGAAAAACCCCGCTGACAAGTGCGTTTTACCGAAGCTTGAGCAACGGCCTATTAACCCCCTAGAAGATGCACAGACAGCCGCCCTATTATCTGCCGCCAGCGGGACGGATTTAGAATACCTGCTGCGCGTCGCCCTGTTTGCCGGTCTGCGTGTCAGTGAAATTCTGGGACTTTCTTGGGAGCAGGTAGACCTTGCAAAGGGGACTATCACCATCAGCAAGCAGCTAGCCAGCAACACGGCCAGAAAGAAGGGCTTTCTATTCATCAGCCCGAAAAACGGCAAGGAACGCACCATGAAAGCCGCTCAGACCGTTATAACCGCCCTGAAAGATCAGCGCCGCAGACAGGCAGAAATGCACCTGCGGGCCGGGAAGCTGTGGAATAACCCGTATAACCTTGTATTTACCTTGGAGGATGGGCGGTTCATAGACCAACAGCAAGTATCAAGGGCATTTAAAGCCGTTTTGACCGCTGCCGGGCTGGAAGGTTTCCGCTTCCATGATCTACGGCACACATACGCAGTAAACGCCATTCGCGCCGGGGACGATATAAAGACCATACAGGGGAACCTTGGTCACGCCTCCGCCGCCTTTACCCTTGACCGCTACGGCCACTTTACAGAACAGATGATGCAGGACAGCGCCTCCCGCATGGAAGCATTCATAAAATGCACTCTGAATCTGTAAAGGGAAAGCATAAGGGAAAACAGCATATCAGAATCAACAAAACAGCCGCTTAAACCCTTGATACATAAGGACTTTTGCGGCTGATTGATTATTTACTACCAGTTCGTGGTAAACAGCGACAAGGAGCTGGTGCTGGACGCTCTGCTGGAAAACGGCCTGGTAAGCGGGCAAACCGAATCCTGGGGATATTACGTGACCTCCGTGCTGGGCGTGGAAGCCGCCAAAACCAAGGAAATCAGTGAAAACTATGAAGGCTATTTCCGCATTTTCATGTATGATGCGGACGCAGAAGACATGGTGGAGCTTGAAACGCCGCTGGAACAGGTGAAAATGAGCGATGTAACCATGCTGATTTTCATTTTGCAGTAACGGGCTCGGTTGCCATGCAGGGCCTTCCTTATCGGCGCGAGAGAGGCGTCCGCTCCTGCGCAAGCATGGCCCATGCTCCGGGGTTCTTTTTGACGGATGCGAAACGAGAAAACAAAATGCGTGCCGGAGTTTTGCGCAATGAAATCAACCTGACCATCGGCTAAGCCGGCGGTCAGGCGAGCTTTCTGACAGTCTGGTCCCCGCTTGAAGCGGGAGGGTTTTACAGCCAGAACCGGCGGCGCTTTTTACAAAACACCGCCGGTTGGCTTTTCTTATCAGAATGTCCCCAAACAGCCTGTATGATAGGCGGTATAGGGAAAAGGTCAGCCGACGCTCCGCCGCCTTCATCTTTCCGGATAGGGCTCGCGTCGGGACGTTCGGCCCAGCAGGTAATCCGTGCTGGTGTGGTAGAGGTCCGCCAACCGAATCAGTGTGGCGGTGGGAATGTCGTTTTCCCCCGTTTCATATTTGGAATAACCGGTTTGGGACATGCCCAGCAGCCCGGCCAGCTTTTTCTGCGACCAATCGGCGTCCTGACGCAAATCCCGAATACGCGGATACATGCGATCACCTCCGCGCCTATCCTAGTATAACCTGTTTTAGGGTATTGTGTTTTAACCTGAAACAGGTTATACTGTTTCCATCAAAACCATAGGGGAGGGAAAAATATGCAAAGCACTTCGCAGACAAACCGCCGCTTTTCCAGGCGCATATGGATTCTGATGGGGGTGATGGTCCTGCTGGCGGCAGGGGTCATCCTTGTGGTGCGGCTGCTGGGCGGGGGCGGCTCCGGAACGCTGATTGGCAAATGGCAAAGCGCGGAGGGCGACCTGTTGCAGCTGAACGAGGATGGCACCTACTGGCGCTCCGGTCAGGTGTCGCAGGATGGCCGTTACAGCACTTCAACGACTGCCTACGAGATTGGCGACGACGGCTTTATGCGCGCCTATGATATCATTCGGTTTGTTCCAAATGATTTTTCGCTGAGCGATACCATCTATCATTATCGTCTGAACGGCTCAAGGCTGGACATCTGTCTTTATGTAAGCAGAAGCACCGGCGACTTCGATGAAGCAACCACCATTCATTACCGCCGCCGGTAAAACGGTGTCACCAAATAAGGAGGAAAATATCATGAAAAAAATCCCGGCTCTGCTCTTGACTCTGGCGCTGCTGTTTTCCATCGGCATGGCCCTGGCCCAGGATGGCGCGGCTACACCCGAGGAAGCGGTGGAAAAGTATTATCAGGCCATTTTGAATTTGGACGCGAACGCCGCTATTCCCTATACCCAGTGGAGCGACCAGGTATCGGAGGCTTACTTAAGTCATTTTGACAGCATGGGGAAAGAAGATAAGCTTCTCATGCTTCAGTACAATTTACACGTTGAAGAAGGGAATTACAGCGACCAAGAGATGCTTGAAATGTTTAAGGAAGCGCTGCTTCGGGAAGCCGAATGCATGAGGCGGGTGCTGGAAAACCAAAAAGCAGGCGGCAGACAATATGTAAAGGTAAGCGCTGAAAGCGTCACCATGAGCGCCCAGAAAACGTCAGATCCGGAACTGGAAGCGGCGTTTCGGGAAATGCTGGAAACATGGATACAGCCTGGAATAGAGATACAAATAGTGAAGCTGTTTATGAGCGCTGACGGCAATTCGGGAGACACGACAGAAACAACCTTCTGCTATAATGGACGTTGGTATGTTTGCGATAAGTGCAACTGGCATTACTATGTAGATTGAGCAGCCCGCCGGTATGATCGCCGGAACGGCTCAAGGCTGGACATCTGTCTTTATGTAAGCAGAAGCACCGGCGACTTCGATGAAGCAACCACCATTCATTACCGCCGCCGGTAAAACGGCGTCACCAAATAAGGAGGAAAATATCATGAAAAAAATCCCGGCTCTGTTTTTGACTCTGACGCTGCTGTTTTCCATCGGCATGGCCCTGGCCCAGGATGGCGCGGCTACGCCCGAGGAAGCGGTGGAAAAGTACAATCAAGCCATTTTGAATCTGGACGCAGACGCCGCCATTCCCTATACCCAGTGGAGCGACCAGGTGACGGAAGCGGTCATGAAGGGTATAGGCCAAGAGTCCAAAGAAACAAGGGTCCAGATGATGATGGGCTCTATCCCTCATGACGAATGGGAGTACGGCAACGAACAGGAAGCCCAAAAACGAAAGGAGGAATGGCTGAAACGCAGCGATGAAGAAATAGATAGCGTTCTTCGGGCCAATTGGCTTTACGGTGCAAATTGCATGAAGCAGGTGCTTGCCGAAGCCAAAGCGCGCGGCGGCATATCGAAACTGGAGAGAAAAGAGCCGACTAAAACGGTACCTTCGGTTCCTCAAGGGGAAGCCGTGGCCTACAGTTTGTCTTATGAGGAAGGATACTTGGAGTTTCAGCAGTTTTTGCTGCCTGGAGCGATGGATTTACGGGCAGAGAGTCTCGACAAAGATAGCCTCGACAGCGTTATGAAGAATGTCCAGATCCTTTCGGCTGAGGCGAGCATGGAAAGCATTGCCTTCTGCTGTCAAGGCCGTTGGTATGTTTTTGATCCGAGCGACTGGCTTTTCTATATGGATTAAGAGGGCGCGATTCCAAAGAGCCGGGCGCTCCGAAGTAACGATGCAAACCAAAAGGAGCTCGCTTTTCCGTGCTTGGAAAAGCGGGCTCCTTTTCTCTGTAGCTCTCGGCCCGCCCCGCAAAGCGCTCCGGAGATTCCCCGCTGCTAGATTTCCATGATGATGGGCAGAATCATGGGGTTCCGTTTAATCTTATCAAAGATGTAGCGGTGCAGCTCATCCTTCAGCCGGTTTTTCAGACTCTGCCAGTCGCTGCCGTCCATCTGGCCGTAACTGAGCACAATGGACAGGGCCAGCTCGCGGCTGCACTCGATGATGTCCTCATTTTCACGCACATAGACGAAGCCGCGGCTGATGATGTCCGGGCCGGAGACCAGCGCGCCGGTATCCCGGTCGATGGCCATAACCACAATAATCAGGCCGTCCTGGCTCAGATGCTTGCGGTCGCGCAGCACCACGTTGCCCACATCGCCGATGCCCAGGCCGTCCACCAGCACGCCGCCGGTGGGCACCTCGCCCACAATGGCCAGGCTGTCCTGGCTCATTTCAATCACCTGACCGATTTCGGGAATAATGATGTTTTCGCTGGGAGTGCCCAGCGCGTCCGCCAGCTCGGCATGCTGCCACAGCTTGGCGTATTCGCCATGAATGGGGATGAAGTACTTGGGTTTCACCAGCACGTGCAGCAGCTTGATTTCCTCCTGGCAGGCGTGGCCGGAAACGTGCACCTCGCCCAGCTGGCCGTAAATCACGTTGGCCCCGCAGCGGTACAGCTGGTTGATAACGCGGGCCACAGGCTTTTCGTTGCCGGGAATGGGATGGGCGGAGAGAATCACCATATCGGTGGAGCGGATTTGCAGCTTGCGGTGCTCGCCGTAGGCCATGCGGGTCAGGCCGGCCATGGCCTCGCCCTGGCTGCCGGTGGTTACCACCAGGATTTCCTCATCCGGGTAGTTGTCCAAATCATCCACGTCAATCAGGTTTTCCTCGGGAATGGTCAATTCCCCGATACTCATGGCCACGCGGGTTACGTTCACCATGCTGCGGCCCACAAAGCACACCTTGCGGCCAAACATGGCGGCAGAGTCCACCACCATTTGAACGCGGTGAATGTTGGAGGCGAACATGGCCACGATGCAGCGGCCCTTGGCCTGCTGGAACATGTCGATGAAGGTTTGCCCGATTTTGGTTTCGGACATGGTGTAGCCCTTGCGCTCAATGTTGGTGGATTCGCACAGGAAGGCCAGCACGCCCTTGGCGCCCAGCTCGGCAAAGCCGGCCAGGTCGGTTACCTCGCCGTCGATGGGGGTGAAGTCCACCTTAAAGTCGCCGCTGAACACCACGGTGCCCGCAGGACAGGTGATGGCCAGGGCTACGGCTCCGGCAATGGAGTGGTTTACGTGCAGAAAACGCACGGTGAAGCAGCCCAACTGAATTACGTCCCGGGGCTTAATCACATTGAGCTGCACGCCGGCGATGCGGTGTTCCTTCAGCTTCAGGTCTACCAGCGCCAGGGTCAGCTTGGTGCCGTACAGAGGCATGGGTACCTGGCGCAGCACATAGGGTGTTGCGCCGATATGGTCCTCATGCCCGTGGGTCAGCAGCATGCCGCGAATCCGTTCCCGGTTTTTAATCAGGTAGGTTACGTCGGGGATGACCAAATCTACCCCCAGCATATCTTCCTTGGGGAAAATGGACCCACAGTCCACAACCAGCATGTCGTCGCCGTATTCCACAACGGTGATGTTTTTGCCAAACTCGTCTACGCCTCCCAAGGGGATGATGCGCAGCTTCTGCGAGGTTTCGGCCATTGGAGCCTCCTTCTGCGAGCCAATTGCTCGTCGGTTAAATGGGATATCAAGGAGGATGAGCGCGTGAGAACACGCGGCCACGCCTTATATCTGATGGGCTTGAAGCGGAAAAGTCTGGAAACGATGCGTTTCACAAAAACAGCGATTACGCAACTCGCCCGGTTTTAGGAAAAGCGTATAAAACTGTTTTCCCGCATAACAACGTTAGTATAACACAAAAAAAGCACTTTGAATAGAGAAATACTGGGCGTTTTCTGTACAAGTTTTCAATTTTTTACATGCGAAGCTTTGCAAAAGTCGCTCTCCGAACGTTCGGTTTTTGCAAAAGCGGCTTATTGCTGACAGCCCAGATCCTGCATTTCCGGTTTTTGAGCGTACACGGCGTCTACCCGCGGGGCCCATTCGGGCTTTCCGCCAATCCGTTTTTCCGATAGCCGCAGCGCGCCCAGCCCCGCCAGTAGCCCAACGGCGCAGCCCAGAACCGTAAAGCCCTCCTGCCCGCCGGACAGCAGGTAGCCTGCCGCCAGACCCAGGAAAAACAGCAAGAGAGGTATGGCATAAGCCAGAGTGGTTGCAAACAGAAAGCGGCTGTCAGGCAAAACCACGCGTACCCAGTTTCCCACGGCGCAGTCGGCCTTTAGCCGGATGACGCCGGTCTGGTTCAGATGACCGCAGGCGCCGCACTTGGCGCAGGCGTCCGGGCGTACATAGGCGATGGTGGCCGTGCCCGTGTTTTCATCATATGCCACGACCTGCCCAAATTTGACCATTTCCGCCGCCTCCCCATGGGTTGATATATGGAAAAGTATCATGAATTTTCCCCATGTGTATTGACACATGGGGAATCAGGCGTTATAATTTAAACTTGCATCAGTATCGTTACTGTGCGAAGCTGTACCCACCCGTTATGAGGTATTGTACATGCCCGGCGGGAAAAATGCAACAGGAAATTTTCTGAAAGCGGCGGGGCGGCGTTTCGCTTGGAACATACATGCGAGAACATAAGGGGTGATGGCATTTATGGTGCATGAGGTTCAAATGGGGAAGCTGAGGAAACGACAGAGCTTTTCTCACGTCGAAGAGATCCTTGACATGCCGGATCTGATTGAGGTGCAGAAAAACTCCTACCGCCGTTTTCTGGACGTCGACCTTCGCGAGGTGCTGGACGACGTATCTCCAATCGTTGACTACACCGAGAACTTGTCCCTCGAATTTGTCGATTATTCTTTGGACGAGCCCAAAAACAGCGTGGAGCGCTGCAAGGAACGCGACATGACCTATGCCGCGCCCCTGAAGGTTTTTGTTCGCCTGAAGAACCGGGAAACCGGTGAAATTAAGGAAAACGACGTCTTTATGGGCGACTTCCCCCTCATGACCGATTACGGCACCTTTATTATCAACGGCGCCGAGCGCGTCATTGTCAGCCAGCTGGTTCGTTCGCCCGGCGTGTATTATGAAGACCAGATTGACAAATCCGGCAAGCATTTGTTTTCCACCACGGTTATTCCCAACCGCGGCGCCTGGCTGGAGTATGAAACCGACTCCAACGAAGTGCTGTGGGTGCGCATCGACCGGGCCCGCAAGCTGCCCCTGACGCTGATTTTGCGCGCCCTGGGCTACGGCACCGATCAGGAAATCGTGAATTTGCTGGGCGCAGACGAACGCCTGATGGTAACCCTGCAGCGCGGCGACAACGCCAAGAGCCGCGATGAGGGCCTGATTGAAATTTACAAGCGCCAAAAGCCCGGCGAGCCCCCCACGCGGGAAAGCGCCCAGAGCCTGTTCAACTCGCTGTTTTTCGATCCCAAGCGCTACGACCTGATGCGCGTGGGCCGCTACAAGTTCAACAAAAAGCTGTCCCTGGCCCTGCGGATTCAGGACCGGGTGGCTGCGGAAGACATTGTGAACATTCAGACCGGCGAAGTCATGGTCAAGGCGGGCGAAACCATTTCCAAGACCATGGCCCGCGACATTCAGAACAGCGGCCTGAACAGCGTGGAAATTCAGCTGGAAAACGGCAAGACGCACAAGGTGGTGGGCAACCACTTCGTGGACGCCGCCAAGTACCTGCCCTTCGATCCCAAAGAGGCCGGCGTGCAGGAGAATGTGCTGTATCCCGTGCTCAAGGAAATCATGGAAAGCTGCTCCACGGAGGATGAACTGAAGGAAATGGTGCACGCCCGCGTGCACGACCTGGTGCCCAAGCACATTATTACCGAGGACATCGTGGCCTCCATCAGCTATCTGCTGGGCCTGCCCTACGGCGTGGGCTTTGTGGACGATATCGACCATCTGGGCAACCGCCGCCTGCGCAGCGTGGGCGAGCTGCTCCAGAACCAGATTCGTATCGGCCTGAGCCGTCTGGAGCGTGTGGTGCGCGAGCGCATGGCCACCCAGAGCGACGTGGATGAAGCCCGTCCCGGCGATTTGATTAACATCCGCCCCGTCAGCGCGGCCATCAAGGAGTTTTTTGGTTCCAGCCAGCTGAGCCAGTTCATGGACCAGCCCAACCCCCTGGCCGAATTGACCCACAAGCGCCGTCTGAGCGCCCTGGGCCCCGGCGGCTTGAACCGCGACCGCGCCTCCTTCGAGGTGCGCGACGTGCACTACAGCCACTACGCCCGTATCTGCCCCATCGAGACGCCTGAAGGCCCCAACATCGGTCTGATAGGTTCTCTGGCGACCTACGCGCGTATCAACGAATACGGCTTTATCGAGGCCCCCTACCGCGTGGTGGACCCCGAAACCCATCGGGTAACCGATCAGGTGGTGTACCTGACCGCCGATGAAGAGGACTTCTACAAGGTGGCCGAGGCCAAAACGCCCTGCAACGGGGACGGCTCCTTCACTCAGGAATACGTGACCGTTCGCGATAAGGACGAAATCATTCAGGTGCCCCGCGAGCAGGTGGACCTGGTGGACGTGAGCCCCCGCCAGATTGTATCCGTAGCCACCGCCATGATTCCCTTCCTGGAAAACGACGACGCTACCCGCGCGCTGATGGGCTCCAACATGCAGCGCCAGGCCGTGCCCCTGCTGGTGCCGGAAGCGCCCTTCGTGGGTACCGGCATGGAATACAAGGCCGCCCACGACAGCGGCGTGGTCATCCTGGCCAAGGAAGACGGCGTTGTGAAGAAGGTGGCCGGCGATCGGGTGGTCATTAAGGACAACCTGGGCGGCGAGCACACCTACAAGCTGAGCAAGTTTGCCCGCAGCAACCAGGGCACCTGCATCAATCAGCGGCCCCGCGTGAAGGCGGGCCAGGTCATTGAAAAGGGCGACCTGCTGGCCGACGGCCCCTCCACGGAAAAGGGCGAAATCGGTCTGGGCCGCAATGTGCTCATCGGCTTCATGACCTGGGAAGGCTACAACTACGAGGACGCCGTGCTCATCAGTGAAAAACTGGTGAAGGAGGACGTGTATACCTCCATTCACATCGAGGAGTTTGAATCCGAGGCGCGGGAAACCAAGCTGGGCCCCGAGGAAATCACCCGCGATATTCCCAACATCGGCGACGACGCCGTGAAGGATCTGGATGAGGACGGCATCGTGCGCATCGGCGCGGAAGTCCGTGCGGGCGACATTCTGGTGGGTAAGGTAACGCCCAAGGGCGAAACCGACCTGACCGCCGAGGAGCGCCTGCTGCGCGCCATCTTTGGCGAAAAGGCCCGCGAGGTGCGCGACACCTCCCTGCGCGTGCCTCACGGCGAGGGCGGCATCGTGGTGGATGTGAAGATCTTCACCCGCGAAAACAAGGACGAGCTGAGCCCCGGCGTGAACATGATGGTTCGCGTGTACATTGCTCAGAAGCGCAAAATCAGCGTGGGCGACAAGATGGCCGGCCGCCACGGCAACAAGGGCGTTGTCAGCCGCATCCTGCGCGAAGAGGATATGCCTTTCCTGCCGGACGGCACCCCCCTGCAAATTTTGCTGAACCCCATGGGCGTGCCCAGTCGTATGAACCTGGGCCAGGTGCTGGAAGTGCACCTGGGCTTGGCCGCCAAGGCTTTGGGCTGGCATGTGGCCACACCTGTGTTCGACGGCGCCACCTTCTACGATATCGAGCAGCTGCTGGGCCGGGCCAGCGAGGTGCCGGGCTACGAGTTCCTGAAAACCGAGGACGGCAGCCTGCCCACCGGCAAGGTGCAGCTGTATGACGGCCGCACCGGCGAGCCCTTTGAAAACAAGGTCACCGTGGGCTATATGTACTTCCTGAAACTGCACCACCTGGTGGACGACAAGATGCATGCCCGCTCCGTGGGCCCCTACAGCCTGGTGACGCAGCAGCCTCTGGGCGGCAAGGCTCAGTTCGGCGGCCAGCGCTTTGGCGAAATGGAAGTCTGGGCTCTGGAAGCCTACGGCGCCGCCAACACCCTGCAGGAAATTCTGACGGTGAAGAGCGACGATATCGTGGGCCGTGTGAAGACCTATGAGGCCATCGTCAAGGGTACCAACATTCCCGCTCCCGGCGTGCCGGAAAGCTTTAAGGTGCTCATTAAGGAACTGAAGTCCCTGGCACTGGATATCAAGGTGCTGGACGCCGACAAGAACGAAATCATCATCCGCGAGCTGGATGATGACGACGATCTGGATATGGACGCTTCTTCCTCCGGCCGCTATGAAGAGGAAGATGAAGCCCGTCAGGATGCTCCCGCCGGCGAGGATGAATCCGCCGAGGAAGACGACGAGGACGTGGATGTGGACTTCAGCTTGGACGACGATGATTTGGACGACTTTGACATGGATCTCGGCGACAACGATCTGGGCGGCCTGGATACCGATTCCGGCGACCTGCCAGAGGATGACGAGTAAGCTGAACCTGCCTCATAAACCGAAAGGGAGTGCCGAATTTTGTTTGACCTGACAAACCTCGATTCCATCCAGATCGGCATGGCCTCTACCGAGCAGATTTTGAATTGGAGCTACGGCGAGGTTACCAAGCCCGAAACCATTAACTACCGCACCCTGAAGCCCGAGCGCGACGGCCTGTACTGCGAACGTATCTTTGGCCCCACCAAGGACTGGGAGTGTAACTGCGGCAAGTACAAGCGCATCAAGTTCAAGGATAAGAACAAGATTTGCGACAAGTGCGGCGTGCAGGTGACCCGCTCCAAGGTGCGCCGCGAGCGCATGGGCCATATCAAACTGGCCGCGCCCGTCAGCCACATCTGGTACTTCAAGGGCATCCCCAGCCGCATGGGCATGCTGCTGGACATCAGCCCCCGTACCCTGGAAAAGGTGCTGTACTTTGCCAACTTCATTGTGCTGGACCCTGGCGACAGCGCCGTAACGGGCCTGAAAAAGTATGAATTAATTACCGACGCCCGCTACCGCGAGGTGGAGGCCAAGTGCGGCGCGGGCAGCTTCCGCGCCGGCATGGGCGCCGAGGCGGTCAAGGAAATGCTGATGTCCCTGGACCTGGACGCCATCAGCGAGAAGCTGAAAAAGGAAATCGCCGAGCTGGCGGAAAAGGAACGGGATCGCGATACCGAAGGCCAGAAGCGCGCCCGCGCGGTAAAGCGGCTGGAGGTTGTGGAAGCCTTCCGCATGAGCCACAACAAGCCCGAGTGGATGATTCTGGACGTGATTCCCGTTATGCCCCCGGATCTGCGCCCCATGGTGCAGCTGGACGGCGGCCGCTTTGCCACCAGCGACCTGAACGACCTGTACCGCCGCGTTATCAACCGCAACAACCGCCTGAAGCGGCTGCTGGAGCTGGGCGCGCCGGACATCATTGTGCGCAATGAAAAGCGCATGCTGCAGGAGGCTGTGGACGCCCTGATTGACAACGGCCGCCGCGGTCGTCCCGTAACGGGCCCCGGCAACCGTGCCCTCAAGAGCCTGAGCGACTTCCTGCGCGGCAAGCAGGGCCGTTTCCGCCAGAACCTGCTGGGCAAGCGCGTGGACTATTCCGGCCGTTCCGTTATTGTTGTAGGCCCCGAGCTGAAGCTGTATCAGTGCGGCGTGCCCAAGGAAATGGCGCTGGAGCTGTTCAAGCCCTTTGTCATCGAGCGGCTGGTGACCCTGAAAAAGGCTCACCATGGCAAGAACGCCAAGCGGATGGTGGAAAAGGGCCGTCCCGAAGTTTGGGACATCCTGGAAGAGGTAATCAAGGAGCACCCGGTGCTGCTGAACCGTGCGCCTACGCTGCACCGTTTGGGTATTCAGGCTTTCGAGCCCCTGCTGGTGGAAGGCAAGGCCCTGAAGCTGCATCCGCTGGTGTGTACCGCCTACAACGCCGACTTCGACGGCGACCAGATGGCCATTCACGTGCCCCTGAGCATGGAGGCGCAGGCCGAATCCCGTTTCCTGATGCTGGCTCATAACAACATTCTGAAGCCTCAGGATGGTAAGCCCGTTATGTCGCCCTCTCAGGACATGGTTATCGGCTGCTACTACCTGACCATGGAACGCCCCGGCGCCAAGGGAGAGGGCCGCGTGTTCATCAGCCCCGACGAGGCCATGATGGCCTACCAGCTGGGTGAATTGAGCCTGCAGGCGCCCATCAAGGTGCGTATCGAGCGCGAGTTTGAGGGCCAGAAGGGCCATAAGATTATCGACTGTACCCTGGGCCTGCTGCTGTTTAACGACGTGATTCCCCAGGACATCGGCCGCAAGCCCCGTACCTGCCTGGATGAAATGTTCGCTCTGGAAATTGACAGCCTGGTGGGCAAGAAGGACCTGGGCAAGATTGTGGACGAGGTGTACCTGAAGCACGGCATCCACGACACCGCTCAGGTGCTGGACAACATCAAGAACATGGGCTTCAAGTATTCCACCCGCGGCGCGGTTACCGTGGCCGTGGCCGACATCAGCGTGCCGCCTGAAAAGAAAACCATTCTGGCTGCCGCCGATGAAGAAGTGAATACCATCAACAGCCTGTACCGCATGGGTATGCTCAGCGAGGACGAGCGTTACGCCAAGGTGGTGGATATCTGGAACAGCACCACCGCCGACCTGCGCAACCGCATCCTGCCCAACATGGACAAGTTCAATCCCATCCGCATGATGACCGACTCCGGCGCCCGCGGCAGCGCGGCGCAGGTGTCTCAGCTGGCCGGCATGCGCGGCCTGATGGCTTCTCCCTCCGGTAAGGCGCTGGAACTGCCTATTCGCGCCAACTTCCGGGAAGGCTTGAAGGTGCTGGAATTCTTCCTGTCCAGTCACGGCAGCCGTAAGTCTCTGGCTGACACGGCTCTGCGTACCGCCGACTCCGGTTACCTGACCCGCCGTCTGGTGGACGTGTCTCAGGAGGTTATCGTTCGCGAAACCGACTGCTTTGCAGAGCGCGGCGAAAAGGTGCGCGGCATCACCGTGCAGGAAATCACCATCGGCAACCAGGTCATTGAAAGCCTGGAGGACCGCCTCATCGGCCGTGTGGCCGCAGAGGACGTGGTGGATCCCGCCACGGGCGAAATCATTGTGGCGCTCAACGAAAGCATCTCCAACAGCAAGGCCAAGCAGATTGCCAAGGCCGGCATCAAGAAGGTGCAGGTACGCAGCGTGCTGACCTGCCGCAACGAAAGCGGCGTTTGCGCCCGCTGCTATGGCTCCAACCTGGCTACTGGCGGCCCCGTGGACGTGGGCGAAGCGGTTGGCATTATCGCGGCGCAGGCCATTGGCGAGCCCGGCACACAGTTGACCATGCGTACCTTCCACACCGGCGGCATCGCCGGCGGCGACGACATCACGCAGGGTCTTCCCCGCGTGGAAGAGCTGTTTGAGGCCCGCAAGCCCAAGCGCGATGCGATTCTGACCGAAATCAGCGGCCGGGTCAGCCTGGGCGAAAACAAGAAAAAGCGCGAAATCACCGTGGTTAACGAGGAAGACCCCTCCGAAACCAAGGTATACCAAATCAACTATGGCAGCCGCCTGAAGGTGCAGGACGGCCAGCATGTGGAGGCGGGCGACGAGCTGATTGCCGGTTCCATCAACCCCCACGACCTGCTGCGCATCCTGGGCGTAAAGGCCGTGCAGGATTATCTGCTGCGCGAAGTGCTTAGCGTGTACCGTCAACAGGGCGTAAACATTTCCGATAAGCACATCGAAATCATCGTCAAGCAGATGCTGCGCAAGGTGCGCGTAGAGGATAGCGGCGACACCACGCTGCTGCCCGGCTCTCTGGTGGACATTTACCGCTTTGAAGAAGCCAACCGCACTACCATTGAAAACGGCGGCCGTCCCGCTATTGCCAAGCGCGTGCTGCTGGGTATCACCAAGGCTTCTCTGGCCACCGAAAGCTTCCTGTCGGCCGCTTCCTTCCAGGAAACCACCCGCGTGCTCACCGATGCCGCCATCAAGGGCAAGGTGGACCCGCTGCTGGGCCTGAAGGAAAACGTGATTATCGGCAAGCTGATTCCTGCCGGTACCGGTATGAAGCGTTACAAAGACATCACCCTTGTGGAGAATTTCTAAGCAGGGGTAATCAAAAGCCGTTCGATTTTCCGCCTCCGGGAAATCGAACGGCTTTTTGCGAAACTTTTCAAAGCAGAGACAGGTCGTTACTGCACGAGCAATTCCGCCTGAGCAAACCAGGAGCGGTAATCGAAAGCGTTTCGCTCGTCATCCGAGCGAAAGGGCAGTTCAGCGGAAAAACCCATCAAATCGCAGCCCATTTGCCGCAGCTTTTCCAGGGTTTCCTGAAGTTCCTGGCGGTAGGGGGCCAGGGCTTCATTGGTTTCCAGCGTTACGCTCATGCCCTGCTCCGAAAAATGCACGTGCCGCTTTGCCTGGCCAATGGCAATCAGCATCAGCTGGGTTTGCCGGGCGTTCAGCACCCCGCGCACCCGGTCCTGCGCCACCACGGCAGAGCCCAGATACTCCACCGGGTTTAGCCCCTCCCGCGGCAGCATGCCGGCCATTGCGCCGTCAGGCAGCAAATCGCCGGACCATGGCTCGCCGATGGCGACGGCAGGCTCAGCGTCCAGGTTGCTTTGATTGGATTGCTGCGCTTCCTCTACGACAGGGTTTACGGCGCACAGCCCCAGCAGCAGGTCGTCCAGCGGGTCGGCCATGCGCTGTACGCAGGCGGCCAACGTGCTTTTTGGCAGGCGGTTTTCCTGGCTCAGCCGCTGAAACAGCAGGTTCAGATGGTTGCTCAGACGCATGCCAAAGTCCGGCTGCTGAGCCTCCATCGCTTGCCGGGCCTGGCCGACGGCAACCATTACCTGGGCGTTGGGGCGCATGGTGGGCAGGTTCAGCAGCCAGCTCAGCATGGGCCGCAAGGGCTGGGTGGTGGATAGCTCATAGCTCACCAGACACAGGCGCACCTGACAGAAATTCAGGGGGAACGGGGTGGAGGCGGCCAGCAGGTCCAAAGCCTCCTGCGGGCTTGCGCCGGTGGCCGTCAGAATATCGTATACGGGTTTAGCGTCGCCTATCACATTTTCAGGGGCCTGAACGCCCACGGTGTAGCGGCCGTCCGTTTCCAAATCCAGGCTGATGCACAGGGGATAGATTTCACGCTCCAGCATGCCGTAGTCGCAGGCGGTCAGCAGCGGCAAGCATAAGCATAGACAACAAATCTTAACCCATCTCATGACGTTTTCCGATCCTTTCCCATGGATATGACCCATAGGGCCGCGCCGCATAGCAGGCTGACGGCTCCGCGCCAGGGCAGCACCCGGCTCAGCAGCGGAATGAACCCATCCCGCCACAACAGAAGCCCCACTATGCCGGGAAGCAGCAGCGCCAGCGGCCACAAGTTTCGCGGCGCATGGGGCAAGGCGCGTTCCAGCAGCAGCCGCCCGGTATACAGGCAGCCGGTGAGGGACAGAGGAAGCAGCAATAGCCATAGCACGCCGGAAATCTCAAAAACCACCACATTTTGTGCATGGCGGGCCAGAGCGGTGAGCTGCGCGCCGCCGTCCAGCACATCGCCGGGGGCCCAGGGACGCACCATTCCGTACCACAGCGCCCAGACCATCAGCGCCAGCCAGGGCAGCAGCGTCCACAGAATACTGCGCTTCTTTTCAAGCGGCACATCGGTCAGGTATTGGCCGTTTCCGCCCCACAGGCAGCCGCAGCCGCTAAGAGCGCCCAGGCCAATGGCGGGCCATCCGGGTCCCAGCAGGGGATGCAGGCGGCTTTGGCTGGCGGATGCGCCCAGCGCCAGGGTTCCCAGCAAAAACAGGGGCAGAATCAGCCCGCAAAGCGCCTGACAGCCGTAGGGAACGCCGTTTGCACCGCTGATCCAAACCGCGCACAGGCATAGGATTGCCGGAGCAACCGCGCAAATCCAAAAGGGGTATTCGGGAATCAGATGGCTGATATACTCGGCCAGGGCGCAAAGCAGCAGAGCGCCGTCCGCTGCCAGACACAGGGTAAGCGGCAGCGCCGCCAGTCGGCCCGCATGGGTTTTCAGCGCCCCCTGGCCTGCACGCCATAGCCCCCACAGCGCCAGCAGCGGGGCCAGCAGCAGCAGGGCGGACAGCCACACGGACTGGCGCAAGGCGTCGTAGCCGTAAAAGGTGACCCAAAGCAGCATTTGCGCGGCGGTTTGCAGGGCGGCCGTTATCCGCAGAGCCGTTTGCAGGCTTTGCCGCCGTTGCCGGGCGGCGGCGGACGGCGTGTGCACGTCGGTATGGGTGCGCATTTTTTTATGCAGCCAGTTCGCCATCATGGCTTTCGTCTCCCTTCTTGGGAAAAGCGCCGCATGGGACCATGAGAGCGTAGCATGCGGTAAGGGTTGGCCAGCCAGGTACGCAACCGCTGGCGAAACAGAGGCGCGCGGAATAGCAGGTCCGGGTTATGAGGTCTTGCGGGGCTGCCGGGGGCCAGATAGGGGCGTCCCAGGCTGTGCATGCCCGCCAGCCGCGTTACCAGCGCCACCAGCCCCAGGCATATGCCGGGCAGGCCCAGCAGGCCCCCGGCGATGGTTAACAGCAACTGGCCGATGCGTACCGCAAAGCTCAGCGGATAGCTTGGCAGGGCATAGCTGCCCAAACCGCTGAGGGCCACCACAATAAGCAGCAGCGGACTCACCAGCCCCGCATCCACCGCTGCCGTGCCCAGAATCAGGGCGCTGACCAGACCGAAGGAGGAGCCCATCAGGCCGGGAATTCGGGCGCTGGCTTCATTGATGAGGTCAAAAACCACAATCATCAGCAGCGCTTCGGCAAACAGGCTGATGGACACCACCGACCGGCTTTGAATGATGTTGGTCAGCAGGGACATGGGCAGCGCAATGGGATGAAACAGCACCATGCTTAAAAAAACCCCCGGCAGCAGCAGCGCCAACGCCACGCCTACAGCGCGAATAAGCCGCATAAAAGCGCCGTATTGCCAGCGCATATACGTATCATCCGGGGCGTGGAACAAGTGCCACAGGCTCATGGGCAGGCACAGGCCAAAGGGACTGCCGTCCAAAAGCACCACGGCCTGTCCTTCCAGAAGAAAGCTCACCACCCGGTCCGGCCGCTCGGTGAGAATCGCCTGCGGCAGCGGCGCCCAGGGATCGTCCTCAATCAGCTGGCTGAGCATGCTCAGAGTGAGCACATCATCCACGGCGCAGCCGCCGATGCGGCGCAAAAGCTCCTGCACCGTTTCTTCCGGGCATACATCCCTCAGACTGCACACCGCCAGCTGAGAGGACACCTGCGTGCCCACGCTCAGCGTGCGGCAAATGAGCTGAGGCGTGGGCAACAGCCGGTGCAGCAGCGTCAGGTTGTCGCGAAGGGCCTCGGTAAAGGACTCATGAGGCCCAATCACCACCGTTTCGGTTTGCGGGGTGGATACAGACCGGCGCACATAGCTGCGCACGTCCAGCAGCAGGGAAACGTCCACGGTGTCCATCAGCAGCAGGCATTGCCCCCGCATCAGCTGGGTCACGGCGGAAAGCAGCTCCTTTTCCTGCTTCAGCTCCGATACCTCAATCAGCCTGTCCCGGGCCGCGCTCAGGGCGGCCTGGCCCGACAGGCTGTCCGGGCAGCGCAGAAGCGGCCGAAGGATAAAATCAGAAATCTGCTCGCCGCTGGACATCCCTTCCACGTAATACAGCGCGCAGCTTTGCCCAAGAGCCGTGAAATGACGGATCACGATGTCGTCGTTGGTCGTCAGGTTCAGCGTTTCCTCCAGCAAAGCCTGGTTGCGCTTCAAGCTGCGAAAAAAAACGGTTTGCATGCCAAACCTCCCCAGAAATGGATAGGGATAGTATGCGGCCCGGGCTGGAAAAACATACACGCAGGCCGCCGGGACTGTACGAAAGCTGAAAAATAGTGTACAATAGGGAAAACTTTTTGGAAGACGCGGAAAGGGGGAAAGGCTGTGCGGCGCAGGTGGGTCATGATGCTTTTTCTTTGTCTGCTGGCGTTGCCCGCCTTGGCTCAGGCCCGTGAACGGGCGCTGCTGATCGGCGTGGATCAATTTGTGTCCCGGCCCAGCGCGGCCCCCAGTTCCAGCAATAATGTGCAGGCGATGCGCCAAATGTTTGAGGAGGCGCTGAACCCGCCGGAGGAAACCACGGCTCCCCAAACGCCGCCCACTACGGTAGAGGCGTTTACCCAGCTGGTGCAGAGTGCCTTTGCCGGCGCGGCTGAGGGGGATGTAAGCTACCTGTACCTGAGCACCCATGGCGTATACGACCCCGTGGATCACCGGCAGCCGGTGCTGCTGCTCAGCGATGGCGTAACGGAAACCGGCCTGACGCCGGAGGATCTGGAAAACGCCTTTTCCGGCATCGGGGGAAAAAAGGTGATCATTCTGGACGCCTGCTTTTCCGGCGCGTTCATTGGCAAGGGCACATCCTTCGCCCCCAGCCTGGTGCATTTTTTGGGCGAGGATTTTAAGGTGCTTTGCTCCAGCGGGGCTATGGAGCCCAGCTGGTACTGGAGCAGCGAAGGCGGCGATGAAATCACCGTGGCGCAAGGCCAGTTTTATTTCACCCAGGCGCTGGTGCAGGGCATGAGCGCTGAATACGGCTATCCGGCGGACCAAAACAGCGACGGCGCCATCACCCTCCATGAACTGTATCAATACCTGCTGCTGAATCACGCGGCCTCCACTCCGCAGGTCTATCCGCAGCGGGACGATTTTGTGCTGCTGCGCTATGATACGGCCAAGACCCTGCCCGCCGACCAGCGCCTGTCCCCGGTGATAGACGTTACCTTCAGCGGAACCGTGCTGGACAAGGACAACCGGCAGATTGGCATCGAGTTTATCGCTACGCGGCCTACCCGGGTGGCGTATCAGCTGGTGTATCAAAAGGGCGGCGAGTGGGACTTTGACGGGGCGCAGCTCATTTACGACGGCGCGGAGCGCTTTCTGGCCCTGAGCGATAAGCCGGGAGCCGTATCTGCCGGGCGCAAGGTGCGCAGCCTGAAGATCAGAGAACTGGATGGGGACGCCTACGGTTATGTGCTGGTGCAGGTGGTAACCATTGATCAGGGCAAGCTGAATGTGCACGCCGGGCGAGTGCTGTGCGTGCCGCCAGCCGAGGGCAGCATGGGTATGAGCGTGGATGTGGACGCTTCCCTGAGCCTGTCCTATGGGCGGGAGCTGCGAGTATTTGTAAGCCATCCCTGGCCCTGCGCCCTGAGCATTGCCGTGGTGGATGCGGAGGGCCGCACGGTGTACCGCCTGTGTCACCGGCAAAGCACCCGGCCCGGCAAGCTGGACCCGGAGGGCAGCGTGTTTTACTGGGACGGTCGCCTGAAGGACGGCAGCCCCGCTTCTCCCGGAAACTATACCATGCGTGTGACGGCCGATTTGAACGGTCAGAGCACCACGGTTTCATCTTTGCCTTTCATCGTTTATGAATAAGGAGGAAAACGAATATGGCCAACAAACTGATGGTGGTGATTCCCTGCTACAACGAGGAAGAGGTGCTGCCGGAAACCTCGCGGCGGCTGGTGGAGAAAATGGCGTCGCTGGTAGAAAAAGGCTTGATTACCCCGGACAGCCGGGTGCTGCTGGTGGACGATGGCAGCCGCGACCGCACCTGGGAGCTGATTGGCAAGCTGCATCAGGAGAACCCGCTGTTTGAGGGCGTGAAGCTGAGCCGCAACCGCGGCCACCAGAACGCGCTGCTGGCGGGGCTGATGACCGCCAGGGGCCGCTGCGATATCTCCATTTCCATGGATGCGGACCTGCAGGACGACATGGACGCCATGGACAAATTCATTGAAAAGTACAACGAGGGCTGCGACGTGGTATACGGCGTGCGCAACAAGCGAGCCACCGACACCGTGTTCAAGCGGGAAACGGCCCTGATGTTCTACCGGCTGATGAAGGGCCTGGGGGTGGACATCACTTACAACCATGCGGATTACCGGCTCATGAGCAACCGGGCGCTGGAGGGCTTGGCCCAGTTTGAGGAGGTCAACCTGTTCCTGCGGGGCCTGGCGCCGCTGGTAGGTTACCAGAGCGACGTGGTATACTACGACCGCAGCGAGCGCTTTGCCGGGGAAAGCAAATATCCCCTCAAAAAAATGCTGGCCTTTGCCATCGACGGCATTACCAGCTTTTCTGTAAAACCCCTGCGGCTGATTACCTCGGTGGGCATCGTGATTTTTTTGGTGAGCCTGTTTATGCTGCTGTATTCCCTCGTCCGCTGGATTGCGGGCCACACCGTAACCGGCTGGACCAGCACGCTGGCCTCCATTTGGCTGATTGGCGGCATCCAGCTTTTGTCCCTGGGCGTCATTGGCGAGTACATTGGCAAGATTTATAACGAAACCAAGCGCCGCCCCCGCTTCATTATCGACCGGTATTTGAACGACCGGGGCGACAGCCCTGTGGTGGACAAGCGCTAAGGAGGAGCCCATGCCAATGAAACAGCTCACAAGCCGCGGGCTCAACGTATCGGCCCTGGCGATTGCCGCCGTGGCCGCCTGGCGGCTGCCCAATGTGTACGGCCTGGCTGAAAACAGCGCCCTGTTTGCAGGCAGCGCGGTCACCCTGATTTTGCTGTGCGGATTCTATCTGCTTTTGAAAACGGCCTTTCAAGTGACGGATGCGCGGCTGAACCGGGCGGGTTATCTTTTGGGCGGCCTGTTTTCCCTGGTGACGGTGGTATGCGCCGATGTGCGGGCCAACAACGGCTTTTCCGCCTTTCAGTGGCTGCCGTTTTTGTACGGCGCGCTGGCGGCCGCCAGCTTTGCGGCTGTATATGGCGGCGCGCTGGTGCTGCTGTTTCAGGGCATGAACCGGCTGGCAGCCCGGGAGGCGGGGGCGGAAAGCCGCTTTTCCCAAATCAGCGGCAGCTGGCCGGCAGTATTCCTCTTTTTGCTGCTTTGCTGGACTCCCGTATGGCTGGCCTTCTGGCCGGGCGCTTTGACCGCGGACTCGGTGACCCAGTTTTATCAGTACTACGACGGCGAGTTCAGCGCCCATCATCCGCTGCTGCACACCCTGCTGGTGGGCTTGTGCCTGACCACGGGCATCGATATGGACCCGGAGGGCTGCGGCACCCTGGGGGTGGCCCTGTATAGCGCGGTGCAAATGGCGCTGCTGGCCGCCATGCTTGCCTGGGCGTGCCGGTGGCTGCGCAGGCAGGGCGCGCCCTTGTGGGGACGGGTATGCGTAACGCTGCTGTTTGGACTGCTGCCCTTTCACGGCCTGTGGTCGTTCAGCTGCCAGAAGGACATTCTGTTCAGCGGTCTGGCGCTTTTGTTTTTGCTGGAACTGGTGGATGTGTGGAAGGACGGCTTTCATGCCCTGCGAAGCCCCTGGCGCGTAGTGCGCATGACGGCGCTGACCGTGCTGATGCTGCTGCTTCGCCATAACGGAGCCTATGCCCTGGCGCTGCTGCTGCCCTTTGCCCTGGCCTGGGCCAAGGGGGCCCGCATCCGTCTGGGGGCGCTGCTGCTTGCCTGTATGGCACTGGCCTTTGGGATAAACGCAGGGCTGAAGGCGCTGCTGGAAGCGGACGATATCGACAAGGTGGAAATGCTCTCCATTCCTCTGCAACAAATGGCCCGCACTCTGCAAAAGGACCCGGACGCAGCGCCGGAAGAAGAACGGGAACTGCTGGACAGCCTCTATCCCGACGGCATGGCAGAGTACTATTCCCCCATGCTGGCCGACCCGGTAAAGTGGGCCAGCGACTATGACCTGGTGGATGAAAGCGTGGGCGATATCATCCGTCTGTGGGCCCGAATGGGCGTGGAACATCTGGATACCTACGTCGAGGCGTTCCTGATTCAGAATATGCCCTATCTGCTGCCCGGCTCTCCCATGCTGTACTACTTTGATACCGATTGCCGGGATTTGGACCTGTTTCCCATTGAAATGGAAAGTCGCTTGCCCGCCTTGCAGGCTCTATGCCTGGAGTATGACCAGAGCCTGACCTTTTTGGGCCTTCCCGGGGTGCGGCTGCTGAGCGACACGGCTTTCCAGATCTGGCTGGCCATGGCGGGACTGGCTCTGGCAGCCTGCCGCAAACAAAAAGGATATATGACCGCCTTTGCCTTTATTCTGGCTGTTTGGGTTACCTGCCTGTTGGGGCCGGTGGCCATTATGCGCTATTTGCTGGTGGCCTTCTACGGCGTGCCGGTGCTGCTGTGCTCCATGCTGGCTGAGGCCCGGAAGCCCGCTTAGGCTTGACGTGCCGCAGGCTGGCGGCTATAATGAAGAAAACGCATTTGAACAGGAAAGGGGATGGCCTCATGCACAAGGCCCTATGGGCCGCGCTGCTTGGCGGAGTGTTTCTGCTGATGCTTAGCGCGCTGGTGGTAACGCCGCAGGACGAAGCGCCGCCGCAAAGCAAGCGGCTCGTTCCGGAAAACGCGGCGCTGTGCGCCATGCCGCAGGCTGCGGCCATTCCTGCGGCGCAGGAAGCGCCGCAACCGGCCCGGGAACGCGCTCAGCAGGCATTGCCCGCTACAGAGCCCCAACCGCTGCCTCTGCCCCGGGAAACCGACGCCAACGGCCGGGTGCTGCGGGCGACCCGGTATGAAAACTGCGTGTATCAGGTGTTCCGCGCCGGGGTGGCCGGAGGCTGACCCCGCGCTTGTCACAAAAGCGTTTCCATAAAAACAAACTTCAAAACGGAAGGATGGTTGACGCAACATGAAGGTCAACAATCGCCGCCGCGTAAAGATGAGCAAGCGCACAGCCGCGCTGGTCGCCCTTTGCGTAGCGCTGGTACTTACCATCGCCGTGGGCTACCTGGGCTTCAACGGCGCCTGGCTGGACGGCCGCGGCCTGTATAAGCTGCTGCCCTGGCTGCCTACCTCCAATGTGGAAAACTGGCCTCAGTCCATTTCTCTGGGCCTGGACCTGAAGGGCGGCGTATACGTAGAGTATGAAGCCACCATGTCCGACGAATTGCGCCAGGAAGGCTACAACTACGACAGCCTGCTGGAATCCACCATGAGCGTAATTTCCAAGCGCCTGACCGAAAAGGGGTATCCGGAAGCCACGGTCAGCAAGCTGGGCGCTACCGGTATCCGCGTGGAAATTCCCGCCGTAACCGATCCCACCGCGGTGCTGAACCTGATCGGTTCCCCCGCCAAGCTGGAGTTCCTGGATGCGGACGGCAATGTGTTTATGGAAGGCCGCCATTTGCAGGCCGCCACGCCCACTGTGGATGAAAACTCCAAGCCCGCCATCAGCTTCTCCCTCACCAGCGAGGGCGCGCAGCTGTTCGGCGACATGACCGCTAAGTCCATCGGCAAAACCATTATCATTCAGCTGGACGGCCAGGTGCTGATGAGCCCCACCGTGAACGAGGCCATTTACGGCGGCCGCGTGCTGGTAACCGGCAGCTTTACGGAGGAACAGGTGCAGAACTACTGCGTGCAGCTGCAAAGCGGCGCGCTGCCTCTGGATTTGCGCCAGGACAAGCTGGACACCATTTCCGCCACCCTGGGTATCGACGCGCTGAGCACCAGCGTAACCGCGGCCATGATCGGCATCCTGATTGTGATGCTCATTATGCTGGTTCGCTACCGCCTGTGCGGTCTGGTGGCCAGTTGGAGCCTGTGCATCTACGTCATTCTGGTGTTCTTGTGCATTGCCATAGTGCCGGGAATTCAGCTCACCCTGCCCGGCGTGGCCGGTATCATTCTGGGTATCGGCATGGCTGTGGACGCCAACGTGGTGATCTTTGAGCGCATCAAGGAAGAAGTGGCCGCCGGCCGTCCCATGATTCACGCCGCCCGCATTGGCTTCAAAAACGCCATGAGCGCCATTCTGGATGCCAACGTAACCACCATCATCGCCGCTGTGGTTTTGATGATCTTTGGCACCGGCAGCGTGCAGGGCTTTGCCGTAACGCTGCTCATCGGCGTGCTGGTGAGCATGCTCACCGCCATTGTGATTACCCGGTTCCTGCTCACCCGCGTGGTGCGCCTGGCTCCGGAACCCAAGCTGTATGTACCCGCCAAGCTTGTGCAAGCTGGCGCGGCCAAGGAAGGGGAGGCGAAGTAACATGAAAATTCAGAAGCGCTCCCGCATTTGCATGTGCATTTCTCTGGCCATCATGGTCATCGCGCTGATTTTGTCCCTCACGGGCCACGGCATTAACTACGGCATTGACTTTGCCGGCGGCCTGAACCTGCAATACAACATGGGCGCGGATTTTGCCGCCGCCTTTAACGAAAAGGATATCGACGAAGCCATCGAGGCGCAGGGCATTAAGGAATACGCGGTATCGGTGTCCGGCGAGGGCACCCTGCAAATCCGCGTGCCTGCCTTGGGCAGCGACGACGAGATCCAGCAGCTGCAAGAGGGCCTGGAAAAGGCGCTGGCGGCCAAGTACCCCGCCATGGAAACCGCTACCGCCACCGCCAGCTACGTAGGCCCCATCGCCGGCCAAACCCTGATTAAAAACGCGGTGTGGAGCGTGGTGATTGCCGCGGCGCTGATGCTGGTGTACATCGCCATTCGCTTCGACTTTGCCAGCGGCGTGGCCGCTGTGGTGGGCCTGCTGCACGACGTGCTGATGATGCTGAGCTTCATGGTGTTGCTGCGCAGCTTTATCCAGGTGAACTCTTCCTTCATCGCCGCCATGCTGACCATCGTGGGCTACTCCATCAACAACACCATCGTGATTTTTGACCGGATTCGCGAAAACAACCGCAAGCCCGCCTATACCGGCCTGAAGCGCGAGGAGGTGGTGCAGCTGTCCGTGAAGGAAAGCCTGGGCCGCACCGTCAACACTACGCTGACCACTTTGGTAACCATTGTGACCCTGTACATCCTGGGTGTGGACGCGATTCGCGAGTTCAGCCTGCCCATCATCATCGGCATTTTGGCCGGTGTATACAGCGCCAACCTGATTAACGGCTATGTGTGGGCCGCCCTGGAGCAGACCCGCCTGACCAGGAAAGCCAAGGCGTAACTCTTTGCAACGGGCTCAGTCCGTCAAGAAAGCCTGATGGAATGTTTTCGGCTACGCCGAAAACATTCCCGCCCGACCGGCAAAGCCGGTCGATACAAATACAGCCGGAGAGGCCGCAGCCCCTCCGGCAATTTTCCCCGAAGGGGTTTTTTAACAGCTTGGGCCCGCCTTCCCCGCAGGAGAAGGCGGGCTTTCGCGTACGCTGGGCAGTATCGGGAAATAAGGGGCGAAACCGGCGGCCTTGCGCAGCAAGGCTTTCCTTATGCTCTTTGCCGCCCGGCGAGCAGGCAAAGAGCGCTTTTCAGCCCACTGGACGTTTGCCCCAAAAAGCGGTATACTGTTACTGCCGACGGCCTGCGCCGGGGTATAGGAAGGATTGTCAGCTTCATGCGCATTAACGTAACCCGCAGTTCTCTGCCGGGCTTTGACGAATATGTGGAAGAAATTCGCAGCCTGTGGGATAATCACTGGCTTACCAATAACGGTGAAAAGGAAGTGGCGCTTCAGCAGGCGCTGGAGGCCAGGCTGGAAATACCGAACGTGCGGCTGTTTGTGAACGGGCACCTGGCGCTGGAGGCGCTGCTGGCGGCCATGAACCTGCATGGTCAGGTGATTACCACGCCCTTTACCTTTGCCTCCACCACCCATGCCATTGTGCGCAAGGGGCTCACTCCGGTGTTTTGCGACATTCGGGAGGAGGACTGCACCCTGAATCCCGACCTGCTGGAAAGCCTGATTACCGAGGACACCTGCGCCATTTTGCCCGTGCACGTGTACGGCCGCCTGTGCGATGTGGACGGTATTGAGCGCGTTGCGCAAAAATACGGTCTGCCGGTGATTTACGATGCGGCTCATGCCTTCGGCGTTATCAAAAACGGTCGAACCGCCGCCAGCTTTGGCCTGGCGTCCATGTTCAGCTTTCATGCCACCAAGGTGTTTCACACCATTGAGGGGGGCGCAGTGGCTACGGCCAGCGACGAACTGGCGGCGCGGCTGGCGCTGGAACGCAACTATGGCATTACCGGGCCGGAGGACGTGGTGTCCGTGGGGGGCAATGCCAAAATGAACGAGTTTCAGGCCGCGATGGGCCTGTGCAACCTGCGCCATCTGGGGCAGGATATTGCCTGCCGCAGAGAGGTCCACGGCTGGTATTTGGACGGTCTGGACGGCGTGAAGGGTCTGCGCCTGCCAAAGCCTCAACCGGGCGTGCAAAGCAACTATGCGTATTTCCCCGTGCTGTTTGACGGCGGAAGGGCGAGCCGGGACGCGGTGTGCGCCGCTCTGGCCCGGGAAAGCGTATACGCCCGCAAGTATTTCTACCCGCTGATTACGGACTTCGCCTGCTATCAGGGCCGCCCGGGCTTTGATTCCGGGCTGACCCCTGTGGCCCGGCAAACGTCCGACAGCGTAGCCACCCTGCCTCTGTACCCCGAGCTGGAAAAACAGGATGTACAGCTGATTTGCCGGGTGATTCGGGAGGCGCTTCATGGCTGAGCAGCGCGGCCGGAAGGCCGCGTCCTCCTTTTTGTTCAAGCTGGTGGAAAGCCTGGGAGCGCAGGGAATTTCCTTTGTGGTCAGCGTGGTGCTGGCCCGGCTGCTCAGCCCGGACGATTATGGCGTTTTGGGCATGCTGACGGTGTTCATCGCCGTGAGTCAGGTGTTTGTACAAAGCGGGCTCAATACCGCCCTCATTCAGAAAAAAGATGTGGATGAAACCGACCTGAGCTCGGTGTTCCATGTCAGCTTGGGCATTGCGGCTTGCCTGTATGCGCTGCTGTTTTGCCTGTCTCCGGCCATTGCGGCGTATTTTGCGATGCCTGCGCTTGAAAAGGCCCTGCGGGTGCTGGCATTGGTGCTGCTGCCGGGCGCGCTGGTATCGGTGCAAAACGCCGTGGTGGCCCGGTGCATGGCCTTTCGCCGGCTGATGCTGTGCAGCCTGGCGGCCACGGCCTTTTCCGGCGCGGTGGGCGTAACCATGGCGCTGATGGGCTTTGGGTATTGGGCGCTGGTGGGGCAGCAGCTGGCTAACCAGTTTGGCCTGGCTGCGGCGCTGCTGCTGGCGGTGCCCTGGCGGCCCAAGCTGCGTTTTTCCTTTACCCGGGTAAAGGGACTGGTTCGCTTTGGCTGGAAGCTGCTGCTTTCCAGCCTGCTGGACACGGGTTATCAAAACCTGCGCACCGCCGTAATTGGAAAACAGTTCAGCGATGATGTGCTGGGCTTCTACAACCGGGGCAAGCAGTTTCCGGAGCTGGTGATGAACGCGGTGAACGGCTCCATCCAAAGCGTGATGCTGCCGGTGCTGGCCGAGGCCCAGGACGATGTGCCGCGCATGAAGCAAATGATGCGCCGCTCGGTGATGGTTTCCAGCTTTCTGGTACTGCCGCTGATGGCGGGGCTTGCGGCGGTGGCCAGGCCGCTGGTGAGCCTGCTGCTGACGGATAAGTGGCTGCCCTGCGTGCCGTTTTTGCAGATTTGCTGCATCGACTTTGCCTTTTACCCCATTCACACGGCCAATTTGCAGGCCATTAACGCCATGGGCCGCAGCGATGTGTTTTTGAAGCTGGAGCTGATCAAAAAAAGCTATGGCTTGGTGATTCTGGCGGTGACGGCGCTGTGCTTTCACAGTGCAATGGCCATTGCCTGGGGCGCGGTGGTCAGCACGCTGCTGTCCGCCGTGGTTAATGCCGCGCCAAACCGGCGCATGCTGGGCTACGGCTATCTGGAGCAGATGCGCGATCTCCTGTTGCCCCTGGCCCTGGCGGCGGTCATGTTTTTGTGCGTATCCGCCGTGGGGCTGCTGCCCTTGAAGGCGGCTGTCTTGCTGCCGGTGCAGGTGCTGTGCGGCGTGCTTGTGTATGGCGGCCTGGCGGCGGCTCTGCGCCTGGAAGCGCTGACCTATCTGCTGGAAATGCTCAAAACCCTGTGTATTCGCCGCCGCGGCGTCCAGGGCTGCTGAAGAAGGAGGTTCTTTTCCATGAGCGTGGTGCTGCTGACGGCCGTGGGCTCCGCCTCGGCTTTGTGCGCGATTGACTCTTTGCACCAGGCGGGCCATCGGGTGGTGGGCTGCAATCTCTATCCACAAAGCTGGAATGTGGAATCCACGCTGGTGGACGCCTTTTTTCAGGCGCTGCCCGCTACCGACGCTCCAGCGTACCTGAACCAGCTGGTGGAGGCCGTGCAGCGGGAGCATGCGGCGTTTTTGATTCCCCTGACGGACGTGGAGGTGGACGTGCTGTGCAGCCAGAAGGCGCGCTTTGCCGCGCTGGGCTGCACCGTTTGCACCCCGGATGAACCGGAAACCCGCTTATACCGCAATAAACGGGACATGACGCAGGCCCTGACGGCGGCAGGCGTGTGCCGCACCATTCCCACGGTATCGCCCTATGGGCTGAAGCCGGTGGAAAGCGATTTTCCCATGATGCTCAAGCCTCAAAGCGGGCGGTCCAGCCAGGGGCTGCAAGTGGTGTACAACGAAGCCGGCTTTCGGGCCGCCCTGGCCCTGCGGGAGGACTACATTGCCCAGCCTTATTTGCCCGGCGACGTGTTCACCGTGGATGTGGCCCGCGACCTGTATGGAAACGTGCAAACCCTGGTTCGGCAGGAGCTTTTGCGCACGGTAAACGGCCTGGGAACCACGGTGCGCATCCTGCCGGAGCATCCGCTGGGGGAGACGGCTGCGGCCATTGCCAACCTGACCGGGTTGGTGGGCGTGGTGAATATGGAGTTTATCCGTCACGGAGAAGAAAGTTATTTTCTGGAGGTCAATCCCCGCTTTTCTGGCGGCATCGCTTTCAGCCGGGCCGCTGGAGTGAACTTTGTCGCGCTGGAACTTTTGTGCCATCAGGGACGGTCCATCGGTTCCCGGGGGGCTGTTACGGAAATGGTGCTGACCCGGCGTATGGAGGTACTGCGTACAGAATAAAACCAGTCTCTTTGGACAAAAACGTTTGTTTTTTCACAAACTTGTGCTATGATATTTGATGCGCGCCAAAGGCACGGCGCGCATCATTTTGCATGACGCAGAGGAGGATCTTCTTTATGCTGCAAGGAAAAACCGCAATTGTAACCGGCGGTACCCGGGGCATTGGTTTGGCCATTGTTCGCACTTTTTTGAAGAACGGGGCGAAGGTGGCGCTGTTTGGCAGCCGTCCCGAAACGGTGGACAAGGCGCTGGCTGAGCTGAAAGCGGAAAACGCCGCTTGGCCGGTGATGGGCCTGAGCCCCAACCTGACCAAATATGACGAAGTGAAGGCCGCTGTAGACCAGGTGGCGGCGGCTTACGGTCAGCTGGACATTTTGGTAAACAACGCGGGCATCTCCGCCCGTGAGCCCCTGAGCGAATATACCCCCGAAGCCTTCCAGAAGATTATGTCCCTGAACGTGACGGCTGTGTTCAACGGCTGCAAGGCGGCCGAAAGCGTAATGAAGGGCCGCGGCGGCAGCATCATCAACACCAGCTCCATGGTCAGCCTGTACGGCCAGCCCAGCGGCGTGGGCTATCCCACCAGCAAGTTTGCCGTGAATGGAATGACCCGCAGCCTGGCGCGAGAACTGGGCCGCGAAGGAATCCGCGTAAACGCGGTGGCCCCCGGCGTAACCCGCACCGACATGGTGGCAGCTCTGCCGCCGGAAATGGTGCAGCGCATTTCTGCTCCCATTCCTCTGGGCCGCATCGGCGAGCCTGAAGAAGTGGCCAATGTGTTCCTGTTCCTGGCCAGCGACCTGGCCAGCTATGTGACCGGCGCGGTGATTTCCGTGGACGGCGCAGCGCAAACCTGATGACGCCAGGGGACATCGCTACGCCGGTTCGCGGGAAAAACACTGAGAAGGCTTAGGGGCGAAGCCGCTCACCCCGGCATGAAGCGTTGGCTCCCGCTCGTCCGCTCTTTGGAAGGACTGACGCGCTCGACTTTTCTGCTGAAGGTCGGGCGCGTTTGTTTTGTTAGCTTTAGCGGAAAGAAACCACCAGCAGAGCCGGTGAGAAAGGAAAAGCTTTAGATACAAGAAACATCCTTTGCTATAAGGAGTTAAGGTCTGGCAGCCGAAACAAGAGTAAGGAGGTTTGACAAAGCAGGCCGTCCCAAAAGCTCGCCGTCAGGCGAGCTTTTGGACGGCCTGACCACCAGCTTTACTGGCGGTTTTGATTTCTTTAGAGCCTGCTCAGGGAACCGGTTTCGTAATCCCGGTCGCCGGTTACATCACGAATGATTTTGATTTCGGCGGGAAAGCTGACTTCGGCGTTTCCGTCGCTCAGCTCAATTTCCGCAATGGCCTGCTTTTCCCAGAAGGGGTACACGTCGATTTCAAAGGACTGGTTTTTGTAGGTCAGGCAGAAGCGGGTTTTGCGAATTTGGCGGCGGCTGGTGTCCGCCTCCATCAGCAGGGAAAGATACTCGTTGCTGGTCAGCCGGCGTTCCACCTTGATGGTTTGCCGGCCCGGGGTCTTGCGGCTGATGGTTTTGTCATACACGTAATGGCCCTTGCTGCCGCTCTGGCGCAGGCGAATTTCCTCGCCTGCCTCGCTGACCAGATAGGTTTGAATGATTTCCACCCGGCGGCAGGTGGGATTAGCCTCCAGCCAGGCAATATCCGGGTACTCGATCAGGTAGCGGCGGCGGGTTTCCACCGGGCCCTTTTCGCCCAGAACCGAGCCGATTTCCGTCAGCAGCGCCTTCATTTTATCCTCAAAGTCATAGGCGTTGTCGATCACCCGCAGGTGGGGATGACCGGTCCAGGCGGCCAGCAGCTTGTCGTCCATGGCCACGGCCTGTTCCGGGGTTTCATAGCGGGCGGCGTTGTTGGCCATGGTATAAAACTGCTCCGCGCCCTTGGCGGCGGTCACCAGATGAAACACGGCGTCATAGCTGTTTCGCAGCTCCAGCTCGTTGGCTCCCACATGAGCAAGCACCTGGGCAAACTCCTCCTGGGTCATATAGGCGCAGTTATCCAGCGCTCCCCGGTCGCAAACAATCAGGATTTTGTCGCCGGGCATGGTTTGGGCCGCCTGCAAAAACAGGCGCTCTTTTTCGATTTGCAGCTTCATTTGGCACTTCTGGTAATCCAGATTGGTGCCGCAGGTCCAGGGCGCCACGCCGCCGGTGATAAACTCCGTGGCGGTTTCCGGCACAAACAACACCGTATACCCCCGTTGGGTAAAGGCGTTTTGAATCCAGCTCATGGCGGTGGATTTGCCTGCGCAGGGGCCGCCGGTAATCACAATTTTGAAAATTCGTTTCATTGGCAGGAACGTCTCCTTCCCAGAATCTGCCGTGGACCGTAAATAACAGTATACCGCGGGCAGGGCCATTTGCGCAATAGGTTCCTGGTGAAAAATGCCGGAAAAGAACCGCTTTTGCCATCAGGGACGAATCAAATGCAGCAGCCCCTGGCTTTGCGAAAGCCAGTCCTGCACCTGAGCGCTGTCGTAGCCGCTCAGGCTGCCCTTGGGAATGGACAGGTACAGCGTGCCGTCCTCATGGAAGGCATATTGCAGCCCGCCGTCGATGGCGCTGTAGCTTTGCGCCCGCTTCCAGCGTGCGCCGTCCACCGTCAGGGCCAGCGCCAGGCTTTGGTCGTAGCTGCTTTGAGAGCGGTATACTTCATAGGCTTTGTTCCACTGGCTTTCAATCTGGTAAAAGCCGTTTTGGCTGAGGGCTACGGCTTCGGTTTTCAGAGGGCGGGAAGCCTGCAGCAGCTGGCGTACGCTGTCGTAATACAGCGTGTTGCTTTCGTTCAGCAGGCTGCCGGACGGGCTGAAAAGCTGGCACTTCAGCGCCAGCGCTCCCGCGTCCAGCGGTACGGCGCTGTCGTCCAGCGCCCGGCCGTTTTGAGTTAAAACGTACTTCTGGGGCCAGCCCTTCGTGATGGGCCGCAGATACACCGCGTCGGCAATTTGCACGGCTTCAAAGCCTTCCATTCGCATGCTGCCCCCAATTTGAATCTGCTGGTTTTCCGGGCTGATACCGGCCAGCTGATAGACGTATTGTTTGCCAAACAGCGCATCGTAGCTGAGCAGGTCGTACAGCCGGCCGCCCCGCCCCTGGGAGGTCAGGCTTTGGCCCTGGCCCTCCTGGCGCAACCGGTCCACATAGGTCAGGAAGGGGTCGTCGTTCACCCCGGCGGCGGACAGGGCGCAGGCCCCCAGCTCGTTGGCGTACATATCCAGGATTTGGGGCGTATTGCCCCGGTTGCTCCAAAGAAAATAGGGCGTTAGATGGCCTTGATCGCCGGTGGTGGCGATGCCCAATTCCTGATAGACGTCCGCCCCGAAGGGGGGAATGTGGTCGCCAAACCAGACCAGCACCGTAGGCTCGTCGCTGCTTTCCAGCGCGGCGATCAAATCCCGCAGGGCCGCGTCGGTCTGCTGCATCAGGTAGCAGTAGTTGCTTAGCACCAGCCGAGTGTGGTCGCTGAAGTCGCCCAGGAAGGGCTCGTCCGCGCCGTACAGCTGGCGGCAGTCGTTGTAGTCGTAACCGCCATGGTTCTGCATGGTCATCACAAACACAAAGTCCGGGCCGTCGGTTTGCGCCATACGTTCCAGGGCCGCGTTGTAGTGGTCCCGGTCGCTGATATAGGTGCTGATGTGGGTAAAGGGCAGGTTGGTGGTATCGGTGGTGTAAAAATCATCAAAGCCCAGCATGCGCAGGTTGCGGTAGCGGTTGTAATACACCCCCTGAAACCAGTGAATGGCAGAGGCCGTGTAGCCCTGCTTTTTCAAAACAGAGGCCAGGCTGTTCAGCGGAGGCAGCCCCATGGAGTAGGAGTTGCAGCTGTACTGGCTGCGCAGGCCGGTGAGCACCTCAAACTCGGTTTCGCTGGTGCCGCCGCCCTGCTTGGGCACATAGATGCGCCCGCTCTGGCAGCCTTGCACCAGCTGATTGTAAAAGGGCGTCAGTTCCCGGGTCAGGCTTACATACTGAGACAGCCACGCTTCGTCCGACCAGCTTTCGGACAGCACCACAATGATATTGGGCTTTTCCTGCGCGGCTTCTGGCGTTTGCTGCTGCAACTTTGCATAAGAGGCGCGCACTTCCTCGGGGTCGTCGTCCACGCGCAGACGGGCCAGACGATAGTTTTCCGCAGCAAAGGCGGCGTACAGCGTTCCTTCGCCCCTGGCATGCTCCATCATGTCCGACCGCTTGTCGCCGCCGCCCCGGGCAAAGGTACACTGGCCGGGAAGAAGCAGCACAAGGGCCAGCCCCAGCGCTGCGGCGGGCAGGTTGCGGCTTCGGCGGGCGTTTCGCATCAGCCACAGCCACAGGGCAATCAGCACGGCCGTAGCCGCCGCGATGAGCCAAAGCTCCGTTAAATTGATGCCAAAATCCAACGTGTCCACCGTGGTTACCGCATCGCCCAGCTGCCAGACGTCCGTCAGCAGCAGCGGCTCCATGCGGAACAGCATTTTGTAGCGGTTGGCCACGCCCAGCAGAGCCGTCAGGCCGCACAGGCCGATCAGCAGCCCGCCCCGCAGCCGCCAGCCTCGCAGAGCGCAGCCAAGCAGGCACAGGCCCAGGAAAAAGGCGGCGTTCATCAAGAACAGCCAGGGTTCTCGGCACATCCAGCTCAAGGTATCGCTCAGACTGCCCCGGGTGGCGGTTTCCAGCGCCAGCACCGGCAGCACAGTTCCCAAAACAGCAAACAGCCATTCCGTCCAGGACGGTTTTTTCAGCGTGATTCGTTTCACCCTGCGTGCCTCATTTCTTCTTTCGGAAGGTCCAGTATTTGTTCACCAGAAAATTCACCGGTACGGTGATGCAAAGGTTCAAAAAAGGAGCCAGGGTTTCGCCTGTGTGAACCGCCTCCACCCAGAAAACCAGCAGGGCCGAGTCCAGCACAAAGGTACCGCCGTAGGCGGCCAGCGATTTCAGGTAGCCCCGCGCATGCTCCGAGAAGGACTTCTTTTTCCCCTGGCCAAACACCACCCGGTTGTTCCAGTAGTAGGCGTTGAGCACGCTGACCACCAGCCCGCAGGCATTGGCCAGCAGATAGGGCCAGTGAAACGCATGCACGCACAGCTGGTACACGCCGATGGAGATGAGCGTGTTGCTCACGCCCACCACGCCGAATTTCACAAACTGCCACAGCCGCGCCGCCCAGGGCTTTTCCATCAGGCGGCGAAAGGCTTGCCGAAACGAATGAAGCATGCAAAAAAGCCTCCTGCCAAAAAGTGCCCTTAGATTGTACCCGAAACCGGCCTGGGGCGCAAGCCGCATTGACATTTCTCTGCCAAACAGTATAATAAACAGGAGGAAAGCCGCGCTATTTTCCATTTGCGGCTGGGAATAGAGGAGTTTGCCATGAGCGATGTTTTGCCCCCCGTCACCATTCCCGTTAACGACCTGAAAAGCGCTTTTCAGCAGCATGCGGCCGAATATGAGCAAAAGGCCGTGGAGGTGCTGCGCAGCGGTTGGTATGTGCTGGGCAAGGAAGTGAAAAGCTTTGAAAGCGAGTTTGCGTCCTACGTGGGCGTTAAGCATTGCGTGGGCCTGGCCAGCGGCCTGGACGCGCTGTGGATTGCCTTCCGCCTGCTTGGCATGGGCCCGGGGGACGAGGTGATTGTGTGCACCAACGCCTACATTGCCTGTGTGATGGGCATTACCATCAATGGGGCGACCCCCGTGTTTGTGGAGCCGGATGAATACGATAATCTGGACGCGGACAAGGTAGAAGCCGCCGTTACCACACGCACCCGCGCCATTCTGGCGGTACACCTGTTTGGCCAGACCTGCGACATGGACCGTCTGGGCGAGATTTGCCGGCGGCATGACCTGATTCTGGTGGAGGACTGCGCCCAAAGTCATGGCACCACCTTCCGGGGACGGCAGGCGGGCAGCTTCGGGCGTATCGGCTGCTTCAGCTTTTACCCCACCAAGGGACTGGGGGCCTTTGGCGAAGGCGGCTGCATTACCACCAATGACGACGACATCGCCGACCGCTTCCGCACCTTCCGCAATTACGGCAGCAAGGTGCATTATCAAAACGAGCTGGTGGGCACCAACAGCCGTCTGGATGAGTTGCAGGCCGGGCTGCTGCGAGTGAAGCTGCAGTACCTGGACGATATTAACGCCGAGCGGGAGGCTATTGCCCAGCGCTACATGCAGGGGTTGAGCGCCCGATATCTGACTTTGCCCAAGGTGCGCCCCGGCGTTCAGAGCACCTGGCACCAGTTTGTGATTCACACCCCCTACCGGGACCAGCTGCGCCAGTATTTGCGGGAAAACGGCGTGGGCACCGAGGTGCATTATCCCATTCCGCCTCATTTGAGCAAGGCCTATGAAAGCCTGGGCTATCACCGGGGGGATTTTCCCATTGCCGAGAAGAACGCAAGCGAAGTGCTGAGCCTGCCCATGTTCAACGGCTACACGCCGGAGCAGCAGCAGCGGGTGATGAACCTGATCAACGCCTTTCGGCCCTAAAGGAGCGCTATGAGCAAGCTGACCGTTGTTCCCTACACCCCGGACCAGGCGGCCCGCTGGGATGATTTTGTCATGAGCCGCAGCATGAACGGCACCTTTTTGCAAACCCGCCGCTTTTTGAGCTATCATCCGGAGGGGCGCTTTGACGACGCCAGCGCCATGGTGCTGGAGGGGCAGGAGCTGGTGGCCGTGGTGCCAGCCGCCCGGCAAACCATTGATGGGCGGGAGTGGCTGCGCTCTCATCCGGGCAGCACCTTTGGCGGCCCGGTGATTGCCCCGGCCCTGCTGCGGGCGCCCAAGCTGGTGGAAATGATGGAGGCGCTGGACGAAAGCTGGAGCCGGCGCTATGCCGCGGCGGAGCTGAAAATCACCAGCGACCTGTTTTCCACCCTGCCCACCGACGCTTTGCAGTACGCACTGTATCACGCGGGCTACACGGACGAGCTGGAAATTGCCGCCTATCTGCCCCTGAACCGGCCCTATGAGGCCCTGCGGGCGGACTATTCCTTCAACAAGCGCTACGATTTGAAAAAGTGCGAAAAGGCGGGCTGTTATGCCGCGCCCATTGCGGACAAGGCGAGCCTTTCCGAGTTTTATGACCTGCTGTGCCTGAATCTGCAAAAGTTTGACGCAAAGCCCGTGCATACCCTGGAGGAACTGAACGATTTTGTGTTTGACCGGCTGAAGGACGAGTGCGCGGTACTGGGCGTATACAATGCGGACAAGCAGTTGTGCGCAGGCGCGTTTTTGTTCTTTTTTGCGCAGGCCAATACGCTGCACACCCAGTATCTGGCCACCCATCCGGCGGCCAAGGGGGTCAGCACCTATCTGTACGACAGCGTCATTCGAGCCGCCATGGATCGGGGCTGCGAAAAGGCATCCTTTGGCACCAGCACCCACGACCGGGGCCGTGTGCTGAATACCGGCCTGATTCAAAACAAAGAGGGCTACGGCGCGCTGCACTCCCTCAACCGCATCTATACCCGGCATTACTAAGGAGGCGACCCCCTTTATGATGAATGTACAAATGCTGGAATTTCCTCAGCATGGCGACGAACGCGGCCATCTGGTGGTGGTGGAAGGGCTGAAGGACATTCCCTTTGAAATCAAGCGGGTGTTTTACATCTACGGCTCCGACCCGGACGTGGTGCGGGGCTGCCACGCCAACCGAAAAAGTGAATTTGTGCTGATTAACGTGGCGGGCCAGAGCAAGGTGCGGGCCCGGGACGGCCTGGGAAATGAGGCGGTGTTCTCCATCAACCGGCCCCATACCGGCCTGTACCTGCCCAAAATGATTTGGAAGGATATGTACGATTTTTCTCCCGACAGCGTGCTGCTGGTTTTATCCAGCGAGCCCTACGACCCCGATGAGTACATTCGGGATTACGACGCCTTTGAGCGGGAGGTAAGCGGCCGTGCCTAAGCTGTCTGTGGTGATTCCCGTTTATTACAACGCCGAGAACCTGCCCCCCCTGTACGACGACCTGAAGGAAAAGCTCATCGATCGGATTGATTTTGACTACGAGCTGATTTTTGTGGACGACGGCAGCGGCGACAACAGCTATCAGGTGATGCAGGCGTTGGCGAAGAAGGACGAGCACATTCGCCTTTTCCGCCTGAGCCGCAACTTTGGCAGCGACGCGGCGGTGCTGTGCGGCCTGTGCCAGGCCACCGGTGACTGCGCCGTGGTAAAGGCCGCCGATTTGCAGGAGCCAACGGAAATGCTGCTGGAGATGTACAAGCGCTGGCAGGAGGGCTGCAACGTGGTGCTGGCCGTGCGGGAGGGCCGGGAGGAAAGCAAGGCTCAGGAGTTTTTTGCCGACCTGTATTATGGCATTACCCGGCGTTTTGCCCTGCCCAATATGCCCAAGAAGGGCTTCGACGTGTTTTTGCTGGACCGCAAGGTCATTGAAGTGCTGCGCCGCATGGACGAGCCCAACAGCGCCCTGGACGGCCAGGTGCTGTGGAGCGGCTTTACCACCGGCACGGTTACCTATGTTCGCCGGGAACGCAAGATTGGCAAGAGCCGCTGGACGCTGAAAAAGAAAATCCGGCTGGTGATGGATACGCTGTTCAGCTTTTCCACGGTGCCCATCACCTTTATCACCGGCCTGGGCGTGCTGTCGGTGGTCGGCAGCCTGATTTGGGCCATCGACGCGCTGGTGTCCAAGCTTCGCGGCAGTATCCATGTCACCGGCTGGACCATGATGTTCATTTTCCAGCTGCTGTCCTTCGGCATCATCATGATGACCCTGGGCATCCTGGGTAACTACCTGTGGCGCACCTTTGACGCCTCCCGCCGTCGTCCTCCCTATCTGATTGAAATTGCCGATGGACAGAAGGAGCAAAAAAAGCCATGAAGAAAAGCCGCCTTTGCTGGCCGCTGGCGCTGCTCATGAGCGCCGCTGTGTTTGAGGCGCTTTTCTTTACGGTGGGTTTCCGCTTTGCCGCCAATGACGACGCAGCTATTCTGCGCTCTTTCATGGGCTGGGAAACCGGCCGGCCGCCTCAATTTCATCCTTATCTGCACGGACTGCTGACCGGGGCGCTGCGGGCATTGTTTGCCATCAGCGCAACCACGCCCTGGTTCAGCTGGATGCAGCTGGCCTTCCTGTTTTTGTCTCTGACGGTGATTGCCAAAGCGGTGATGCAGCTGTTTGCGCGCCACGATCACGAATTTTTGCGGGAGGGGGGCGCGCTGGTTGCTTTTGTGGTTACCGCCTGTTTGGGAGCGGGCGGCGTAGCCCGCTTCACCTTTACCCAAACGGCCGCTCTGCTGGGGGCGGCGGCCGTGGCCCAGATGATGAGCGTAGATGTGAAGCACGTCTCCAACGTGGGCGTGTGTCTGCGGCTTTTGGGCGCGGCGGCGCTGCTGGTTTTGGCCTATGCGCTGCGGCAGCAGGCCCTGCTGCCGCTGTTGGCCTTCTGCGCGCTGGCGTTTTTGTGGCTGTGCCTGCAAAAACCCACGGCCCGCAGGGGGCTGGGATGCGCGCTGTGTCTCACGGCTGTGCTGCTGGGCGGCATGGCGCTTTGGCGCAGCGCCGAAATAGCCGCCAGTGGGGAAGCAGAGTACCTGCGCTGGCAGCAAGCCAACAGCGCCGTAATGGACTATGACGGCCTGAACGGTTTTACCAAGGAGGCGCTGGCTTCCACGGGCTGGAGCGATAACACCATTCGCCTTATTACCTCCCAGTGGTTTTTTCTGGACAAAAGCATTTCCAGCCAGGCGTTTGAGGCCCTGGAGACACAGCGGCCTGCTGTGTCGGCCTTTGCCCGGGTGCTGCCTACGCTGAGCGCCTTTGCCGCGGAAAACCGGGTGACCCTTGTGTTTGCCGGCCTGGCGCTGGCGTGGCTGCTGCTGTGCCTGGCAGGGGCGGCCCGAGGCGGCTGCGGACATTTGGCCCGGCTGGTCGTGCCTGTTTTTACCCTGCTTTTGTCGGCGGCCATGCTGTTTTACCTGGCTATGCAGGGCCGGCTGCCGCTGCGGGCGGCGGTTATGGTGCTGTGGCCCATGGCGGTGTTAAGTGTGTGCCTGCTGCCGGTTTGTGTGAGCCCCGCCGCATTGCGGTGCGCGCTTGGGGTCAGCCTGGCGGCCGCCGCGGTCTATTTGAGCCTGCTGCTGCCGCCTCTGCGGCCTGTTGCCGAGGAAGAGACCATCGACGCCATGGCGGAGGTATACGAATACGCGTTGGACGAGCCGGACATGCTGTTTTTATGTGACCGCACCATGATGGACGACTTTAATCCCTTCCCGGATTACAGCCGGGGAATCCCTCACAACATTGCCTGGTATGGCGGGTGGACGCTCCGGTCCCGGGAGAGCTGCGCCCAGTTTGCGGCCTTTGACATTGATCTGTGGCAGTTTGACGCCGAGGTTTTTTTGCGGGAAGACGTTTGCCTGGCCACCCAGGTTTTGGACCCGCCGCCTCAGCTGCTGCTGAACTACATTGCCGAAATGACCGGCTATGAGGATGTGGATTGTTCCCTGTATGGGGAAAGCGGCTATGTGTATTACTATCAGTTTCAGTAAATGAATCAAAGCGGCTTGCCGACGGCTTTTTGCCGGAAGCGGCGGTTTCGTCTGCTCCTACGCCGCTCGCCGGGGAAGCCGGCTGAGGGGCGTAGGACTGCGCCCGCCTGGGCGGTACCCTCAAGCATTATGGGGTCGGCGATGTTTATATGTTAAATTTTCATTTCTAAATTGTGAAAAACGCATTTCTATGTTACAATGACTTCGGCATGAAACTTTGGCTTTCATGCCGCATTTTGGGATGCAGGAAAGGGTGTCGTTCGTTGAAACGTTTGCTTTGGATGTTTGCGGCCTTGCTGCTGTTGTTGCCTGTGTGCGCCGCCCTTTGCGAGGAGCAGCCTTCGCCCACGCCTTATGCCCCGCTGGCTTACGGCGCGCAGGGCGAGAGCGTTTCCGATATTCAGGAACGCCTGAAGGATTTGGGCTATTACACCGGCAAGGTCAGCGGGAATTTTCTGGACGGAACCCGGGCCGCCGTGCGCAAGTTTCAGAAAGAATACGGCCTGCCGGAAACCGGCGAGGTGGACGCAGCCACCGCCGCTCAGCTGGAAAACGCCCAGTACCGCATCCTGACCAGCGGCGACAACGGCGAGGACGTGTCCCGCCTGCAAAACCGTCTGAAGGAGCTGGGCTATTTCAGCCAAAAGGCCACGGGCAAATACCGGGCCATTACCGCCGATGCGGTGAAGGCGTTTCAACGGCAGAACGGCCTGGAAATCACCGGTACGGCGGATGTGGACACGCAGCGCGCTCTGTTTGGCGACAATGCCCTGGCCGACGGCGCATCGCCCACGCCTACGCCCGCCCCGGATCAGGACCTGGGCGATGTGAACGACATGGTGCTGGCCGGCGACGGCGAGGCAACCGTGGAGGAGTATGAAAAAAAGCTTTCCCGCGGAGCAAAGGGCGAAAATGTGAAAAAGGTGCAAACTCGTTTGAAGGAGCTTGGCTTTTTTGACGGCCCCATCAGCGGCAATTACATGAACCAGACGGTGGCGGCGGTAAAAGCCTTCCAGCTGCAAAACGGCTTGGAGCAAACCGGCAAGACGGACGAAACCACCTGGAACACACTGTTTAACGATACCGGCGTGGTGGACGCAAGCGCTACGCCCCGGCCCACGCCCGTGCCCACACCGGTACCCTACGCCGTCACCGTAGACGTGCGCAACCAGGTAACCACCGTTTACGGCCGGGACGAAAACGGCGAGTACACCATTCCCGTAAAACGCATGATTTGTTCCACGGGCTTAAAGGCCACTCCCAGCGATGTGGGCGAATGGACCCTGAACGGCCGTACCGCCCGCTGGTGCTACTTCTCCAAGTGGGGCAGCCATGCCCAGTATTGGACGCGCATCAATCAGAACATCGCCTTCCACAGCGTAATCTACAACCAGGTGGACTATAACGCCATGAGCGTTAAGAGCTATAAAAAGCTGGGCCAGCGCGCCTCTCACGGCTGCATCCGCCTGTTGGTGAACGACGCCAGATGGATTTACGATAACGTGGGCAAGGGCACGGTGGTCACCATTACGGAGGACCTGCCTGCCGATGAAGAACTGCGCAAATCCGTGGCCGCGCCGCCGCTGAATAAGTCCAAAACCGGCCCCGTGACCACGCCCGAGCCCACGGCGGAGCCGCAGTATGTATCCGGCGGCATGCCGCCGCAGCCCTTCCGCAAGCTGAAAAAAGGCATGGAGGGCGAAGATGTGTACTGGCTGCAAAAAAAGCTTCAAGAGCTGGGCTATTACACCGGCACGGTGACCGGCGGCTACTACAGCGGCACAGCCTCTGCGGTAAAGGCGTATCAAAAGGCCAACAAAATCAGCGCGACCGGCGTAGCGGACGAGCGTACCCTTGAATCCATTTATGCTGATGTGCTGGCGGCGAATACGCCTACGCCCGTTCCGAACCCAACGCCTGCTCCCACAGGGGAGTGAGCCGGCAAAGGGACAAGCCCTTCCAGCATGCTTAGAAACGTCGAATCGCGATGCCCATTATCGTCTTTGGTATGGCCGTGCCAACGCCTCGCTTCGGTTGACGGCCGCTGCGTCCACCGCACGCCCGAAAAGCCTGGTACATGCTGAAGGAAAGCAAGCCGGTAATGGCAGTTGGAAGCCCGCAGGCTGAGAGCGGGGAACGGCCGTTGATTGAGCAGCCGCATTTCCTCCTGCCAGCGGTGTAGGGGCTGATCCCCTAAGCCTTATACCGCAACGCTTTTTCTGTGAACCGGCGCAGCGATGTTCGGAGAAGCTGTCAAAGGGGCTGCGGCCCTTTCCAAAACCCTGAGTGTATCGGAGGGCCGCAGCCCTCCGATTTTCATTCCGAACTCGGCGGCATGTATGGCGGGTTCGACAGTTTTGCGCAGCAAGGCTTAGTTTGCTGAAAAGTGGAGGTGCAGGAGGCAGTGCCTCCTGCCGGGGTTTTAGGGGCGGAGCCCCTAAGCCTTATGCCGCAGTAATTTCCCCGCGAACCAACGTAGCCGTGTGCACGAACGCGATCTCTCCTAGAGGGGTTTTCGACAGCCTGAGCCTTGCGCGCTTTGCCGCCTGGCGAGTAGGTAAAGCACGCTTCTCGTCAAAAAAGCTCGCCTGATGGCGAGCTTTTTTGACGGTCTGAGCCCATCGGCTTTGCCGGTGGATCCTTTATTCGCAAACCGCCGCCGCATAGACGGCGTTGTGTACCAAACGGCGAATCCGATAAATGCCCAGGCTGTCCCGGGACGGACATACCCGGTTGGTAAGCAAAACCACATACAGCCCTGTGGTTGGGTCCAGGGTAATGCTGGGGCCGGTAAAGCCTGTGTGCCCGATGGTTTCCGGCGGAAACAGGTCGCCGGTATAGCCATTGTCATAGGCAGGCAGATAAAACCCCAGGCCCCGGCCCTGCGCCATGCCGGGGGTATGGTTGCGCATGGCCAGCCGGAGGGTGGCCGGACACAGGTAACGGGAGCCGTCCGGCAGACGGCCCTGAGCAGCCAGCATCTGCAAAAACAGCGCCAGGTCATCCATGGTGGAAAACACGCCGGCGTTGCCGGATACGCCGCCCAAAAAGCGGGCGTTTTCGTCATGCACCACCCCTTGCAGGCAGCGGCCGTCATCCTGCATCTCCGTTGCGGCAATGTTGCCGTCTTGAGGCAAATAACCGGTGCTTTGCATGCGTAAAGGCCAGAACACCTCTTGGGTGGCCAGGTCGCTTAGGGGCATATCATACAAACATTCCAGCAGCAGTCCCAGCAAAATGAACCCCGCGCAGCAGTATTGCTCCCGGGTTCCGGGCTCAAACAGCAGGGGCACGTTCAGCAGCAGCTCGGCGGCCTGCTGCGGAGGCTGCGACATGCGCCACAGGTGAATCCCCGTGGGAAAGCCGGCCGTGTGGGTCAGGATTTGCTTGATGGAAATATCCCGTTTATCCTCGGGCGCGTCCAGAAAAGAACCCAGCTTGTCCCACAGGCACAGCCTGCCGCTTTCCAGCGCCCGCAGGGTGAGCATGCCCACCACCAGCGGCTTGGTAATGGAGGCCAGATCGTATCGGGTCTGCTCGTTGCAAAGGGGTGCGTCCTCGTCCAGGGACAAGCGGCCAAAGGCGCGGCGGTACAGCACCTTATCGCCCCGGCCCACCAGCAGGCTGGCAGCGGTAAAGTCGCCCTCTTTCAGGCCGCGGGCAACGACCTGTTCGGCCTGAGCAAAGGATGGCGCGTTCCGCATGGCACATTCTCCTTTCGCAAGCTATTTCCAGCGCGCTACAGTAACGCCGGAGGAATGGCGCAGGCGCTTTTGCAGCTTTTTCTTGGGGTTTACGGCTACCTTGCGGCCGCATAACTCCATCATGGGCGCGTCGCCGCCGCTGTCGCCATAGGCGGTGGAGGCGGCGTAATCCACTTCCAGCCCGCGGGCGGCCAGGTATTCGGCCAGCCGGAGGGGTTTTTCCACTCCACGGCAGTTTTCGCCCGCCATCTGGCCGGTGTACAGGCCGTTTTCATCTACATACATGCGGGTGGCAATCAGTCCGTCAATAGGCAGCTTTTCCCGCAGGCAGGTTAGGTACAGCTCCGGGGAGGCCGATACCAGCAACACCCGCTCTCCTGCGTTGTGATGGCGCTTTACCGCCTCCATGCCCTGGGCATAAAGCCGCGGCAGCAGCTTTTCCCGGCAAAAGCCCCGTGCGGCTTGCGCTACCTGCGCCTGACTTTTGCCTTTGAGAAAGCATAGGGTGATTTCCTTGGCACGCTTGGCTGAAAGCAGATGAAGTCCATAGCCCAGTCCCGCTGCTCCGCCCCGAAACAGTTGGCCGAGGCTGCATAGCCCATGCCGGTAAGCATACAGGCAGAAGGGAATGAGGGAATCTCCCGGACACAGGGTACCGTCGAAATCAAAGAGCGCGAATGTCTTTTGCAAAGTCAAAATCCCCTTCGGTGAATATCCCTGGTAAAATTCGTTGAACCGCTCCCTGCGGAAAACCTGTTACTTGATCCTTCTCCGGCATCGCAATCCCGGGTGCAGGGGGTGGAACCCCCTGCAACGGTGACGGTTTCAATGTGGTAGTACGCCATGCAGGCAACAGCCTCCGGAGAAATCTCCTCTCCCAGCGCCACCACGGGTACCGCAGGCGGGCAAGTGATGCTGGCCGCAGCCAGAATCCGGCCTGCCGCGCGGCACAAAGGAACCTGCTCCCGGGGACTCATCAAAGCGTCGTGAGGACGCATACGCCGCCTGGGCTGCGGCAAGGCAGGCGGCTGCTCTGCAATGGGCTCCCGCGCCGGAATGGCCTGTAAAATGGCGACCAGACCGCTTAGCTCCTCCGGGGTGTTCAGAGGGCTGAACATCATTACCACAAAATCCGGATCGGCAAATTCGCATTCCACCCCCAGGCGGGAAAGCAGCGTCGCCAGGTCTTCGCCTCGATAGCCCATGGGCTTGGTGCGAAGAGTCCATTTCAAAGGCTCGTCGCCCACAAAGATATAGCCCGGCAGGCTCAGCCGGCATTGCTGCAAAAAAACCGCCGTTTCCCGCAGCTTTTGGGGAAACGCGCCGTCCAACAGCTGATTGGCCCGGTCCAGCGATTGCAAGATTAAATAGGATGGACTGGTAGAGGCAAAAAGCGCCATGGCGTTGTCCGCCTGCTCCATCAGGAACGGCTCCCGGGCGACGTGCAGGTATGCGCCGCCTGTGAGCACCGGCAGGGTTTTGTGGGCGGAATCGCAGCATAGATCGGCTCCCAAATCCATGGGATGCTCCGATTGGGACAAAAACTTCAGATACGTGCCGTGCGCATTGTCTACCAGCAGCAGCGCGCCATAGCGGTGGCATACCTGCGCCAGAGCGGCAATATCCGCCCGATTGCCCAGATAATCCGGGCTGGTGATATATACGGCGGTGGGAGCGCCCTTACTGAGAGCCGTTTCCAGCTGGGCAGGCGTTACCCGGCAGGCGAGCAGAGAGCTTTCCTCGGGGAACAGCCAGTCAACCTCCATGTCCAGCAGAGCGGCGGTATGGATGAACACCTTGTGGGCGTTGCGGGCAGCCAGCACGCTGGGCTTTTGTCCCTTTCGGGCGGCCCATAGGCACGCCAGATACAGCATGGCTCGAATACACAGCGACGAGCCTTCGGTAGAGTACAGGGTGCGGCCGGTTCCAAACAGTCGGGCGGCGTTTTCCTGGCTTTGCCGAATCACGCCCCGACCCTGGTAGAGCACATCGGCCCCGTCAATTTCGGTAATATCCCACTTTTCCACGCCCATACCGCCCCGGCCCTTGTGGCCCGGCATGTGCAGGCGCAGGGCCCGGCGCTGCTCATAGGCGCTGACAAAGTCGCAGATGGGGGCGTTCATTCCCCGGCCTCGCTTTTGGAAGCTTCCAGCCAGATGGCGCACTCCATGCGCTTGCGGAACAGCTGACAGCCGTATTGATATACGCCTCGCACGCTGCCGGTGGCGTGATAGGCATTGGCGGCGCAGCCGCCGGAGCAGTACAGCTTGGCCCAGCAATCGGCGCACTCAGGCCGGGCGTATACATTGCAGGCGGCAAAGTCCGCCTGGGTGGCGGGTGCGGTTACGCCGTGCCACACATCGCCCAGCCTAAAGGACTCCTCGCCCACAAACTGGTGACATGGATACAAATCGCCCCAGGGGGTTACGGCCATGTATTCCGTGCCGGAGCCGCAGCCGGAAATGCGCTTGTAAATGCAGGGCCCGCCGGCCAAATCAATCATGTAATGATAGAAGGTGAAGGGCTTTCCCTCGTCGCGGCACTTTTTCATCAGCAACGCCAGTTCCTCGTACTGCTTAAGCACAATGGGCAAATCGTCCTGGGTCAGAGCGGAGGGGTCGTCCGGCGCGCAGACTACGGGCTCCATGCTCAGCTCGGTAAAGCCCAGGTCCAGCATGGTTTGGATATCCTTCAGAAAGTCCGGATTGTGGTGGGTAAAGGTGCCGCGCATGTAGTAGTTTTTGCCGCCGCGGGCCTGTACCAGACGCTGAAATTTGGGCACAATCCTGTCCCAGCTGCCGTTGCCTGCGTAATCCACCCGGAACCGGTCGTGTACTTCCCTGCGGCCGTCCAGACTGAGCACCACGTTGCTCATTTCCCGGTTGGCAAAGTCAATGACGTCGTCGTCAATCAGCACGCCGTTGGTAGTCAGGGTAAAGCGGAAATTCTTGCCCCGCTGTTTTTCCACGCTGCGAGCGTAGGCCACCAGCTGCTTTACCACGTCAAAATTCATCAGCGGCTCACCGCCGAAGAAGTCCACTTCCAGGTTTTTGCGGCTGCCGGAGTGATCCATCAAAAAGTCCAGCGCCTGCTTGCCTACCTCAAAGCTCATCAGCGCCCGTTCGCCGTGATACTTGCCCTGGCTGGCAAAGCAATAGGCGCAGTTCAGGTTGCAGGTATGGGCCACGTGCAGGCACAGGGCCTTTACAACGCCCAGGGTACGCTGCTTCAGCTCGCCCGCCATGGGCTGGAAGGCGTCGGGGGCAAACAGGCGGCCCTGCGCCTTCAGCTCATCAATCTGGTCCAGACACTCTGCCAGCTCGGCGCGGGTAATCCCCTCCTGCCCCGCATATTTGGCCAGCATGCGCTGAATGATTTCCTCCCGGGGCGTTTCTTCATACAGGGCGATGATGTCGTAGGCCACCGGGTCCACCACATGCACCGAGCCGGAGTACACGTCCAGCACAATGTTCATGCCGTTCATCTGATATTGGTGAATCATGATTTCATTCCTTTCGTTGTATGGAAAAAGGCGATGCACTCAAAAATGCCGCCCCAAGGGCGGCATTTTGAGAAAGCGAGCCTTACTTGCTTTCCTTCTTGGCGTTCTCGCAAGCCTGGTTGGCGATGCCGCAGCTGGTTTTGCAAGCGGACTGGCAGGAAGTCTGGCACTCGCCGCAGCCGCCGTTCTTGGCGCTCTGGCACAGGTTACGGGTAACCAACGTTTTGATATGTTTCATTTCAGTAAGCCTCCAAACCCTCAGGGATGATATCAATAAGAATTGTATCACATCTGCGGTTGCACGTCAAGCAAGGCCCTTTGTGCAAACAGGGCAACAGCATTTAAGAATCAGCCGAAAAGAATCCGCAAGAAAGAGTCAGGGTCAAGGCAGGCCCAGTAACGC
>CAKTUS010000008.1 GCA_934621485.1 uncultured Clostridia bacterium
TTGCCGTGGTCCACGTGACCGATCGTGCCGATGTTTACGTGCGGCTTGGTACGCTCAAACTTTGCCTTAGCCATGAGAATTCAACCTCCTGTAATCAAATGGTTCTACAAGTGATGATCCGGCAGGGTCTCATGCGGTTGGAGCGGGTGATGGGAATCGAACCCACGTAGCCAGCTTGGGAAGCTGGAGCTCTACCATTGAGCTACACCCGCATGTCCGCATGTTTATGACCGAATGCCACACACCCGTTATTTTAACGTTTTTCCATTGTATTGTCAACTGCTTTTTTTATGTACATTCTTCACGGCGTTTTTCGTCTTGCGTCTGAAAATATATATATCGTAAAAATATACATTGACAGACGATGTATGTTGCGTTATAATGGTCTCGGGAGGTGAGCCTGATGCCGATTTCGGCAGATATTCTAAGAGGTTATACCGATACCATCATTTTGCAGCAGCTCAGCCAGGGCGACAGCTATGGTTATCACATTGCCCGCGCGGTCAGCCAGGCCAGCGGCGGCACGCTGGAGCTGAAAGAGGCCACGCTGTACACCGCGTTCAAGCGGCTGGAAAGCGCCGGCTGTATTCGTTCCTATTGGGGCGATCAGCAAAGCGGCGCGCGTCGGCGTTATTACGCTCTGACCCCCGACGGGCTGGAACGACTTGCGCGGGATTTGAGCGCCTGGCAGGAAACCCGCCAGGTGCTGGACAAGCTTTTGGGAGGAGATCCTTCATGAACAGAAAAGCCCGTATCAGCCTCATTGTTCACCGGGAACAGCGTTTTTCTGACGGCACGCGCAGGCCGTACCGGGAAAACGCGGCCGTGTTCGATCGCCGCTTTGCCCGGGAGGGCCGCGAACTGCGCCGCCAGTTGACCCTGTTCCGATAAGCCTTGCATCACCATAACAGGAGGAAAAGTCATGAACGATACCATCGCCAAAATTGTGAACATGTTGTTTGCGGATATCATGGAAACGGAAGAGACCCGCGCTTTGTGGGAGGAACTTAATCAAAACTGTCAGGAACGCTATCAGGACCTGATTCAAAACGGCTTGAGCGAAGACGACGCCATTCACGCCGTGCTGGAAAGCCTGAGCGGCATGGAGGACGCGCTGAAGGACTATCCCCGCAAATCCAGCCAGACAAGCCAGATGATGGGCAGCAGCCACTGCGTCTTTAGCGGCGAATTTCCTCAAACGGTTGATATTCGCGCCAGAAGCAGCGACGTGCGGCTGTGCCGGTCTCCGGACGGACAGCTGCACGTGGACAGCGACGATGAAGACGCGCCGCTGAACGTCACCCTGAAAAACGGCTGTCTGACCGTGCAGCCCGCCAGCCTGAGCCGGCAGGGCGGCAGCCTGATGGAGCGCCTGTTTTCCGGTGAGCTGTTCCTGCTGGGCGGCGTTCCTTCCATCCTTTTCATTCAGTTGCCTGCGGATTGCCAACCCCAGGTTCAGGCAACCACCTTCAGCGGCGATATCGAAGTGGACGGCCTGTCGCTGAAAAGCCTGACGCTGCACAGCACCAGCGGCGACATTCGCTGCGACGATGTGCAGGCGCAGGAGGGCGTGCGTCTGGAAAGCACCAGCGGCGATATCAGCTTTCAAGGGGATTGCCAGACGCTGAATACCAGCAGCATCAGCGGCGATCTGCGCACGGAAGCCCGCTGCCCGGACCAAACCTGCAAGTCTACCAGCGGCGACATCGCGGCCGTTCTTCCCCGGTTGGACGCGTTGTGCCTGAACGCTAAATCCACCAGCGGCAACGTTCGCGTCAGCCTGCCTGAGGGCATGGCGGCAGACGCCCACTGCTCCACCATCAGCGGGGATGTTCGCTGCCAGGTTCCTTTGCAGCCGGGCAGCCCCTATCAGCTGGAGATGAGCAGCATCACCGGCGATTTGGTTCTTCGCTAAACGTTAACGCGGGAACCGCCCTTTGCTCGGGCGGATCCCGCGTCAGGCCGTCAAAAAAGCTCGCCTGACGGCGATCTTTTCTGCCGAGAAGCGCTCTTTGCCGTCCGGCGAGCGGCCGTCAACGTTCGTTTCTCAGGCGGGCCTTTTCCACAGGCTGAAACGGGAGCCGTCCCTTCCTCGGGCGGCTCCCGCATTTCAGCTCAGGGTTTCAAAACGTTTATCGCCTGCCAGAAAGCCTGCCCGTTTTCCGTTTGATAGCGGCCGCTTTCCGTTACATACGCATCGCCTTCAAACCGATAGACAATTTGGCCCCCGCTCTGGGTGATGAACGTCAGGACCAGCCCGTCGTCCGCTACCGCCAGGTACGCAGGCTCGCCCACCGTCATCTGCTTTAACCCATCCATCACACGCGTCATTTCCTCCGGGGCGTTCACCACACGGCACTGGGCCGCCTCGCCCTGCCAGAGCACAATCATTCCCGCAGGCAGCACCCCTTTTTCCGCATCAGTCCACAGGTCCTGTTCCCACGGTTGCCGCTGGAATACAGGCAGGCCCGTTTCCTGGGCCAAGGCGCACCCGGCAGCCAGCATCAGCACCGTTACCAAACAAAAGAAGCGTTTCATCAAGAGCGTTTCCCCCTTCCCCTCACTGGAAATGAATGATTCGTGTTTACAGCATATCCCGAAAAGCGCCGCCGGTCAAGCCCTCAGGCGGCAGCGTTTACATAAATGACTCAGCAAAACGGCGCGGATATACATCGCGCCTGCCTCAGGGAATTTCGCGCCATCGTTTGATGTGCCGTGCGAAACAGGGGAAAGACGTTTGCCCTGTTCAAGCCCTGTTTTCCTCTTGACACGCATTGCCGCCCATGCTATCATGCACATGAAACCAGATGGCTTCTTCGGGGCAGGGTGGAATTCCCTACCGGCGGTATAGTCCGCGAAGGAACCTAGTTCCCCGATTCGGTGAAATTCCGAAACCGACGGTAAACGGCGCTCAGCGCCAAAGTCCGGATGTGAGAAGAGCAGCCCGTCGCCCTTGCAGTGTACGGTTGCCCCTGATGCGAACAAGCCATCAGGGGCAATTTTTACTGGGAGGTTTTTTTCATGACGCAACGTACCAAAAAGCTGCTTACCACTCGCGACATCACCGCCATTGCCATTCTGGCCGCCATTTCCGCCCTGCTGTTTCTGGTGGAAATTCCCATCGTGCTGTTTTACAAGCTGGATGTGAGCAACCTGCCGGTGCTGCTGGGCACCTTTGCTATGGGGCCCCTGCAGGGCGCGCTGATTTTGCTGGTCAAAAGCCTGCTGGGCTTGCTTCACTCCTCGTCTCAAGGTGTGGGCGAACTGGCTGACTTTTTGATGGGGCTGGCCATGCTGCTGCCCGCCGGCCTCGTCTACCGCCGCCACAAGAACCGCCGGGGTGCCATTGTGGGCATGACGGTGGGCACGCTGGCAGCTACCCTGGCGGCCGTACTGACCAACCTGTATCTTCTCATTCCCTTTTATGGCGTGGCCTACGGCATGCCTGTGGAGGCCATCGTATCCATGGGCCAGCAACTGGTTCCCGCTATTCACAGCGCGTTTACTTTTGTTTTGCTCATCACCGCGCCGTTTAACCTGCTGAAGTGGATTCTCATCAGCGTAATAACCGCTGTGATTTATAAGCCGCTTTCGCCCATTTTGCACGGAAGCCCTAAAACAGGAGGCCGCTGAAACGTGAAACTGAAAAGCCGCAGCGTGGAGCAAACCCATCAAATTGGCCAGGCGCTGGCTTGTCAGCTGCAGCCCAACGATGTGCTGCTGCTGCTTGGCGATATGGGCGCCGGCAAAAGCGAGCTTACTCGCGGCATCGCCCGTGGGCTTGGGGTTGCCGGGTATGTAACCAGCCCCACCTTTACCATTTTGCAGGTGCATGACGAGGGGCGTTTGCCCCTGTACCACTTTGACTGGTATCGCCTGAACGGTGTGGAGGAGCTTTACGAGCTGAGCATGGACGAGTACCTGCAAAACGGCGGCGTGGCCGTAGTGGAGTGGCCCTCCCGCGCGCCGGAAGCCATTCCGGAAACCTACTTGGAAATCGCTCTTTCCCCCAGCGGGGACGAGGAACGCTGGATTTCCGTTACCCCTGTCGGCGGCTTTCACGCGCTGGATGAAGCCGCCCTGCAAAATGCCTGTGGAAAGAAGGCCCGGCCATGAACCTTTTGTGCATCGATACGTCCGGTCCCGTGTGCGGCGTAGCCGTCGTCCGTGACGGCCAGGCGGTCTACGAGGCGTCCGCCGTTAATAAGCTGACCCATTCCGTCAACCTGATGCCCATGGTGGAGGAAGCGCTGCTGCGCTCCGGTCTCAACGTGTCCCAGGTGGATGTATACGCCGCCGTCACGGGCCCCGGCTCCTTTACGGGCGTGCGCATTGGCGTAAGCACCGTGAAAGGCTTGGCTCACGGCGCGGGCAAGCCCTGCGTGGGCGTGGACGCCCTGGAGGCTCTGGCTGCCAGCGTATGCCTGTCCGATGCTCTGCTCTGCCCCATTCAGGACGCTCGGGCAGGGCAGGTGTACGGCGCGGCCTTCCTGCCGGGCATGCCGCCGGTACGCGCGCTGCCTGATATGGCTGAAAAGCTGGATGTTTTTGTGGAGCGGGCGCTGGCTGTTGCCGATGGGCGGCCCCTGCTGTTCACCGGCGATGGAGTAAAGCCGCACCGCGCCCTCTTGGAAGCCCTTCTGGGAGATCGGGCGCTTTTTCCGCCTGCCCAGCATCTTTTCCTGCGGCCTGCCGCCGCGGCCATGTTGGCCTGGGACCGGCGTGAAAGCGCCGTGGACTACCTGACCCTGATGCCCGTATACCTGCGCGCGCCGCAGGCGGAGCGGGAACGGGCCCGTAAGCTGGGGGGCCAGCCATGAGCGTTCTTTACCGTCGCATGACGCTGGACGACGTGGATGCAGTGTATCAAATTGAGCTGGCCACCTTTGCCACTCCCTGGAGCCGCGACAGCTTTGTGGATGAGATGACCACCAATAAATGCGCCCGTTATATCGTTGCCGAGGAAAACGGTCAGGTGATTGCCTACGCGGGCGCCTGGTGTATTTTTGAGGAAGGGCATATTACCAATATTGCTGTAGAAGCTTCTCAGCGTGGGCGGGGCGTCGGCATCGGCGTAACCCGAGCCCTGATGCAGTATGCCGCCAATTTGGGCGTGCAGTACCTGACCCTGGAGGTGCGTAAAAGCAACCTGGTTGCCCGGCGCATGTACAAATCCCTGGGATTTTTGGAGCTGGGCGTGCGCAAGCGTTATTACGAGGATAACGGGGAAGACGCTTATCTGATGGTGTGCCAGGATATGCCGCCTGTGGACGAGGACTTTGCAGAATAGCGGATACAGCCATTGCATCGGCCCCTGTCGACGCCTGTTTTGGAACAGGACTGACCTGAGAATGTTGAAAAACCTCTCTGCATGAAGAAAGAACAAAAAACGCCTGAATCATAACCAGGAATCAGGCGCGTTTTCAAATCGCATTGTCGCGGTTTTTCAAGCGCAATTTCAGGCGCGCTTGAAGGAAGTCCACGCCCTCCTGAAGTTTGCCTCCCGGCTTTCCCAGGCGATTGAAAACAGAGGGCGGAAGCATCTTGGCTTGGAGGGCCGGCCTTTCAAACATCCTGGTCGAAGTCAGCGTCTCCCAGGCTGCTTTTTTTACCCGAATTTGGCGGCAGGGTTTTCAGCCAAGCCGGAAATGTTCTGCCAGCCGGCGCCGGCTTCCGTTCTTTCATTTGCCGCGATTCAGCCGGTTGATACGAATCCGGCCGGAGGGGCGGCATAACTCCCGAATGTTTTTTCAAGCACTGAAGCGCTGCCAATCGGCCCGTGTCTTTCCAAAGTACCAGTCAAAGAGAGCGCATGCGTTCGGTTTCTACCAGTCAAACGCTCCTTGCCGCTGCATTTGGGCATAGAAAAAAGCGCCATGCACAGTTTGCACGGAGCTTTTTCGTGACTACGCTCAACCTGCCGCTGAAACATACGCAACGCGCAGGTCTGCGGCACTTACCCATTACTGAGCCATCTGCTTCGCCAGGCGAGCCTTTTTACGGCTGGCGGTGTTCTTGTGCAGAATGCCCTTGGCAACGGCTTTATCGATAGCGGAGGTGGTAAGGCTGTACTGAGCGCCAGCCTTGGCGGGATCAGCAGCGACCTCCGTCTCAAACTTCTTGATCGCAGTCTTCACCTTGGACTTCACGATGCGGTTGCGCAGATTCTTGTTCTCGCTGACCTTTACGCGTTTGATGGCGGACTTGATATTCGGCAACGTGGTTCACCTCCTTAGGTTCATAAATCGCATTGATGATTGTACCATGGTTTTCCCAAAAAAGCAATACCCAAATGCACCAGCTTCTAAATTTCTGCCTTTTCCGTCAAAAAAGCAGGCCGGTCAAAAACGCTACAACGCAGGCGGTTGCCGCCACCGTCAAAAGCCCCTTGCCCATCCAGCCCAATACCAGGGCGGCAATCGTACCCGTCAGGGCCGTGTATAGATTACCTGTTGAAGAAAATACCGCCGGAAAGGTCATGGCCCCCAGCACCGCATAGGGCACATAAAACAGAAACGACCGCACAAACCGGCTTTTTACCCTGCCCCGAATCGCCGCCAGCGGCAGCATGCGAATCAGGTAGGTGACCCCGGCCATCACCAGCACATACAGCGCAAAGTCCTTCCAGTTCATGCTTCTTCCTCCTTTTGGGGCATCAGCCATGCACCCAGGGCCGAAGCCGCCACCGCACACAGAATGATGCGAAAGCCCTCCGAAATAAAGCTCAGGGCCGGCAGCAGCGTTATCAGACAGCTCATGGCCACGGCAATGAGCACCACTGCCCGCACCTCTTTCTGGCGGCGAAAGGGCGGCAGCACAATGGCAATGAACATGCCGTAGATGGCAATACCCAGCGCCTGGGTTACCGCCTGCGGCAGCACGCTGCCCGCCAACGCACCCAGCAGCGTGCCCAGCGTCCAGCCCAGCCATGGGCCGTTGGTCAGCCCATACAGATAGGCCCGGCCAATCCGTCCCGGCTGTTGCGAGGCCACCACAAATACCTCGTCCGTGTTGCCAAAGGCCAGCAACATACGGTGAAGCGTATTCATGCTGTCATCCAGTTTCTGGCTCAGGCTTAAACTCATCAGGGCGTAGCGCAGGTTGATGGTCAGCTGGGTCAGCGCCATTTCCAAAAGCGGCGCGCCGGCCGCCATCAGCTGCAAACCCGCCAGTTGACCCGCGCTGGTCATATTGGTCAGCGAAATCAGCGTAGCTTGCAAGGGCGTTAGCCCCAGGGAAGTCGCCTGGATACCAAAAGCAAACGATACCGACACATATCCCAGCGCAATGGGCAGGCCATGCAGCAGGCCGCGTCTGTAGTCCGGGTTCATGGTTTCATCACTCCTATATCAAAAAACAAGACGGCATGTCCAGGGATGAGACGCGTCAGACCGTCCAAAAAGCATGTCTGACGGCGAGCTTTTCGGACGAGGGACTGGTTTCGGCAGAGCCGGAATCGCCCCGCCTGCCCGGGCTCTGCGCATCGCAACAGGAACGTTTGCCTTTGCTGTTCAGCCAGGCGATATGATTGTCAGATGGGATGGAATCCCATCTGACCGCTTCCCGGAGAGGGCTTCACCGGCTGGCATGCCCATCCTTGGGCACGCTCCAGCCGTCAAAAAGCTCGCCCGGCCGCAAGACCAGGTTGTCCAAAAAGGGGATGTGTGGAAGGCAGAGCACCAGCTGCTCGCGGGAAGAGCAAGGAGCGTACTCCTTCGCGCCACGCCTGCGGGGCGCCGACCGCCTCGTTGTGGTCACTGGACAGCCGCTTTCTTCCGGCGCCTGCCAGGGGCTGAGAGGCGGAAGCCCTAATCCTTCTGCCGCGGCCTTTTTCCGCAAGTCGGCGTAGCGCTGTTCGCAGGTGCGGTCACGCCTGTAGGTTTTTCGACAGGCTAAGTTCGCCTGTCAGCGAGCCTTACCGCCGTGAAAACGCTCTTCGCCCCTGGCTCGGCAAGGGCAAAGAGCGCAATGCTGCCGAAACCAACGTACACGCCGCCGGTTTTGGAACGGAAATCGGAGGGCTGGGCCCTCCGATACCACTCAGGTTATTTTGACAGGCTGAACGTGCCTAAGGACAGACACACTTCCGGCTTGTCTTTGAAAATGCCGTGGCCGGCCGCAGCCACAAGAAATCAGACAGGGGATTACTGACGCCGTCCGCGCAGGGTATCGATCAGCACATTGATGCCAAACAGGCTGAACAGCCAACCAATCGGCGAGCAGCCGCAGCCATAGCTTCGATAATCGCGATTGCGGCGTCCTTTTCGGGCCGGCTTGCTTTGGCTAAAGACAATGGCAATAAGAACGGCCAGCACAATCCACTCGCCGGCGCTCATGCCGTTGCCGCTTTGGCGATGCTCCGCCTGATACTCCTGGTGGGTTTCGCTGGTATCATAAATCTCCTGCATCACTTCCGACCAAAGCTGGGAACCGAAGCTTTGCGTTTGGGATTGGTCCGTGCTTTCCGCAGATCCAAACAGCGTGCCCAGGCGGATGCCCGCGTCCAGCTGCTTGTTTACCAGCGTGTTCATGGCCTGGAAATAGGCGCAGAAGGCCGCGTCGTATTGCTGGCTGCGAAACAGGCTGCTGAAAGCCGAAGAGGTGTACATCAGGTTTTCGGCGTTGCTTTTGCCCAGTTTTTTCTGCACATTCTTGCCCATGGCAGTGGCAAAGCTGTCTTCGCCCGCCGCGCCCAGCAGCAGCATGTCGTCGTCGCCAAGGTTCCATTTTTCAAACAGACGGTTGGCATAGGTCTGCGCGTCCAGGCCGTCCAGGAAATGGACAAGGGCCACGTGCAGGCTGATATCCGTTTCCTTCTGCACCTTTTCCGCATACGTCGCAATGTCCGCGGCGATTTGAGTGTTCAAGATATCGGCGTCGTCGGTCAGCGTGCCGCGCATGGCGGGCATGCGGGCGGCAGCCAGCGCACAGGCGGGAACCAGCAGCGCCAGGCAGAGGCAGAGGAGGCGAACGAAAGCTTTTTTCATTTTCCATTCCTCCTTACTGATACAGGGCGCAGGGCTTCACGCCCAGCAGCTCGGCCAGCTTGCCGGTAACCGGCGCGCCCAGCAGCTCGTTAAAGCTTTCCGCCGCCTGGTTGTAGGCGTCGGCCGCGGCGCTGCCGGACAGGTTTTGCATATCGCTCAGCAGCATATCCAGGTACTTTTGATCCCGCTGGCTTTGCTGAAAGCTTTCGCTGGCTTTCAGCTTGCGGCTCACCCGGGCTGCGGCGCTTTCCAGCTGCGCGTCGCTTTCTTTTTTCTCTTGCAGGCCGGTTTGTGCGCTTTGCAAACCGCGAGCGGCCGTCTCCAGTGCGGCTACATCCTCGTCGTCGGCGGCCAGGTGGCGTTTGGCCACCACGCACAGGTTCAATCCATCGGCTCCGCGATAGCTCAGCACATCCAGCAAGCCGTTTTCGCTTTCCAGGCAGGCCGTCACCTGGGCCTGCTCATCACGAAACCCCCGCACAGTGCCAAAAACCAGCCCGAAAATCACCAGAGCCAGCGAAATGACCACGCACAGCCAAATGGGCAATTTCCATTTCATGGACTTGGGTTCTTCCTTTCTTTCCATTTCGTTAGTGCTTCAGTTCAAGCAGCTTTTGCTTCAGTTCGGCCTCCATGGCCGCCATCTTCTGCTCGGCGTCCAGGCGCTGAGCGCGGCCGTCGTCCTGAATCTTCATCACCTCGTTGATGGTGTCGATCAGGCTCTGATTGGTCTGCACCAGCGTATCCAGATCAATGATGCCGCGCTCGGCCTCCCGGGCGGTTTCAATGGTGCCGGTCTTAAGAGCGGCGGCGTTCTTCTTAAGCAGTTCGTTGGTCATGTTGGTCACCGCGCTCTGCGCCTTCAGCGCTTCCTGACTGCGGTGCATGCCCAGGGCAATCACCATCTGGCTCTTCCACAGCGGCAGAGTGTTGGACAGGGTGCTCTGAATCCGCTCCACCAGCAGGCTGTCGTTGTTTTGAAGCAGGCGAATTTGGGGAGCCATCTGCAACGCTACCTGCCGGGTCAGCTTCAGGTCGTGCAGTTTCTTTTCAAAGCGGTCGCAGTTAGCGGCCAGGTCGTTGGCTTTCTGGGCGTCCATGGCGTCGCCGCTGGCAGCCGCCTTTTCCTGCAATTCCTTCAGGGTGGTAGAGCGCACCTCGTTCAGCTTCTGCTCGCCGGCAACGATATACATGGTCAGTTCCTTGAAATACTGCGTGTTCATATCGTACAGGTGATTGAACATGCTTACGTCTTTCAGCAGCTGCACCTGATGATTTTCCAGGGCGGTGGAAATCGCGTCCACATTCACTTCCACCTTGTCGTATTTGGTTTGCATATCGCTGACGGCCTTTTTGGCATTCCAGAACAGGCCGCCCAGCCCTTTGGGCTTTTCCGCGGCATCGCCAAAGCCCTTGATTTCGTTCACCAGCTTCACCAGCATTTCGCCCACTTCGCCGGTGTCGTTGGTGCGCACGGTGGCCAGGGCGCTGTCGGAAAAATCGGCGATCTTCTTTTGCGCGTCTGCGCCGTAAAGAAGCACATGATCCGTATTATTGATATCAATCTGGGACACGAAGTCCTGAATGGCCTGCTTGTCGGCCTCGCTCAGGTTGGCGTCCGCCATCTGCTGCACGGCGTCGCTGGCGGCCTGAGCGGCGGCGGTTGCCGTAGGCGCGGGCGCGCTTTCCAAAGCCTGCTGCACCTCCTCCAGCACGGCCTTGTCCTGAGCCATGCCGCTGGGGTTTAGCGTAAGCACGGGGGTTTGGGGCAGCCGGGTTTCGGTGCGGTTCATATCGGTCATGGTGGTATATCCTCCTTCGATTTACTGCTGATTGGGTTTGGGAGCCTGGGCCGTAGCCTGACCGTCATAAGCGGGATAATAACCGCCATCCATGGTAGGGGCCTGCGGCATATGGCTTTGCGCCTGGCGCTGGGCTTCTTCCATCTGGCGCTTTACGCCGCTGTCGATGTGCCACTGAGGCATAGCGGGCTGAGCGGCGGTCTGGGTTTGCGCCGTTTGAGCGCTTTGAGCACGCTGCTGCTGAACCCGGGCGGTTTCCCGGTCGATGGCCGCAGCGGCGCGGGCCTGAGACGCGGCCTTGTCCAAATCGCTCTGGGTAAGGCCGTCCCGCTTGAGCATCTGCTCCAGCACGTCAATATCGGTGGTAATATCCAGCATATCGTCCCGATACAGGTTATCCAGCATTTTATCGCAGGCTTTCAGCACCACCTTCAGCGCGTCCTGAATCCGCTGCTTGGCGGCCTGGGCCTCCGCGCCGTTCACGCTGCGCTCATCCAGGGTGCGGTAGGCTTTCACCATTTTCAGGGTGGTGGGCAGATAATACTCCATAAACTTGCGAATCTGGGGCGCTTTGGCGGGCTTGTCATACACCGTGCGGAACACCTCGGCGCACTTGTTTTCCAGCTCGTCCAGGCTGACGGACAGCGCCTCGTCGGGAATCAAATCGTTCTCCGAACGAATTTCCCGAATCATGGCCCGGCCCTTTTCCAAAATGGCGTCCACTTCTTCCACACCGGTCTCGCCCGCCACTTTTTGCAGGCTTTCCGGCGTTTTTTCCGGCGTGCTCAAATCCAGACCCTGGGCCATGGTGCGGATTATCGCTCCCGCAAGCCCGCTCAATGCCAGGGCCAATACGTATGCGCCGATGGTATGAGGGTGAAACAGCACGGAAAACAGGGCGAACACGCCGCCAAACGCGACGATGCCTGCGCCCAGACCCTTGGTCTTTTTGGGTTTCTTGCTTTTGGCCATGATTGACTCCTTCAAAAACACAGTTGGGAAAAGGGAGGCGCGCTTCGCCCCCACGCATTGCATTATAGCATAAAACGCCCGGAGTGAAAAGATTGCGCGCTTCAAACCTGCGATATGTTTGCTGAAAAATACATTAAAATCTGCTGAAGCCGTTTCAATCATGCCCAGTGGCTAAACCGGAGGTTTGACTAAGCCCCAGACTGTCGAAAAATCCCCGATTGGCCGCCATCGCCCGGAAGCAGCGCTTGGCTGATTTGCGGGGCAAGTGCCGCGGCATAAGGCTTAGGGGCACTGCCCCTAAAACCATGGCAGGAGGCAGTGCCTCCTGCACCTCTCTTTTTCAGCAACCGGAGGCTTATGCTAAGCCCACCAGTAAAGGGCATAGGAGAGGCAGTGCGCACATACGCCGAAAGTCTGCCTTTTGCGCCGCTTGCCCTACTGCTGCTTAGGCAGTTGAATCCTTCTATGTATGATGCAGTGCTGCACAGAATCATTATCCGCCTGATCAGAACAGGGTTTGACGAATCGTCTCATAGCTTTACCCTTTTCTAAATCCCGGCTTGATGCGCGGCTTTTCGTTTTTGCCAAAAAAGCGGCCGGGTTTTCCGTTTCCAGAAAACCCGGCCGCCGCTTGCGCCGTTACGGCGCAGGTTCCAGGGGAATGGCCGCTCCTTTTTGTCGGCCCACCACAACCACCACGATGAACGCAATCACCAGCGCCGCAATTATCAGGTCCAGCACCCAAAGGGGCATGCGCAGCTTTTCATACAGGCGTTCCTTGAGGTTCTGCGGGCCCCGGGGCACATCGGACTGGTCTCGGGTAACAACGGTTTTTTCCTCCGTCATGCTGGGTTCTCCTTCCTGTGCGCCCCAAAGCGGCGTTTACTTCTTGGCCAGATACTTGCGCAGGTCCAGCGCAACGGCGATAATGATAACCAAACCCTGAGCAATATAGGTGTAGCTGGATTCCACGCCCATGAACTGCAGGGCGATTTTCAACAGCTCAAACACCAGCACGCCTACCAGGATGCCGCTGATTTTTCCCACGCCGCCGTTGACGGATACGCCGCCGATGGTGCAGCCCGCAATGGCTTCCAGCTCGTAGCCGTAAGCGGTGTTCACGCTGGCTCCGCCGCTCTTGGCCGCCATCAAAAAGCCGGTCAGGCCGTACAGAATGGCCGCCAGAGTGTAAATCTTGATCTTGGACCTGGCTACGTTGATACCAGCCACCTCGGCAGCGGTTTCATTGCCGCCGATGGCGTACATATACTTGCCGTAGCGGGTTTTGTTGTACAAAAACCACATCAGCACGCCTACCGCCAGCGCGATAATGGCGATGTAGCTGAACATGCGGTTGCCCACATAGCCCAGGGCGATGCCCGTATAGGCGCTTTGCAGGGTGCCGATGGGCTGCGCGCCGGTATATACCAGACAAATGCCGTACACCAGGGTTTGCATGCCCAGGGTGGCAATGAAGGGCGGCACGTTCAGCTTGGAAATGACCGTGCCGTTTACCGCGCCAATCAGCGCGCAAATGGCCAGCACGCCCAGCAGCACCGGCAGGATGGGCAGGTTGCCCATGCCGGGGTAGAACTTGTTGGCATAGTCGCCGGCGCGCTGTAGGAAAATGGCGCTCAGGCAGGCCGCAAAACCGGCCACGCGGCCCGCGCTCAGGTCGGTACCCTTGGTAATCAGGCAACCGGACACGCCCACGGCAATGATGAAGCGCACGGCCGTGTTGGAAAGCAGATTGCGGAAGCTGGCTTCGGAAAGGAAGTTGGGTCGGAAGATGCTCACCACCGCCGCCAGCAGCACAATGCCCACGATGATGGCGTTGTCGCTGATCAGCTTCAGAATCTTCTTAGGGGCGAATACCCGGGAAAGATGCTTGCCCATGGTGATGCCCTGTTTTTCGCACTGAGCGGCGGTATTCAGCAGCCAGCCGGCGGCCAGCAGCGCCGAGCCAATCACAATCAGCGGCGCATACAGCGCCGCCAGGGCGCACACGAACCGTGCCCAGCCGCTCATCTGCTCCCACAGCAGGCCGCTGTCGGCCACCTTGCCCTGCATATAGGCGACGCCGTTTACCTCGGTGGTCTTGGGTGCGCCGAACTTATCCTTGGTAAAGGAGCCGCCAAAGGCCGCGAACTGCTCGTAGGTGAGCACGAAGGTTTCGTTCACGCCGTCGTTGTCGGTATCAAGGGTCTCCAGCCCCTCCTGGCTCCAAGGCTGGGTAGCCTCCGTCTGCACCATTTCCTCCGGCACGCCCTCCGGCTGCACCAGCACGTTCAGAATCTCGTCTACCTCCAGCGTTTTGGCCGTTTGCGCAATCTGCGCGTCGGCTACGTCCTCCAGCTGAGGGTTCAGCCGGGTAACGTCATTCAGGCTCAGGTTCAAAAACAGCGACACAAGCAGAACGACCAGCCCGATGGTCATAATCAGTTTGCCATGCTTCTTCATTGCGCTTCCTCCGTGGTGCCGAACTGCGTTGCCAGTTCCATGATATTTTCCTGAGTGGCGTCCTTTTGTTCCAGAAAGCCGGTCACGCGGCCGTCGCACATTACCATGATTCGGTCGCTCATGCCGATAAGCTCGCCCATTTCGGACGAAATCATGATTACCGACTTGCCTTGCTTCGCCAGGTTTGCAATAATGCAGTAAATTTCGTACTTTGCGCCCACGTCGATGCCGCGGGTGGGTTCGTCCAGGATAAACACATCCGGGTCGTTTGCCAGCCAGCGGGCAATGAGCACCTTTTGCTGGTTGCCGCCGGACAGAGACTGAATCTGCGTTTTGCCGGACGGCGTTTTGATGCTCAGGCGCTCCACATTCTGCTGAACCAGCTCGTCAATGGCGCGGTCGTCCAACATGACGCCCCACTTCAGGTATTTGTCCAGGCTGGCCACGGCCACGTTGTCGCTTACGCTAAGCACGCCCAGGATTCCGCTGGCACGGCGGTCCTCGGTCAGCAGCGCCACGCCCTTTTGGATAGCGTCGCGGGGCCGGTCGATTTTCACTTCCTGTCCCTTGTACATTACACGACCCTTGGCATGGGCGCGGATGCCGAACAGGCCCTCCATCAGTTCGGTGCGCTGAGCCCCCACCAGGCCGCCCACACCCAGGATTTCGCCCTTGTGCAGCTGGAAGCTCACGTTTCGGAAACTGCGGGGATTGATGGAGGCGAAGTCCTGTACATCCAGCACCACCTCGTCGGTGGCGCAGCACTCCCGCTCCGGGTACAGGTTATCCAGCTTGCGGCCCACCATGTTGGTGATAATCATATCGGTGGTCAGGTTGACTGCATCCCAGGTGCCAATGTATTTGCCGTCGCGCATGATGGTAACTTCATCGCTGATGCGCAGAATTTCTTCCATTTTATGGCTGATATAAATGATGGACACGCCCTCCGCCTTCAAATCGGCAATGATGCGGAACAGCGCTTCCACTTCATGCTCGGTCAGCGAGCTGGTGGGTTCGTCCAGGATAAGCACCTTGCAATCATTGGACACGGCCTTGGCAATTTCCACAGACTGCATCTGCGACACGCTCAGGCTGCCCAGTTTCTGCCTGGGGTCAAAATTCATGCGGACGCGCTTGAGCAGCGTCTCCGTAGCCTGATACATTTTTTCATGATCCACAACGGGAAGAAAGCCCAGCGCCTTCTTCATGGGATAGCGGCCTACAAAGATGTTTTCGCCAACGCTGCGCTCGGTAATAGGCTGCAATTCCTGGTGCACCATGGCAATGCCCAGCTGCAGCGCCATCAGCGGGTCCTTAATCTCTACTTTTTTGCCCTCGTAGAAGATTTCGCCCTCATTCATTTTGTAAATTCCAAACAGGCACTTCATCAATGTGGATTTACCCGCGCCGTTTTCACCCATCAGGGCGTGCACGGTACCGGGTCGCAGCTTGAAATCCACATGATCCAGCGCCTTAACGCCCGGGAACGTTTTCACTACGCCCCGCATTTCCAGACGGTACTCCGACATACGCCGTCCCCCTTTGGTCGTCCGCAGATTCAAAAAAGAGGGGTGCTTGCGCACCCCTCCGGAATGCCGTTACTTAATCATCTGATAGTCAACCCAGTAGTAGGCGTCCATGGCTTCGCCCTTAGCGGCGGCGATGGCCACGTCGGCAGCCTTGTGGCTCTGGCCGATATGGTCGTTGAGCACGGTACCGGTCATTTCACCATTGGCGACCATTTCCTGGCACTCGTCCAGAGCGTCCACGCCCAGCAGCAGGATGTCTTTATTCACCTTGCGGCCGGCGGAAACGATGGCCTGATAGGCGCCCAGCGCCATGGCGTCGTTGTTGCAGAAGATAACATCAATCTGATCGCCGAACTGAGCCAGAGCGGTAGCGGCCAGTTCCTGACCCTTCGCACGATCCCAGTCGCCGCGCTGCTCAAACAGCTTGTTCACGGCAACGCCGTTGTCGGTCAGGCACTTGATGGAATACTCGGTGCGGTACTGAGCGTCCACGTTCTCCGGATCGCCAACGATCATTACATAATCCACAGTGCCGTTACCGTTCAGGTCGCCATGATCCTCACGATCACACACGATCTGACCCTGCATGGTGCCGCTCTGACGGGCGTCGGCGCCAACATAGGCGATCTTGCCTTCCCAGGCAGCCATGTCGGTTTCGGAGGGCTCACGGTTGATGTACACAACCGGGATACCGGCGGCCTTGGCCAGCTCGGTCACAGCGCTGGCGGCGGTAGACTGCACCAGGTTCACGATCAGCACGTCCACGCCCTCGGCGATGAAGCTGTTGATCTGGTTGGTCTGCTCGGTCTGGTCGTTCTTGCCGTCCACCACGGTCACTTCCGCGCCATAGGTTTCGGTCAGATACTTTTCCAGCTCGGTGCGGTACAGGGTCATAAAATCATCATCGAATCTGTAGATGCAAACGCCAACCTTCAGGGGCTTTTCTTCAGCGGCAGCCATGCTCACCATGCCCAGCGCCATGACGACAGCCAAAACGATTGCCAGCAACCTTTTCATAGTGTTTCGTCTCCTTTTCATTTTTGGACGCGTCGCGTCCTGATGAGACAAGTATAGAGAGAACCCCTGCGATTTTGAATAGAAAATTCTATTCTAAAATGTAGAAATGTTACGCAGCGAAGGTGCGCTCTGCGCCATCGGTTCAAAGCTGCGGCGCGGCTTGACTTTGACGTCCTTTCATGCTATCCTCAACGGGGTTTGGCTATCGCTTTTCTTCATTTGTACCGGGAAGGGGTTTTCGCATGTGCGCTTTTGAAAAACGGGTCTGCGCGCTGATGCTTGCGTTGCTTTGCCTGGGGTCTCAGGCTTTTGCGCAGGAACCTGCCTATGATATTCGTCCGGCCGCTACGCGGCCGCCGTTGACGGCCCCGCCTGCGGAAACCTCCGCGCCGTCCTCAACGCCTGCGCCGTTCCCGTCGCAAACGCCCGCCTCAACCGAAACGCCTCCGGCGGAACCCGCAGCCACCGCCCGGCCGCAGTTTGCCAGCGGCGACGAAACCATCGTGGAGGATTACGACGCCGGCTACTGGTATTATGAAAGCCAGTCCCAGGGTCTTCGGGTGGAAATCCGCCGCTATATTTCAGAGGAAGAAAAGGTGCTCTGGTATGAGGCGGATATTCAAACCTGCGCCGCCACGCCGCTGATGTTTCTTTCCGCCAACGAGGAAAACCCGGGCCGGGGCTTCCGTTATCCCGAGCGCATCATGCGGGAGAAGAAAGCGGTGTTTGGCATCAATGACGATCAGTTTGCCCACCGCCTATACCAGCATCAAACCGTCGGCGTCATCGTTCGAGACGGAAAGATTCTCTCCAGCAAAACCCGCAAAAGCGGCAACAAATCCTGGCCCACGCTGGACACCGCCGCCTTTTTCCCGGACGGCAGCATGAAGGTGTTCCTCAGCCAGGACGTAACCGCCGAGGAATACCTGGCCATGGGTGCGGAAAACGTGCTTTCCTTCGGACCCTATCTGCTGATGGACAGCCAGATGAACCCTCAGTTTGGCAAGCGGATGACCGACCGGGAAAACCGCATGGCTCTGGGGATGATCGAACCGTATCATTATGTGGCCCTGTATGTGGAAGGCCGCAACAAGTACAGCCGCGGAGCGGATATGCTGTGGCTGGCGGAAAAAATGCTGGAGCTGGGCGTAACCGACGCCATCAACCTGGATGGAGGCGCTACTGCCTGCATGGTATTCATGGGCAAAAAAATCAAAATCTCCAACCCAAACGGCTTGGTGCGCAACGAGCGCAGCGTGTCCGGCATGATTGCCGTGGGCTATTCCCAGCAAGTGCCGGAATACACGGGATTGGAGGAATGAGCTTTTGAAAATGGTCAAACGTTTCCTATGCCTGCTGCTGGCCTTTCTCCTGCTGAGTCCCGGCGCGCTGGCCAAGAAAAAGGCCGCCGAACCCACGGCTCCGCCGGACCACAGCGCCGAGCTGGCCGCCATCGGCCGCCTGCTGGCAAGCCGGCCCGACCGCTGTGATATTACCGCCTATCCCCTGACCTGCGCCGAGCTGAAAGCCCTGTTGGCCCAGTATCCCACAGTAGCCTTCACCTATAACGTCACCCTGTATGGCGTTACCTTTCCCGGCGATGCAACCACCATTGATTTTGGCAACGTTACCTTTAAGGACGTATCAGAACTGATGGAGGGGCTCAGCCTGTTTCCCAACCTGGAATATGCCCTGATGTATGACAGCGCCATCGCCCGGGAGGATATGGACGCCCTGGCGGAAGCCTTTCCCCATCTGCGCTGGGGCTGGACGCTGAAGCTGGGCTCCCACAAGGTTCGCACCGATATTACCGCCTTTTCCTCGCTGCACTCCTACAACGGCACCCGCTATACCAGCGCCTACTATTCCGCGCTGAAATACTGCTGGCAGCTGCAGGCGCTGGATTTAGGCCATAACAAGCTGACCAGCATCCATTTTGTGGGCGAATTGACCCAGCTGCGGGTGCTGATTCTGGCCGACAACCAGATTTCGGATATCACGCCGCTGCAAAACCTGCGCCAGCTGGAATATGTGGAGCTGTTCATGAACCGTATTTCCGACATCACCCCACTGGCCCATATGGACAACCTGATGGATCTGAACCTGTGCTTCAACGCGCGGCTTTCGGATATCGATACGGTGCTCACTCTGCCAAAGCTGGAGCGCCTGTGGGCGTCCCACTGCAAGCTGAGCAAGGAGTATCAGGATGCGCTGGCCGAAAAGCTGCCCGATGTGAAAATCGTGTACTCCTCCCGCGGCTCCACCGCCGCCGGTTGGCGCGAGCATCCTCGCTACCACATCATCAACGAAATGTTTCACAACTGGGAATACATTCCCTTTACGGAGGTTGAAGAAGAATGAAAAAACGTTTTCTTGCCTTGTTGCTGTGCGCGGCGCTGCTGCTTCCCACCCTGGCCCTGGCTCAGGTTCAGCCCCTGCCCATCGACCAGAGCGGCGGCTATCCCGTCAGCACCGACAACCTGATCGGCGAGGAAGAATATCAGGACGAATCCATTCACGTAACCACCCAGCGCATGACCTATAAGCGGGCCAAGTGCATGTATGTGCACATTACCATCAAGGATCCCAGCCAGCTGCGCACCGCCATGACCCGCGATGATTACGAAACCAAGGAATATGTGAAAACCAAGCTGCTGGCCAAAAAGAAAAACAGCGTGCTGGCTGTGAACGGCGATTTTTTCAAGTACAACGACTATGGCTATCTGGTACGGCAGGGGGTGCTGTACCGCGACCGGGCGGATATGGACCACGATGTGCTGCTCATCGACGAAAACGCCGATTTCCATATTGTGATGAAGCCTACCGATGAAAGCGTGCACGCCGCCGTGGCCGAGCTGGAGGCAGCCGGTCACAAGGTGATTAACAGCTTCAACTTCGGCCCCACCCTGGTGGTGGACGGCCAGGTGCAGGAAGTGAACCAGTCGCTGTATCAGGGACGCTACAAAATGATGCGTCTGGCCATCGGCCAGTTGGGCCCGCTGGAGTACGGCATTTACTTCTGCTTTGGCACCAGCGACGCCCAAAGCGGCCTGACCATGGCCAACTTTGCCAGCTTCATTGCCGAAACCACGCCCAATGTAAAGCTGGCTTACAACCTGGACGGCGGCGGCAGCGCTCACGTGGTGCTGCTGCAAAAGCAGTTGCACAAGAATCCCAGCGGCCGCGATATTTGCGACCTGATTTACTTTGCCAGCGCCTCCGACCTGCTGGGCTCTGAAAGGGCGGAATAAGTATGGGTTCCATTCGGTTGTTTTCCGTGGGCAGCCTTCAGATAGACGCTCACCATCTGCTGCTGTTGGCCGCAATTGCGCTATGCCTTGGGCTGAGCCTGCGCGCTATGAAAAAAGCGGGCGTTACCTCCCGCGGCGCCTGGCTGTTTACAGTTCTGAGCCCGCTGCTTGGCTTTATGCTGGCTCATCTGTTTTACTGCGCCATGAATTTTTCTTCCACTCTGCACGACCGTTCCGCCGCCGCCTTTTTCCAGTTTTGGGCCGGCAGGGGACAATACATGCTGTATGGCGCCATGGCCGGCGTAGCGCTGGCGGCCTGGGCGGCAGCCCGAACCTCCCGTTGCTCCGCAGGCGGTGTGCTGGACGCCATTGCGCCCTTTGGCATGCTGCTGATTGCACTGGTACGCCTGGCTCAGGGGCTGGCAGGCGAGGGCTACGGCGATTACCTGGAAGAGGATTCCCCCTTTGCCCGCCTGCCCTTCGCCATCTATGACGACTACTACGAGGAATGGGCCTGGGCGCTGTTTTTGCTGGCCATGCTGGTGGCGCTGGCGATTTTTCTGGTGGTATGCGGGCAAAAAAGCCGTTTCCCCGGCGACCGCGCCCTGCTGGCGCTTGGGCTGTACGCCTGCGCCCAAATCATTTTGGAAAGCCTGCGCCGGGACCAGTTCCTGCGCTGGGGCTTCGTGCGCTGCTCCCAGGTGTTCTCAGCCGTGCTGGCCCTGTTTGTGCTGTTGTGCTACATGCGCCGGGCCAAAGGCGCATCGCTTGGTAAACGGCTGCTTGGATTGATTGTCTTTCTGCTAAGCATGGCGGTTTGTCTGGTGATGGAGTTTGCCGTAGAGCAGCGCATTGCATGGCTCACCTTTCTTTCCCCCACTGCCTGCTACGTTGTGTCCGCCTGCGGCTGTGCGGTGATGGCCCTGTGCCTTGGCACAGCTCGGGCAGCCGTCCCCAAGTCTCAGCCGCACGCCGGGGCATAACTTGGGCGGCGCTCCATCCTGTCAAGGTTTTCGGGTGCTTCGCCCCGAGCTGTGCTGTCTGTGGTTTTTTCTGAACCGGCATAGGGGCTTTTTCGGAAAAAGGCCGGGGCATGGTCTCCGACTCAACTGTTTGGCACGGTCATGCCAGGTCCCATTTCGGCTGACGGCTTTTCGCCGCTAACGGTCGTTGTCTCTCCCGGATGCCGCCCCTAAAGCCCTGGCAGGCGTCCCTGATAGGTGCAATCGCCATTGCGGTTAGCAGTAAAGAGAAATGAATCGGGACTACCGCAATCTTCCCCGCAGCCATGGAGCAATTGTACTTTTTCCTTCTTTCAATACGTTGAAGCGCCTTGCTCCTTTATTGGGAAGCAAGGCGCTCAGCGTGTCCAAAGGTTCCGGGTGGTATCGGAGGGGCGCAGCCCTCCGATTTTCGTTTCGAACCGGCGGCGTATACATCGGGTTCGGCAGCCTTTCGCAGCAAAGCCTTCCTTACGCGCTTTGCCGCCCGGCGAGCCGCAGGCGAAGCGTGTCCAGAAAAGCCCGCCGTCTGGCGAGCTTTTTTGCCGGCTTGAGCGCCTTGCTCCTTTATCGGAAGCAAGGCGCTTTTTCTTGCATATGCTATGAAACCGTCAGTCGCCGCAAATCATCACCCGATGCGCAAACCCGACCAAACCGCTGGAGGCGCACAGCTGCGGCTTGCCGAGGGCAAATTCGGACTGATGCCAGCCATGCACATGGCCGCACAAAATGGCTCGAACCGGGCTGTCCGGCCGCACACATTCCCGAATCATTGCGGCCGTGCAGGAGTCGCAGTCGCTTTCATCCACCAGATAATAGGGGTTCAGCTGCGCCACCTGTTCCCGGTTGAAGCGCGTCCGCAACGGGGCGTGCAGAAGCAGCACGATGGGCTTGCCCTCTGTGCAAAGCCGGTTCAGCTGTTCCAGCTGCAAAGGGGATATCCGTTTGCGGCTGTTATCCATCGCTGCGATGGTAAACCCGTCGCCCCGGTAAAGCTGAATGTTTTCGCCATCCCGAAAGGGAAGCGTATGCTCATCCTCAAACCAGTTTTCCTCATGGTTTCCGGGCGCGTAGAGCGCCGGTATCTCCAACCGCTGAAGCTGCCGCCGAATCAGGCGATAGCTGGCGGGCAGCGGCGTGTTCACCATATCGCCGCTCATCAGCAGCGCCTCCGCCTTTTGTTCCAGGCAAAGGTCCACCAGCTGGGCAAACGCCTCGCCGGACGGCTGCTGCTGCGCCTCGCCAAAGGGTTCCTGAAACCGCTCGGCAAACATCCGGCGAATTTTGAGCCATTCAAACTCATCGTGAAAAGCCGTCTGAATCTCCTCAAAGGTAGCCTGCGAGTCGATGGCGGATAAATGCGTATCGCTGACATGCCAGAATGGATGAACACCGGAAACACCTTTCAGGCGCAGGGTTGTTTGGCGAATCTGATAAAACCCGTTCACGAAATGCAGCCTCCTTGGCGAAAACATTTTTTCACTTTCACCGTCAGCGCGACGCCTGGTCCAGGGCGCAAAGCTCCTGCGGAGTCAGCCGGAAGGTGAGCGCCAGGGCGTTGCTTTCCGCCTGCGCGGGCGACTTCATGCCTGCAAGCACCACGCTGCCCGGCAGCCGGTCCAAAATCCATCGCACGGCTACGGCGGCCACGGGAACCTGATGTGCCTGGGCAATGGGCCGCATCGTTTCCACAATGCGCAGGTTTTTTTCCAGCTTGCTCCCGTAAAAGTTATCGTAAATGGCCCGGCTGCGGCGGTCGTTGCTTTCAAAATGCACATCCGCGCCATATTTGCCGGTCAGGATTCCCTGGCCCAGGCTGCCCCAGGTAAGGGGCGCAATGTTCAGCAGCCCCGCAATGCGGCCCATGGCGGCCTCGTCGTCCCGATGCGCCAGGCTGTAGTGGTTCTGGAAGGCGGCAAGGCAATGGGCAAAGGGCTGAAACGCTTTGGCCTGTTCCTCCGTTACATTGCTCAGGCCGATGGCGCGAATTTTGCCAGCCTTCCGCTGCTTGAGCAGAGCCTCCATCATTTCTTCCACCGGCGTTACGCCGTCCAGATAGTGAATCTGGTACAGATCGATCCAATCCGTTTGCAGGCGGCGCAGGCTGTCGTTCAACGCCTTTTCCATGTAGGCCGGGCTGTTGTCGTAAAAGGTTTTTCCGCCTTCCACCCGCACGCCGAATTTGCTGGCCAGCACCACCCGGCCGCGCACATCATGCAGCGCCCGTCCCATGTTGACTTCCGATTTTCCCAGGCCATAGGTATCCGCCGTATCAAAAAAAGTAATTCCCAGTTCGAAGGCCCGGCGAATCGCCCCTTCAATCTGACGATGGTCCACCTGCCCCCAACCATATTCCCCGGCAGGGCATCCGCCTGTGCACAAACGGGAAACAGGCAAAGCAATTCCCTTCAAAGCAACGGTTTCCATGGCGCTTCTCTCCTCTTTTGCGCTTAGGGCCTGCGCAGGCCCTTGGGATAATGATTCTTCAGCCGGCCTTCGGATCCTTTTCCAAAGCCCAGAGCCAAGCCTTGATAACAGACCAGCCCGTAACCGGAAAGACGGGTCTCCAGGGTTTCGCCGCGCTGATAGTCCAGCGCCTGTTCCCGGCTCAGCTCCATGTGCGGATAGTCTCCGGGCCGCTCCAGCACCATGGCCAGCGCATGATCCGGCGCGAAAACTTTGCCCTTCAAGCCGCCCAACCGAATTCCTGCCCGCAGCACAGCCACGCCGGTAAGCGGCGGCAGCGGCGGCACGCTGAGCAAGGCGTCGCCCCATTGTGCATTGGGGGTTGGGAGGCAACCGCCAAAAGCCCCGGCAAACGTCTGCCAGGCTTGCAGCATGGATTTTTCCGGCGCAGCCAGCAGCTTTGCCGCGTCCTCAAGCGGTTCCCGGCATGCCTCGCCTTTGCGGCAAAGCAGCGCCACAAAGTGCCCCTCGCCCCGCAGAACATGAGGATACAGATGCAGCATCCCTTCCGCCGCACATAAGCGCCTGCCTGCGCCAATCTCCAGCGAAAACGCCTCCGCTCTCCAGTCGGGATGGTCTTGCAAAAATGCTTCGACCACGCCCTCGTTTTCCAATTGGTTAAAGGTGCAGGTGCTATAGACCAGCCTGCCCCCCGGCCTCGTCATGCGGGCCGCGCAATGCAGAATGTCTCTTTGCCGTCCCGCGCAGCCTTCCGGGCTTTGCGCCGTCCACTCGTCCCGCGTTTCCGGATGGCGGCGAAACATGCCCTCGCCGCTGCAAGGAGCATCCACCAGCACTGCGTCAAACCGTTCTTCCCACAGCGGGGCCAGTCGTTCCGGTTTGGCGCACACCACCAGGGCGTTGGGCACGCCCATCCGTTCCATATTCCGGCTGAGAATTTTGGCCCGGCCCGGCACCGGCTCATTGCTCACCAGCAGCCCCCGACCGGCCAGCGCGTCGGCAATCTGGGTGCTCTTGCCTCCCGGCGCGGCGCACAGGTCCAGCACCCGTTCGCCCGGCTTTGGCGCAAGCACCGTTACCGGGGCCATGGCGCTGGGTTCCTGAATGTAATATGCGCCCGCCTCATGCAGCGGGTCCAGCCCGGCAGCGCTTTCCTGAGAAAGATACCGGCCAAAGGCGGGGTTCCAGGGCACCGAATCCAGCACGCCTTCCGGCAAGGCGCGCAGCGGTTTTCGGGGATTTAGCCGCAGTCCACGCTGGTAAGGCTGCTCCAGCGCGGCAAAAAAAGCGTCCGCGTCCGGCCCAAGCTGGGCGCGCATGCGGACGATAAAGGCTTCCGGCAATGCAGTATTCATTCGTCGTCACCATCCTGCCAGGCTCTGGGCTTGGGATATACCGGCTTGTGAAAAGCCTGAGACCTATCTACCGAGGGACGCAAATCGTGAATGGAGGGAGCGTTTTCCTCATCGCGAATGGTTACCAGGTCGCGGGCCTTTTGGGCAAAGCGCAGAAGCGGATTGCCGGGCTTGGGAGCCTCCTGCTGCGGAAACGCCTGCCAGGTAGGCACCTGCATCAGGTTTTCTTCCTCCAGCGGGTCCCTCCAGGCTTGCTGATCCAGGCCGAAGTTCTGGCGCAAGGCGTCGTCGTCCAGGCCGGGATGCACCGGCGGAGCATAGGATGAGGCCGGAGGCGCGTACATCTGCTGGGGCGTTTGGGGCGGAGCAAAGCCCGCCTGCACATCCCTCAGGTATTCAATGGGCTCTGGCCGGGGCGTGCCAAAGGACGACTGCATCCCGTACCGTTCCCGCAGCCCCGGTTCCTCCTCCGGCTGCCACTGAATGGGCTCGTCGTCATATACCGGACTTAGTTCTTCCTGCGGCTCATATGGCGCTTGTCCCGCCGACTGATAAATGCGGGTGCTCTGAGGAGCGTAAGAAGCGGCGGGGGGATCGGGGGTGTAAGCGGCGGCAGGCAGTTCCTCCTGCGGCGCGTTGGGCCGCCAGTTTTCTTCGGCCGGTTCCCGTTCCAGCCGCCGCTGCCGGCGGCGCTCCCTGCGGCTGCGCCACACATAATCGGGCCGCCAGCGAATGAAATAGATGATGCGGTCCATCACAAAACCGCCTGCGCAAAGGAGAACGACCAGCACCTTCCAGTTGGCGGCCAGCCATCCGAGCAGCGCGCCGCCTTTTTCGCCGCTGAGCAACTGCCATAGATCGCTAATCAGCGCCTTCATCCAGCCCAGCAGCAGCGTGATCATACTGTTGGTAAAGCCGTTCATGCACCCGTTCCTTTCCGTTTATTCACTCAAAACCACCTTCACCTCCGCCGGGGAGGCAATAAAGGTGAAAGCTTCTATATCGCCGTTTTCCAGGCGCACCTGTACCGGCAGCGTGTATTCCCCGGGTCCCAGGCCGCTTACGTCCACATAGGCGGTCACGTTGGCGGCCCGCAGGCTTTCCAGCACCAGCTGCGGGCCGGTAAGCACCACGTTCAGGTTTTTTTGGCTCAGCGCCGCGTTCAGCCCGTCGGTTATCCCCCGGGCAAACAGCTTTACGCTTTCAAAGGAGCGCGACATCCGCACCGGTTCAATTTCCACGGTCACCGTTACCGTGTCGGCGCTCAGGTAGTTCAGCTCCGAGGGCTTGCGCACCTTTACCGTGGCGGTAAAGGACTGGCTGGCTCCGGTCACATTCACCGGTTCCTCCAGAAACAGGCTGTCCAACGCCGCCAGCGCGCTTTCCTCGCCCGCCGCCAGAATGTAGGAAGGCGATACCGTGGCCGATACCATCCGGTAGCCGTCCGCAGGCTTGCCCTCTGTGAGCGCCGCTGTGGACAATCTCAGCGTGCGGGTGGGGTACAGGGTTTGCTCCACAATTACGCTGCGCAGCAGCACATCGGCGCTGCTGACCTCCAGCAAACTGCTTTCCACGTTTTCCCCCGCTTCATCCACAAAGCGCAGCGGAAGGGCCGTGCGCGTTTTACCCGCCCGAGACGGCAAGAGCGACAAATCGTAATCCACACACACACGGGCAATACGATCCACCACGCTTTTGGGACCGCTGATGGTAACGGTGGCCGGATCCAGCGAGGCTACGCCGCCGCGGAAGCCGACCGGATAATCCTCCCTGGCGTTCAGCGATACGGGCACTCGGTAGTTGGTGACGTATTCGTCCACCACTACGGTAACGGTATCCGGGCTAATACTGGTGACCGAGCCGTAAGCGGACGTGCTGCTGGTGACGATTTTCAGGGTTTGTTCGCCGGTTTCCTTGATGCGGGACAGTTCCACGCGGGGGTTATAGAGGTTGGCGGTCACGGTGTTGTACTCGCTTTGGGGCACATCCGCCCGCATGCGTACCGTCAGCTTTTCGTCTTCCAGGCCGGACACCACAATCAGGCCGCTGTTGCGGCGCAGGGTATCCGCACCGGTAACGGAAACCGGCACGTCGTAAAACACCCGTTCGCGGGTCAGCGTCGGGTCCTGGGTAATGAGCCCGGCCCACAGGCACAGGGCCAAAAACAACGCCAGCAGTTTCCACGGCCAGTTATGGGCCGCCGCCTTCCAGAGCCGGTTCAGGCTCCTGGGCAGGTTTCGATTCGGCTTTGCGTTTTGCGGCTGCATATTCATGCCGCGCCTCCCTTCCGGCGAATGGTCTTCTCCATCAGGGCGGACCAAAGGCTGCTTTCCTTTTGACAATAGACGGAGGACAGAAGCTCCTCCAGGGCGGCGCGGTCCAGATGGCGGGTAAGCCGCCCGTTTCGGGCCATGGAAATGGTGCCCGTTTCTTCGCTGACAATGAGGCTGATGGCGTCGGTGGTTTCGGTAATGCCCAGGGCCGCCCGGTGCCGGGTGCCCAGTTCGCGGCTGATGCCCCGCCCCTCGCTGAGGGACAAAATGCACGCCGCCGCCATGATCCGTCCGCCGCGAATGACCACCGCCCCGTCATGCAGCGGGGTATTGGGCTCAAAAATGTTTTCCAGCAGCGCCGCGGAAATTTGTGAATTGAGGGATGTGCCGGTTTCCACCACATCCTTCAGGCCAATGCGCTGCTCGATGACAATCAGCGCGCCCACGCGGCGGCGGCTCAGCTTCAAAAGGCAATTGGTTATCTCCCGCACAATGGTTTCGTTTTCTTCCATATCGGCGGAAGGAGAGACAGTGCGCAGCGTGCCCTTGCCAATTTGCTCCAGCGCCTTGCGCAGTTCGGGCTGAAACAGAATCACCAGCACCACCGCGCCGTTGTTCACCACGTTTCGCAACACCCAGTTCAGGGCCGTCAGCCCCAGCAGGTCGCTGACCCAGGAAGCCAGAATCAGCATGGCCAGGCCCTTCAAAACGGCGCTGGCCCGGGTTTCCCGGGTAAGCATCAGCAATTTGTACAGCAAAAATGCAACGATGAGAATATCCAGAATATCGCTAACGGTAGGGCGGTTGAACACGTTCCACAAGACCGTGCGGATTTGGCTCCAAAGCGTTTGCATGTGTTCATCCCCTTCCAAATGTCATGAGCGTTTCTTCACCTTATTATTATACATCACTTTCGCATTGCAGGAAAGCCCCGGCGGCCCGTTTTTTTGTCCGTTTTGTGAAAAAAGCAGGCGGTAAAAACAGGAAAAAGCCTCTGCTGAAAATGTTACAGACGTTGCGTTCAAGTTTGCACACCGCTTGCTTGTTCAGCGGCGCAATGATATAATACATGCTGGATCAGCGGTGATTTGCGCTGTCCGGCCGTCCGGCGCGGCCAAGCCATCGCCCTTTGGCGCTATGGAGGGAAGAAAAAACTTGAAGGTTGGCGTAGTTTCTCTGGGATGCAGCAAAAACCGTGTGGACACGGAACTGATGCTGGAAATTTTGAAAAATGCGGGTTATGAGATTACAGCGGACGAAAGCGACGCTGATGTGCTGATTGTGAACACCTGCGGCTTTATCGACCCGGCCAAGCAGGAAAGCATCGATACCCTGCTGTCCCTGGCTCAGTACAAACAGGCGGGCCATTTGAAGCTGCTGGTGGCCACGGGCTGCCTGGTGCAGCGTTATGAAAAGGCCCTGCGGGAGGACATGCCCGAAATTGACCTGCTGATGGGCGTCAGCGAGTACGAAAAGCTGCCCCAGGCTATCCAGGAGGCCCTTGGCGGAAGCCGGCCCAGCTATTGTCACCGGGACAGCCACATTCTGGAGGGCGAGCGGGTGCTGACCACAGCGCCTTACAGCGCCTATATCCGCATCGCGGACGGCTGTGACAACCGCTGCGCCTACTGCGCCATTCCCCTGATTCGCGGCGGCTTCCGCTCCCGCAGCATCGATAGCGTGCTGGCGGAAATTCGGGAGCTGGCGGGCCGGGGCGTGAAGGAGTTTACTCTGGTGGCGCAGGACACCAGCCGCTTTGGCATCGACACCCACGGCAAGTCCCTGCTGCCGGAGCTGATGGTGCGCGCCGCCAATATTCCCGGCGTGGAGTGGCTGCGGGTTTTGTACTGCTATCCGGATGAAATCAGCGATGAGCTGCTGGAGGCCATGGCTTCCAAGCCCAACATCTGCAAATACCTGGACCTGCCCCTGCAGCACGCCGACCCGGACCTGCTGCGCCGCATGAACCGCCGGGGCGATATGGCGCAAACCCGTCAGCTGCTCAAAAAAGCGCGGGACATGGGCTTTACCCTGCGCACCACCTTTATCGTGGGTTTCCCCGGAGAAACGGAGGCCCAGTTTGAAACGCTGATGGACTTTGCAGAGGAAATCCAGTTTGACCGCATGGGCGCTTTTGCCTATTCCGTGGAGGAAGATACCCCTGCCGCTTCCATGCCGGACCAGATTGACGAGGACGTGAAGCAGCAGCGCTTGGACCGGCTGATGTTGCGCCAGCAGGAAATTTCCCTGGCCCGCAACAAGCTGCGGGTGGGCGATGTGGAAAAGGTGCTGGTGGAAACCGTGGCCGACGATGGCAGCGGCACCGGCCGTTCCAGCCGGGAAGCGCCGGAAGAAACAGACGGCGTCATCCGCCTGTCCGGCCTGAATGAAAAGGATATCGGCGCCTTTATCAAGGCCCGTATCACCGGCGCGGATGTTTATGACCTGATGGGAGAAAAGCTATGAACTGGCCAAATCGTTTATCGCTGATTCGCATTGCGCTGGTGCCATTTGTGGTGTTGATGATGTATGTGAATCTGCCCTTTTCCTATTTAATTGCGCTGCTTTTGTTTGTCATCGCCAGCTTTACGGATTTTCTGGACGGGCAGATTGCCCGGAGGCAGAACCTGGTGACCAACTTCGGCAAATTCATCGACCCTGTGGCGGACAAGCTGCTGGTGCTGTCCACCATGATCGGTCTGTGCGGTCAGGGACTCATACCCGCCTGGGCCTGTATTGTGGTGCTGTTTCGGGAGCTGGCGGTGGACGGCCTGCGGCTGGTGGCCGCGCAGCAGGGCCAGGTCATTGCAGCCGGAAAGCTGGGTAAAATCAAAACCTGCTCTCAAATGCTCACCCTGGTACTGCACCTGATGACGGCGGCCGGCCTGCTGCCGCAAACCGTGTGGCCGGAAATCACCCTGTGGCTGGCCGTGGTCATGACCATCGTCAGCGGCGTGGATTATTTCCGGAAAAACAAGCGGGTGCTCGGCGAGGGAGGCGCAAACCCATGACTCAGCTGGAGCGCGTCAGCGCCGATGTGGTGGCGCTTTTTTCCTCCAGGGGGCTCACCCTGGGCACCGCGGAAAGCCTGACCGGCGGCCTGATTGCCGCTTCGGTTGCCGGCGTCAGCGGCGCCAGCGCCGTGCTGATGGGCGGCGTGGTAAGCTATGACCCGCGGGTAAAGCACGAACTGCTGGGCGTGGACCAAGCCGTCATCGACACGGTGGGCGTGGTCAGCGAGCCCTGCGCCCGGCAAATGGCGCAGGGAGCCCGTAAAGCGCTCAAGGTGGATATAGCCGTCAGCGCCACAGGCATTGCCGGCCCTGCGGGCGGCACGCCCGAAACCCCGGTGGGCACCGTGTTCATCGGCGTTTCCACCCAAAGCGAAACCAAAGTAGACGAGTGTCATTTTATCGGCGACAGGCAGAGCATCCGGGCCCAAAGCGCGGCTCACGCCCTGCGCCTGGCGCTGGAAATGGCCGGACGATAAACACACAGGAGAGGGGCAAGGATCATGGCCAAAAAGGAAACCGCCAAAAAAGAAATGGTAAAGGCCGATGCGATGCGCGAAGAAAAAATGAAGGCGCTGGAAAGCGCGCTGGCTCAGCTGAACAAAGCTTACGGCAAGGGCAGCGTCATGAAGTTTTCCGACGCGGTGGCCGACCGGGATTTGCAGGTCATTTCCACTGGCTGCCTGGATTTGGACCTGGCGCTGGGCGTGGGCGGCCTGCCCCGGGGGCGCATTGTGGAGATTTACGGGCCTGAAAGCAGCGGCAAAACCACCGTAGCGCTGCACTGCGTGGCCGAGGCCCAGAAGGCCGGCGGCGTGGCGGCCTTCATTGACGCCGAGCATGCGCTGGATCCTGTGTACGCCAAAAAGCTGGGCGTGAACATTGACGATTTGTACATTTCTCAACCGGACACCGGCGAGCAGGCGTTGGAGATTTGCGAGGCCCTGGTGCGCAGCGGCGCTGTGGACATTGTGGTTATCGACTCGGTGGCCGCCCTGGTGCCCAAGGCGGAAATTGAAGGCGAAATGGGCGACAGCTTTGTGGGCCTTCAGGCCCGACTGATGAGCCAGGCTCTGCGCAAGCTGACCGGCGTGATTTCCAAGACCAACGCCGTGGCCATCTTTATCAACCAGCTGCGTGAAAAGGTGGGCGTGATGTACGGCAACCCCGAAACCACCACCGGCGGGCGGGCGCTGAAGTTTTACGCCTCCATTCGTTTGGACGTGCGCCGGGGCGAGCAGCTGAAAAACGGCTCCGAGCCCATCGGTAACCGCACCAAAATCAAGGTGGTCAAAAATAAAGTGGCTCCGCCCTTCAAAACCGTGGAGGTGGATATCATCTACGGCGAGGGCATTTCCAAGTGGGGCAGCCTGCTGGATATGGCCGTGGAACGCGATATCATTCACAAGAGCGGCGCCTGGTTCTCCTATGAGGATCAGCGCATCGGGCAGGGCCGCGAAAACGCCCGCCAGTATTTGCGCGACCATCCCGAGCTGGCTGACAAAATCGAGGCCGTGCTGCGGGCCGAGGCAGCCGCCGCGCAAACCCCGGACGCGCCCGTCAGCGTGGACGACCCTGCCGACGATCCGGCGGAAGATCCCGATCTGGCCTTGCTGGACGAGGACGAATAATTGCACAAAGAGCAAGGGAGAGCTTTCGATAGGCGAAGGCCCTCCCTTTTCAGCTTCGAAAAAGCGAAGGGGCGGGCGCGGCGCTTTGAACGGCTTCTCCGTGCTTGCAATGCGGGCGGAAGTGTGCTACAATACTCCCGTTTCCGCATAGGAAACGGCAATGGAATAGCGTTTGGTGTTTTCGCGCTTCAGAGAGCCGCCCGGCAGGTGAAAGGGCGGCAGCCGGAATAAACGTTCCCCGCCTTTGCCTGTCCATCGGCTAATCCCCGACGGCCGCCCTCCGTTATCGGGCTCAAGAAAGGTGAAAACGCCCCTGGGCGTTTTAAGCCGGGTGGTACCGCGAAGGCTCCCTTCGTCCCAGCGCATGGTTCAGCCATGGCGGGAGCGAGATGGGAACTTTTTTCATATTCAGCCGGAAGGAGAAAACAAACATGGCGAAAGAAGAAAAGAAACAGGGCTTTGTGGAACACATTACCCCCCGCAACGTAGACTTTTCCCAGTGGTATACCGACGTAATTCTCAAAAGCGAGCTGGTGGACTACGCCCCCGTTCGCGGCTGCATGGTCATCCGCCCCTACGGCTTCGCCATCTGGGAGCGCATCAAGGAAGAAATGGACAAGCGCTTCAAGGCCACCGGCCATGAAAACGTATACATGCCCATGCTGATTCCCGAAAGCCTGCTGCTGAAGGAGGCCGAGCATGTGGAAGGCTTCGCGCCCGAGGTAGCCTGGGTCACCCACGGCGGTACGGAAAAGCTGCAGGAACGGCTGGCCATTCGCCCCACCAGCGAAACCATTTTCTGCTCCATGTATTCCAAGTGGGTCAGCTCCTGGCGGGACCTGCCCATGAAATACAACCAGTGGTGCAGCGTGATGCGCTGGGAAAAGAGCACCCGCCCCTTCCTGCGTACCAGCGAATTCCTGTGGCAGGAGGGCCACACCATTCACGCCACGGCTGAGGAAGCCGAAGAAGAAACCATGCGCATGCTGGAGGTGTACCGCGAGGTAGCCGAAACCGAGCTGGCCATGCCCGTGCTGGTTGGCCGCAAGAGCGAAAAGGAAAAATTCGCCGGAGCGAAGGCCACTTACTCCATGGAAGCCATGATGCAGGACGGCAAGGCCCTGCAGGCCGGCACCAGCCACTACTTCGGCACCAATTTCGCCGAGGCATACAATATTCAGTACCTCAACAAGGAAGGCAAGCTGACCTATGTACACGAAACCAGTTGGGGTACCAGCACCCGCCTGATTGGCGCGCTGATTATGACCCACGGCGACGAGCGCGGCCTGAAGCTGCCTCCCCACATCGCTCCCATCCAGGCGGTCATCGTGCCCGTGGCGGCCCACAAGGGCGGCGTAATGGAAAAGTGCGAGGAAATCTTCCAGCGGCTGAAAGCGGAAGGCGTCCGCGTGAAGCTGGACGACCGCGACACCCTGTCCCCCGGCTTCAAGTTTAACGACTGGGAACTCAAGGGTGTGCCCGTACGTGTGGAAATCGGTCCCCGCGATGTGGAAAATGGCCAGTGCATAGTCTTCCGCCGCGATACCTACGAAAAGCAGACGGTGAAGCTGGGGGAGCTGAGCGCCTTCCTGCCCGGCCTGCTGGAAAGCATCCAGAGCAACATGTATCAGCTGGCCTACGATTTCCGCCAGGCTCATATTCAGGATGCGCACACCATGGAAGAACTGGAAAAGGCCACCGACGGCGGTTTTGCCCGGGCCATGTGGTGCGGCGACCGTGCTTGCGAGGAAAAAATCAAGGAGCAGTACGGCGTAAGCACCCGCAACATGCCCTTTGACCAGACCCCTATGGGCGATACCTGCGTGTGCTGCGGCAAAAAAGCGGATAAGGTTATCTATTTTGCGAAGGCGTATTGATGATGTTCAAACAGGTTTTGTGGGATTGGAACGGCACGCTGCTCAACGACCTGCGCTACGCCATTGACGTGCGCAACCGGTCTTTTCCGGCGTTTGGCCTGCCCGCCATCGACGATCTGGATACCTACTACCAGCAGTTCACCTTTCCCGTGCGCACTTATTACGAGCGGGCGGGCGTGACAGATGAAAACTTTGTGCAGGTGGCTCACGCCTGGATGGATGAGTACCTGCGCGGCTTTGACACGGTGGAACTGCACCCCGACGTGCTGGAAACCCTGGAGCGTTTTGAGCACGCCGGGCTGCGGCAGGTGGTGCTTTCCGCCACCCGGCGCGATATGCTGGAGGACCAGATCCGGCGCTTCCCCATTCGCCACTTCTTTTACGATGTGCTGGGCCTGGACGATATCTATGCCGGCAGCAAGGAAGAAATTGGCCGCGCCTATCTGCACGGCTGCGGAATTCCGGCCGAGGCAACCGTTATGCTGGGCGATACCCTGCACGATGCAGAGGTGGCCCGTGCCATCGGCGCGCACTGCATCCTGATTGCCCGCGGCCACCAGAGCCGAGACATGCTGGAAACCTCCGGCTATCCGGTAGTGGATACGCTGGAGCAGGCGGCAGACCTGGTGCTGAACTGACAAGCAGGCGGCGCTGTCAAGGCCTTGTACAAAATCGGAGGGCCGCATCCCTCCGATTTTGTTGTATGCGCCAGCGAAAAAACACCGGCAAAGCCGGCGACACGCCGTCAAAAAACTCGCTGACGGCAATGTTCAGGTTGTCGAAAACCCCTATTAGGCGAGCGCGCGCCTGCGAACATGGCTGCGCCGGCTCACAGGAAACGCGCCGCGAAGGCTTACTGGCTCCAGCCCCCAAACCCCGGCAGGAAGCGGCTTCTTACCGCGTCTCCGCTTTTCGCCGCGCCCCTTGCCGCGCTGCGGCGCAGGCCGTTGAAAACCGCCTTCAGGCAGGCCCGCCTTTGCAGCGCTTCCACTCTCCTTGCAGTACTCTCAACTGGAAAAAAGCAGATCCGCTCTTGCCTGCGCTCATTTGAAAATGGGCACCACAATACGGGCCTCGGCTACGGTTTTGCCCACCTTGACCTGGATGGATGCGTCCAGCCCCGCGTCGCACATTTGCTCCACAATGCCTCGAATGGCGTTCAGGTACAGGCGATAGTCCCGCATCAGGGGCTTCATGCGCCGCCCGGCGGCCACAGGCACGGGCATGCGGCTCAGCACATCGTCCACCAGCTTCTCTGTTTCCTTCACGCTTAACCCTCCGTCTATCACATGCCTGAGCACCCGTACACGGCCCTGAAGCCCCGGCACCCGCAAAAGCTCCTGAGCATAGCCCTCGCACAAGCCGTGCCGGCGCAGCAGCCGGGCCGTTTCCTCGCCCAGGTTGAGCAGCCGCAGCTTTTTGCGAATGGTGGCCGGCGTTCGCCCAATGCGCGCGGATAACTCACGAACGTCTCCCTCGCCGCTGCCCAGATAGGCGCGGTATGCCTCCGCCTCGTCCAGATAGTGAATATCGCCCCGCACCAGCCTGTCCAGCAAATCCGACAGGCGTTTTTCCGTCTGTTCGGTGGGGTTCAGCACCGCATCCACGCACAGCTGGCCGCTTTCCCGCATGCGCCGCAGGCTGGCCCTGCCGGAAACCAGGGTATACTGTCCATCCGCCCGGCGGCACAGCTGCACGGGTCCATCCTCCACCATCGGCTCCGCCGAATCGATGATTTCTTCAATGGGTACCCAGCGTACCTGATTGGCTGTGGCCTGCATGGCAAGCCCTCCTTTTTTCTCAAGCAGATAGGACGCGCCTGAGCCCCGCCTGCCCTCCCCCATGACAGACCGGGCTGCGGGCGCGTCCGTGAAGGAGGGTTTCCCCATGAAACCCGCTTCTTCCTGCCAACGGTCGGCGGGTTTCGTGCGCCAAAAAACGGCAGGCGCGCCTTGCGGAAAGGCGCGTCTGCCGCTGGATTTTCAGGAAAAAGCTCAGGTTTTGACAAAACCGCCCAAAGGCTCCCGGGCAGGCGTGCCGGCTTTGCGTGGATATTGTCGAACGGTTTTTTGCCTTTTGGGGCAGATAATCAGGCTGTGGCGCCATTCAGGTTGCGTGGGAACGGCCACCGGATGCACGGCAAGCGGGCCGCCGCCCAGCAGACGCGCCGCTTTTTCGGCAGCAGCCCATTCGCCCTCCGCCGCCGGCCCCTTGTAGCAGGCCATGTGACCACCGGGACACACAAAGGGCAGCAGCAGTTCGCAAAGCACCGGCAAGGGCGCTACCGCCCGGGCCGTAGCAATATCAAACTGTTCCCGAAGCAGCGGCTCCCGTCCGGCGTCCTCCGCCCGGGCATGCACCAGCCGCACGTTGCTCAGCTGCAATGCTTCCACCACGGCTGCCAGAAAGGAAAGCCGTTTTTTCAGCGAATCCAGCAGCACCACCTGCAAATCCGGCCTGGCAATGGCCAGCGGCAATCCGGGAAAGCCCGCTCCGCTGCCTACGTCAATCAGCCGCGCGTTTTGGGGGAAAGCGCCCTCCACCCTCAAGGGGGCCAGGCAGTCCAGATAATGCCTGCTGAGCGAGGTTTCAAAATCCGTATCGCCCGTCAGGTTCATGCGGGTATTCCAGTCCGCCAGCATGGCATGGTACGCCGCCAGCCGGGCGGGAGTTTGCTCCTGTACCGAAACGCCCAGGGCGGCAACGCCTTCCCGTAGCCGTTTCTCCCACTGGGCTACAGCGGCAGATGCAGGTACTTGATGCCCCAATACTTCACCCATGATAACGCCTCACGCATATGATTTTTCAGCCAGAAGTTCCACTCGTTGCGGCAGGGGCTGCCCACGCCCTGAACGGCTGTGAGCCCCGTATCCCGCGCCAGGGCCAGGGCCCTGGGCAAATGATAGTCGCTGGTCACCAGCAGCGGGCGGCTGCAGCCCAGGCTTTGCAGAATCCTCCAGGCGTTTTGAATGTTTTCCCGGGTGTTCATGCTGTCCGGATCCGCATACACATCCGCTTCCGGCAGACCGTCCTCCAGCAGCAGAGCGCGCATCACTTCGCCTTCGGGCGCGGGCTCCTTGCCCGCCTGCCCGCCGCACGCCACCACAGGGCAGGGGTTTTTTTCATAATATTCAACCGCCTTGTCCAGCCGCCATCTCAGCTGCACCGAAGGCTGACCCGAGGGCAGCACCTGCGCCCCCAACACAATGATTCCGTCATAATCCGCTGGCGTTGGCACGCTAACCTCCCAATGATACACAAGGGCAATGAGCCCGGCATAGCAGGCAAGCCCTGCGGCCAGCAGCCACAAAAGCGCCCGAAACAGCTTGCGGGGGAAGGGTTTGTTCATTCTTGCGTTCCTTTCAATGCCTTTTGCAGACGGCTGCGGATGAGCACCTCGCCGGAGGAATCCGCCACTCGGGTCACCAGGCCGTCCTGCACGCTATTCTGTTGAATCAGCCCATGCCGCACCATGCTCAAGGCTTTTCCGTCGGCCACGATAATGTGATCCGCCAGCCGCACCTCGATGCTTTCCAGCAGCTGGGCCAGCGTGCGGGTGAGCTCCATATCCTGGTGGGACGGCACCAGCGACCCGCCGGGGTGGTTATGGCACAGCACCACAGAGTGGGCGTTGTAGCGCAGCGCCGCCTCGGCCACCAGGCGGGGATAGGCCACCGCCTCGCTAAGGGAACCCCTGGCGATCAGCGCGTCGCCCAGCAGCTGCATTTGCCCGTTCAGACACACCGCGTAAAACTGCTCCTGCTTCAGGCCGCTGAGCAGCCGCACGCAGTGATCCTCCGCCGCCTTACGGGTGGAAATCGTCTCCCGCTGCCCGCTTCGGCTTTGTTCCAGCCGACGGGCCACCTGGGCAAACATGCTCAACAGCGTGGCGGCATATTCGCCCATGCCCTCCACCTTCTGCAGCTCCTCAACAGGAGCGTCCAGCACGCCGTGCAGCGAGCCAAACCGCTCCAACAGGCTGTGGGCCAGCGGATTCACATTTCGCTGAGGAATGGCGTAAAACAGAACCAGCTCCAGCACTTCGTGCGGCGCGAAGCCGTCCAGGCCGCTTTCCCGAAAGCGCTGCCGCATGCGTAAACGATGTCCCGCGTGTTCTCCCGCCATGCCGCTGTTTCCCTCCCCGTCCCTACGCTTTGCTTCTACGACTTAGTATAGCATATTTGCGTCGGCAACACAAATCCGGCGTAGTGCCCGGGCCGTCAAAAAAGCTGGCCCGACGGCGATCTTTCTGTCGAGAGGCGCGCTTTGCCTGCTCATCTGCGGCTCACCGGGCGGCAAGCGCGTAAGGAAAGCCTTGCTGTGCAAGGCTCAGACTGTTGAAAAACCTCTGCGAGAGAGCGTGTCCGTGCACACAGCTACGTTTATTTGCAAGGAACATGCTGCGGCATAAGGCTTAGGGGCCCCGCCCCTAAAACCCTGGCAGGAGGCAGTGCCTCCTGCACCTCCACTTTGTCAGCGGCCTGAGCCTTGCTGCGCAGGACTGCCGAAACCGACGTATGCGCCGCCGGGTTCGGAATCAAAACCAGAGAGCCGCTGCCCTCTGATACCACTCACGGTTTTTTTTCGACAGGCCGAATCGCCGGATTCAGGCCGTCCCAAAAGCGGCTTCATCGGAACCTTTTGCAGTGGCCGACCGCAGGTCAGCCGGGCGATGCGATTCCAGCCAGTGGAGCTGCCAAAAGCCCGGGGACATCGGAGAAACGCAGTCTCTCCACTTCCCGGAATGGGTTCTTACCTGCAATCCGGCACAGCGTCGGATTACCCGGAGCAACAGCCTTTAGCCTAATTCACACAACCCATCAAACGATGGAGTGGAGTTTCCTATTGCAAGTACGCGAAAATGCAAACCCGTGTTCCAAAACCAATGCGATTCATCCATTTGTTGTCGCCCTGCCGGATTGCCGTCAACGGGTGGCTTTTTTGTGCAAAGCATGCTATAATCATAAATTGATATATTGTCTCATTTTTTGTGCAAGGAGGGATGCAGGTTGAAGGAAGGCGCAAAGGCCCGCGGCGAACGGCTTTTGTCTCTGGTTTGCATAGCTGTGCTCATCGCCGGCGTCCTGCCTCTATACGCGATTTCTCTGTACAATCATCCCTATTACGACGACTTTGGCTTCGCCACGGACGTGCACGCCGCCTGGGTGTCCACGCACAACCTGGGCGCGGCTCTAACCGCCGCCCTCAAGAGCATCCGCGATACCCGTCAAAACTGGCAGGGTACCTTCACCGGCACCATTTTCAGCAATTTACAGCCGGGGGTTTTCAGCGAAAGCGCCTATTTCCTCAGCTGCTTTTTCCTCATCACCGCCTTTCTGGTCTGCTTTTCCTTTTTTTTCCATACTTTGTTTGGCAGGCTGGGCGTTTCCCGTTGGGGACGAACGGCCGTCAGCGCCCTGAGCCTGACGTTGATGTGCCAGCTGATGCCCGACCCCGGAGAGGCCTTTTTCTGGTTCAACGGAGGGGTTGGCAACCTGTTTATCTATTCGCTGCTGGCCCTGAGCGTAGCCCTGTCGCTAAAACTGCTTTCTTGTGAGCAGCGCAGCCGCCGCGTGTGGCTGATGGCGGCGCTTGGGCTGCTGATGGTGCTGCTGGGCGGCGGCAGCTATGGGGGCGGCGTATTCGGGCTGTGCCTGTATGGCCTATGGCTCCTTGCCCTGCTGGTCAGGAGGCATCCCCGCCGGTGGCACATTGCCGCGCTGTGGCTGGTTTTCGCCATGTTTTTCCTCTACAGCATGTCTGCGCCCGGCAACAAGGTGCGGGCAGGCTATATCCAGTACCAGACCTCCGCTGTCAAGGCGGTGCTGCAGGCGCTGTATTATGGCGCGGCCCAGATGGGCCAGTACCTGCGCCTGCCGCTGCTAGGCGTTACGGTGCTGGCGTGGCCTTTTCTGTGGCAGGCCGCCCGCAGCAGCAGCTATGATTTCCGCCATCCCTGGCTCTGCACCCTTTTGTTGGGGGCGCTGTACTGCACCCAGCTGACGCCGCCGCTATACTCCATTGCCAGCATTGGCGGCGGGCGCATTGTAAACACCTATTTCATCAGTTTTGTCGCGCTGTGGCTGGTGTGGGTCTACTACCTGACGGGCTTCGCCGCCAAGCGCTTAGGCCCGGCGGCCCAATGGGCGCCCCGCTCCCTGCGGGCCTTTGTACTGGTGGGCGTGTGCCTGGCGGGCGTGGGCTGCATGGGCTGCCAGCGGGAGGATTCGCCCCTGTACGGCGTTCAAAACCTGACTGGCGCGCAGGCCGCCCTTTCCATTGTGTCCGGCGAGGCGGCCCGGTACGACCGGGAAATGAAAGAGCGGGAAAGCCTGCTCAGCGACGCCGCCCAGCCCGTGGTAACGCTGAAGCCGCTCACCTTCGTTCCCAGCGTTTTCATGGACGACCTGCTCAAGCCCGGCGCCACCTATGACGTGCGGCCCACCCTGATGCGTTACTACGGCAAAGAAGCCATTCACATTGAAGGGGAGGTGGAAGCGCCGTGAAACAGCCTGCCCTGCTCAATCGACGGCTGCCCAACCAGGCTCTGGCCTGGCTTTGCGTGGCGCTGCTGCTGCTGTCCCTGATGCCGCTGTATGCGCTGTCCTTTTATAATCACGCCTGCTACGACGACTTTGGGTTTTCCATCCGCACCCACGCCGCCTGGCGGGACACCGGCAGCCTGCTGGAAACCCTTCGCGCCGCTGCGGAAAACACCGCCGTTATTCGCGGCACTTGGGAAGGCACCTATACCACCTCCTTCATCAGCGCATTGCAGCCGGCCCTGTTTTCCGAGAATCTGTACTGGCTGTCCACGGCCCTGCTGCTCAGCTTTTTCCTGTTCGCTCTGTGGTTTTTCCTCAGGCAGGTGCTGGTGAAAACGCTGCATACCGACGAGCCCTCCTTTTGGATGTCGCTGTGCGCCGTGGCCTTTGTGATGATTCAGTTTGTACCGGACCTGAGCGAAAGCTTCTTCTGGTTCAACGGCGGCGTAGCCTACACGCTGATGTGGTCGCTGATGCTGGTGCGCTACGGCGTAATGGTCAGCCAGGCCCGGGCTCAAAAGACAGGCGCCCGTATTCTGCTGGCGGCATTGCTGGTGCTGCTGTCGGCGCTGCTGGGCGGAGCCAAATACTCCACCGTATTGTTCAGCTGCTGTGCAGACGGCCTGCTGACGTTGGAAAGCTTTGCCCGCCGGCGCAAGGGCCGCTTTGGTCGGCTGGCTGCTTTCCTGGTGCTGTTGGGCGGCCTGGTTTTCAGCGCCTTGGCCCCCGGCAACGCCATTCGAGCGCAAACCCTGCACGGCGGCATGAGCGCCCCCAAGGCCGTTTTGCAGGCGCTGTATTTCGGCGTGGCGCTGATGGGGCACTGGTTTTCTCTGCCGCTGATGGTGGTGTGGGCGCTGGTGGGCTGGAAGCTGTGCGAAGCTCTGCGCGGCTGTTCCCTCCGGTTTGTGCATCCTGTTTGGATTACGCTGCTCAGCGTCGGCCTGTTTTGCGCGCAGCTGGTTCCCACCTTGTACACGGGAAATTACCTGGGCGACGGGCGCACCCTGAACACCTATTTCTACACCTTTGTGCTCATGAGCTGCGCCCTGACGCTGTACTGGCTGGGCTGGAGCCTGCGCCGATGGGATGGCTGGATAACCCGTTTTCCCGCGATTGGCGCATCGCAAAAAGGGGGACTGCGCTATGCGGCGCTGCTGGCGGCGGCCATGCTGCTGCTCATCGGTTGCGTTGCATACCGTCCTGCCGGTTCCGTGGACTACGGCCCGCAAAACACCGCTACCGGCAGCGCGCTGTATTCCCTGCTGAAGGGCGAAGCCGCCCGCTATGACGCGGCCATGGATCAGCGCGACGCAGTCATGAATGATGAAAGCCAGACGGATGCCGTCCTATACCCTGTGCAGGACATTCCCGCCGCCTTTATGGGCGACGCTACGGAAAGCGACAATCAGCGCTACGTGAAGGAACTGTATGCCGAATACTATCAAAAGCTGCGTGTAACCATCGACGGGGAGGAGGCTGCGAGCGATGCTGCTGCAAACTAAAAACGCCCTGATTACCGGCGCGGCCCGGGGCATCGGTTCGGCCCTGCTGGAAACCTTTGCCCGGGAAGGTGCCAATGTGTGGGCCTTCGCCCGCCAGAGCGACCCAGCCTTTGAGCGGCGCTGTCAAGAGGTTTCCCAGCGCTGCGGCGTGTGGGTAAAGCCTGTGTATGCCGACATTGCCGATACCGCCGCCGTTCGGGCCGCCTTTCAGCAGGTGATGGCCGACAAGCTGCCCCTGCACATTCTGGTGAATAACGCAGGCGTCATGGGCGAGGACCGCATGTTTCAAATGACCCCCGAAAGCGATATGCGCCGGATTTTCGACGTGAACTTCTTCGGCATGGTGGAGGTAAGCCGTCTGGCCACCCGGCTGATGGCCCGGGGCAAAGCGGGCGCAGTGGTGAACATTGCCAGCGTGGCGGGCCTGGACGGCGACAGCCGGCTGGACTATTCCGCCTCCAAGGCCGCCGTTATCGCCGCCACCAAAAAGATGGCTCGAGAGCTTGTCAGCGTGGGCATCCGCGTAAACGCCGTGGCCCCCGGCCTCACCGATACCGACCTGGTGCGGGGCCTTAGTGAAAAGGTTACCCAGCAGCAGCTTGACCACATTCTCATGCACCGCAAGGCCCGCCCGGAGGAAATAGCCAACGTGGCGGCCTTCCTGGCCAGCGACATGGCTTCCTACGTTACCGGACAAACCTGGCGCGTAGACGGCGGGATTCTGTAGTTTTTCCCTTTTCATCAACTACGAAAGGATGATTTTCCCATGACCAATCTGGAAAAGTACGTGAAAGCCTTTTCAGAGGCCCTCAACGTTCCTGAAAGCGAGGTTACCACGCTGAAGTATGGCGAAAGCGACCAGTGGGACAGCGTAGGTCACATGACGCTGATCGCCGCGTTGGAGGACGCCTTCGATATCATGGTGGATATGGACGATATCATCGACCTGAGCTCGTTTGAAAAAGGGAAGGAGATTCTTCGCAAGTATGATGTGGAGATTTGACCGTTTCGGCGATGCCGTCGCCGTAAAGGACGATCAGGGCGTTTCCCTCACCTATGCCCAGCTGGCGCGGGAAAGCCGCACTCTTTGCAGCGCCACGGACGGCAAATGCCTGGTATTCATCCTGTGTGAAAACACCCTGGGCAGCTTTTTGGGCTATACGGCCTTTCTGGAAGGCGGCGTGGTGCCCGCCATGCTGTCTGCCAGCGTAGATCCCGAGCTGCTGCGCAGCCTGTACGACTGTTACCGCCCCGCCTATCTGTGGGCTCCCGAGGGCTTTGCCTGGGAACAGTGCGAAAGCGTGTACCAGCGCTTTGGCTATCAACTGCTGAAAACGCCCTTTGGCGCCAAAACCCCCATGCACAACGATCTGGCGCTGCTGCTGACCACCAGCGGCTCTACCGGCAGCCCCAAGTTTGTGCGGCAAAGCTACCGCAACATCCGGGCAAATACGGACAGCATTGTGGAATACCTGGGCCTTACGGCTCAGGAACGGCCCATCACCACCTTGCCCATGCAGTACACCTATGGCCTGAGCATCCTGAATAGCCATCTGGATGTGGGAGCCACCATTCTTTTGACCAATCATCCCATTACCCGTCGCGAATTTTGGGACTTTTTCCGCCAGGAAGAGGCCACCAGCTTTGGCGGTGTGCCCTATACCTACGAAATGCTGGACCGCATGCGCTTCACCCGCATCGATTTGCCCAGCCTGCGCACGCTTACCCAGGCCGGCGGCAAGCTGCAGCCGGATCTTCACCGGCGTTTTGCTACCTGGTGTCAGGAAACGGGCCGTCAATTTATTGTGATGTACGGCCAGTGCGAAGCCACTGCCCGCATGGCCTATCTGCCCTGGCCCATGAGCCTGGAAAAGTGCGGCTCCATGGGCATTGCCATTCCGGGCGGCCGCTTTGAACTGGTGGATGGGAACGGCGATATCATCACCCAGCCTCATCAAACCGGCGAACTGCGGTATCATGGCGAAAATGTCACCCTAGGCTATGCTCAGTGTCTGGAGGACCTGGCTAAGGGCGACGAGCGCGGCGGCGTGCTGGAAACCGGCGATATGGCGCAGGTGGATGAGGATGGCTACTATACCATTGTGGGCCGCAAAAAGCGTTTTTTGAAAATGTTTGGCAACCGGGTAAACCTGGACGAGGTAGAGCGCATGCTCAAGGCCGCTTTTCCTCAGGGAGAGGTGGCCTGCGCCGGCCGTGACGACCACCTGACCCTGTTTTCCACCTGTGCGGGAGATTTGCCCGCCATGCGCCAGTGGATTTCCGAAAAGACCGGCATCAATCAAAACGGATTCTATCCGGTGGCGCTTGAAGCCATTCCTAAAAATGAAGCCGGAAAAACCCTGTACCGGGAGCTGGAGAAATATGATGGATAACGACCTGCTCTCCTTGCCGGTGTATGAATGGGAGCGCGCGCAAAAGCGCGCTTTCCTGTCCCGGGAGCTGAGCGAACTGACCCGCTTTCACGCGGCACACTGTCCGGAATACGCCCGCATGCTGCATGCCTTTCCGCCGATAGATCCGGATGCAGACTTTGAAAGCCTGCCCTTTCTGCCGGTGCGCCTGTTTAAGGAATACAGCCTGAAGAGCGTGCCGGAGGAAGCGCTGCATCGCACCATGACCTCCTCTGGCACCACCGGCCAGCAGGTGAGCCGCATTTACCTGGACCGGGAAACCAGCGCGCTGCAAAGCCGCGTGCTGAGCCGCATTATGGGCGAGTTTCTGGGAAAGCAGCGGCTGCCCATGATTGTGCTGGACAGCAGCGCCGTCATCCAGAACCGGGCCATGTTCTCTGCCCGGGGCGCCGGCATCCTGGGCTTCAGTCTCTTTGCCCGGGACAGAATGTTTGCTTTGGATGAAAGCATGCGGCTGGATGCGGCCGGGTTGGAGACGTTTTTGGAAAAGCATGCAGGCGAGTCCATCTTCCTGTTTGGCTTCACCTTCATGATCTGGCAGCATTTCTGCACGGAGCTTCGTCGCCTAGGCTATCATCCAGACCTGAGCCGCGGCGTGCTGGTGCACGGCGGCGGGTGGAAAAGGCTGGCCGACCAGCACATTACTACCGGGCAGTTCAAGCAAGCTCTGCTGGAAACCTGCGGCCTCAGCCGGGTGCACAACTATTACGGCATGGTGGAGCAAACCGGAACGATCTATATGGAGTGTGAACAGGGGCATTTGCACGCGCCGGTCTGGTCGGATGTAACCATTCGCCGCCCGGAGGACTTTTCCGTAGCGGATGTAGGCCAGTCGGGGCTGGTGCAGGTATCCAGCGTGCTTCCGCGCAGCTATCCCGGTCATCTGCTGCTTACGGAGGATGAAGGCCGCATCTTGGGGGAGGACGATTGCCCCTGCGGCCGCAAAGGCAAGTATTTTGAAATTCTGGGCCGCATCCAGCGGGCCGAAATCAGGGGGTGCAGCGATACCTATGAGCTCAAGTGAGCAAACCCTGTGCGGCGGCCATTGGCAGTCCGTCCTTCCGCTGCCCGCTTTTTCTCCAGCTGTGCTGGCCTTCCTGGCGGATGTGAGCGCCGCCCTGCTGAAGGACCCGGCGGCCCGGCATTACCCCGACATCGTCACCTTTGCCTTCTTTTGCCGCAGGGCCCATCTGACGCAGCTGCAAACCCGCTATCCGGATGCGGCCGAGCGGCTGGGCCGGGGTATGGCCTTTCACATTGCGCCCAGCAATGTGCCCATCAACTTTGCCTATTCGCTTGTGGCCGGCCTGCTGGCGGGCAACGCCTGTGTGGTAAAGGCGTCCAGCCAGGATTTTCCCCAAACCCGCATTGTCTGCGCCACAATGGAACGGCTGCTGCTGCAAAACGCCCATGCTTCGTTAGCGCCCTATGTGACGGTGCTCCTCTATCCAAGGGAGCAGCAGGCGCGAACGGAAGCGCTCAGCGCCGCCTGCGACGTTCGCGTCATTTGGGGCGGCGACGAAACGGTGCGCCGGGTACGCCAGGCCCCGTTGCCTTCCCATGCCGTGGAGGTTGCCTTTGCCGACCGCTACAGCCTGCTGGTCATCCGCGCCCAGGCGGTCCTGAAGCTAACCGACGAGGAGCTGCGCCGGGCGGCCGGGGATTTCTTCAACGATACCTACCTGACGGATCAAAACGCCTGCACCTCGCCCCATCTGGTATACTGGCTGGGCGGCGAGGCTGAGGTGCAAGCCGCGCAGGATCGTTTCTGGCAAGCAGTACACGCAGAGGCTCGGCCCCGCTACTCCATTTCGCCCGTGGCAGCGGTGGACAAGCTGACCGCCGCCTGCCGCGCCGCCCTGAACCTGGGGGCGGAAAGGCTCTCCTCGCCAGATTCTTGCGTGGTTCGTATGCGGTTGCCCAAGCTGTTTCCCAGCATCGGCGAATATCGATGCGGCGGCGGCTTTTTCCTGGAATATGCCGCCGAAACCCTGGACGCTCTGGCCCCGGTGGTGCGGCGCAATTATCAAACCCTGTCCTATTTGGGGATGGATCCGGCTGCTCTGCGCCGTTTTGTGATAGAGATGGGGCTTTACGGCATCGACCGCATCACGCCCATGGGTCATACCATGGATTTTGACCTGGTCTGGGACGGCTACGACCTGATTCGTACCCTCTCCCGCCGAATTACCGCCCAATAATGAATCGAGGTGCCTCATGGCCAAACCATTGCTTTCCTTCGTCATTCCCTGTTATCGCTCGGCTCATACCATTGGCGCAGTGGTGCAGGAGTTGACCGCCACCCTGGAGACCCGTTCGCAGGATTATGATTCCGAAATTATTCTGGTCAACGACGGCAGCCCGGACGACACCGCCCAGGTCATTCGGGAACTGTGCCTCCAGTATCCCAGCCTTGTGTTTGTGGATTTATCCCGCAATTTTGGGCAGCACAGCGCGCTGATGGCGGGCTTTCACCAGGTGCGGGGACAAATCGTCATTTGCCTGGACGATGACGGGCAAACGCCCGCAAACGAATGTTTTCAGCTCATCGACAAAGTGGCCGAAGGCTATGACATTGTGTTTGCCGAGTACGACAAGCGGGAATTTAACCGCTTCCGCAACTGGGGCAGCCGATTCAACGCCGCATGCAACCACTACTTTTTTGAGCAGCCCAAGGACCTGAAGGTGAACAGCTACTTTGCCTGTCAGCGTTTTGTGGTGGACTGCGCGCTCAACTATCCCAACCCCTTTCCCTATGTGTCCGGGCTGCTGTTTCAAAGCGTGAGCCGCTATTGCAATGTGCCGGTGCATCATCGGGCCCGGGCGGAAGGCAAGAGCGGCTACACTCTGAAAAAGCTGGTGTCCCTGTGGGCCAACGGCGTCACGGCTTTTTCCATCAAGCCTTTACGCATCGCCAATTATGTAGGCTGGATAACGGCGGCCTGCGGTTTTCTGTGCGCCCTGATTACCATTATTCGCAAGTTGGTCCATCCCAACATGCAGGCCGGCTGGGCCAGCACCATTTCCATCATGCTGCTGCTGGGCGGCGGCATCATTGGACTGATGGGTATTGTAGGCGAATACATTGGCCGCATTTACCTGAGCATTAACCGCTACCCCCAGTTTGTGGTCCGTTCCGTCACCCGGGGAGGCGAGACGGCTTCAAACCCCAAAGCGCCTGTAGAAAGCGAGGTGAGCATGAATGAAAACCGTTCATGCAACCTGGGAGCGTGAAAACCTGGGCGTAGACGCCTATGAGCTTTCCCTGGAGCCGGCGGATTCTCTCGTCCAGCTGGCGGCGGAAGAAAAGCGCATCATCGCGCTGGGGGCGGAGTACATTGTGCTGAAAACGCCGGTCAACTGCCCGCATTTGCTGTTTGGCTTAGCAAAACTAGGCTATACATATGTGGAAACGGTATTCCATGTAATGGTTCGCCGGGACGAGTATTCCATGCCCGACTCCATCGCCCGCTTTGACCGTGGGCTGACCGTGGCGGAGCGCACCACCCAAACGGAGTGCGACGAAGTTTGCGCCCGCATCCGCCAGGGCGTATTCATGAGCGACCGGGTCAGCCTGGACCCGGCCTTCGGCCTGAAAATGGGAGGCAATCGTTACGCCAATTGGCTTTGCGCCATGTGGCACGGCGGCGCGCACCTGTATGAAGTGCTCCACGGGGAGAAGCCCATCGGCTTTTTTGTGGTGCAGCGCAAAGACGCAGACACCGTAGACCCGGTGCTCATGGGAATGTATGATGCGGAAAACGACCGGGGCCTGGGCGCTCTGCTGCACAAAAAAACGCTGGACACCTGTTTTACGCACAAGTGCAAACGCCTAACCAGCACCATCGTCTCCAACAATGCCAAGGTGCTGCGGGTGTACGTGAACGCGGGCGCTTCTATTACCGATACGCTGTATACCTATATAAAGCACGTTTCAAAAGCCTAGGCTACCTATCGCTTTCGGAGGTGAAACCATGCTGACCTATATCACCAACGAGTGCATGCCCCTGGAAAAGATGCTGGCACGAGTGGAAAAGCACCACCCCGGCGAAGGCCGCGAGCTGGTGAAAAAGGCCTACGAGTTTGCGGAAAACGCTCATAAGGGCCAGGTGCGCAAAAGCGGTGAGCCCTATTTCATGCACCCGGTTTCCGTTGCCAGCATCCTGGCGGACCTGATGATTGACGCCCCTACCATTGCCGCCGGCCTGCTGCACGACACGGTGGAGGACTGTCCCGGCATCACCCTGGACACCATCCGCACGGAATTTGGCGACGAGGTGGCTCAGCTGGTGGACGGCGTTACCAAGCTGGACAAACTGGATTTCACCAATCGGGAAGAGCAAAAGGCTGAAAGCCTGCGCAAGATGATTCTGGCCATGTCCAAGGACATCCGCGTGGTAGTCATTAAGCTGGCGGACCGGCTGCACAATATGCGCACCCTTCGCTTTCAGCCCGAGGACCGGCAAAAAGCCATCGCCCATGAAACCCTGGATATTTACGCGCCTTTGGCGCACCGTCTGGGGATCAACTCCATCAAATCGGAGCTGGAGGATCTAAGCTTCAAGTATATTGACCCGGAGGCTTTCCATGACATCGCCCAAAAGGTGGGGATGCGCCGCGTGGAGCGGGAGGAAAACATTCGTATGGTTATCACGGAGCTGAGCGAAAAGCTGGACGCGCAGCACATTCACTATGAAATGGACGGCCGGCCCAAGCACCTGTACTCCATTTACAAAAAAATGAAGCTGCAAGGCAAAACCTTTGACCAGATTTACGACCTGATTGCCGTGCGCGTGCTGGTGGATACCGTGCAGGACTGTTACACGGTTCTGGGCATTGTGCACACCCTGTGGAACCAGATTCCCGGCCGGTTTAAGGACTACATCAGCGTGCCCAAGGGCAACATGTACCAAAGCCTGCACACCACCGTTATCGGCGGCCGCCGCATGCCCTTTCCCTTTGAAATTCAAATTCGCACCTGGGAAATGCACCGGGTGGCCGAGTTTGGCGTGGCCGCTCACTGGCGCTACAAGGAGGGCGGCGCCTCCGGCGATTTGGATAACAAGCTGTACTGGCTGCGCCAGATTTTGGACTGGCAGGGCGATACCCGGGACAGTCAGGAGTTTATCGACTCCCTGAAAACCGACCTGTTCAGTGAAGAAGTGCTGCTCTTTACTCCCAAGGGCGATATTGTCAGCATGCAGCGCGGCGCTACGCCCATCGACTTCGCCTACCGCATCCATTCCGGCGTGGGCAACCACTGCGTAGGCGCCAAGGTGAACGGCCGCATCGTGCCCCTGGAAACCGAGCTGCAAACCGGCGACCGGGTGGAAATCATCACTTCTTCCGCCTCCAAGGGCCCAAGCATGGACTGGCTGCGGGTGGTGAAAACCCAGCAGGCCAAGGCCAAAATTCGCCAGTTTATGAAGCGGGAGCTGCGAGGCGAAAACGTAGCCAAGGGTAAAGACATGCTGGACCACGAGGCCAAGCGCCGCGGCACGGACCTGGCCAACCTGACCAAGCCCGAGTATTACGAGCCTATTTTGAAACGCTATGCCTTCAGCGATTTGGACGATATCTACGGCGCGGTAGGCTATGGCGGCGTAGCCAGTTCCTATGTCGTCAGCAGGCTGATGGAGGAACAGCGCAAAGCGGAAACCCCGGCGCTGCCCAAGGTGACCGAGGTTTCTCATGAGGAAGCCCAAAAGCAGGTAGGCAAGCCCAGCCACGGCGTATATGTAAAGGGGGAAAGCGGCATGCTGGTGCGCTTTGCCCACTGCTGCAATCCTGTACCCGGCGACGAAATCCTAGGCTATATTACCCGGGGGCGCGGCGTTACCGTGCATAAGGCGGATTGCCCCAATATGGTCAACGCCGAAAAGGAGCGCCTGGTGGACGTAAGCTGGGCCATGGACGCCGGCGTCAGCGAGTTTAACGCTTCCATCAACATCATCGCTTACGATCACGTAAGCCTGCTGGGTGAGCTGGCCATGTGCATCGGCAACATGGATGTGCCCATCGTGGCCGTGTCTGCCAAGCGGGATGAAAAAAAGAAAACCTGCAACATTACCATGATTATTCAGGTGAAAAGCCGCGAACAGCTGGATCGGGTCTTTGTGCAGCTGGGCAAGCGCAGCGATATCATCGAGGTATACCGCGGGGCCACCTGACCCCGGAAAGGAGGCCCTTATGCGGGCAGTTGTACAGCGTGTAACGCAGGCCAGCGTCAGCGTGGCCGGAGAGCGAAAGGGCGAAATTGGCCAGGGGTTTCTGGTGCTCATCGGCGTAGAGGAAGGCGATACCGACGCTGATTTGCGCTACATTGCCGACAAAGTGCTCCACCTGCGGGTATTTGAGGACGAAAACGGCAAAATGAACCGTTCCCTGCTGGACATTGGCGGAAGAATCCTGGCCGTCAGCCAGTTTACGCTGCTGGGCGACGCACGAGGCGGCCGCAGGCCCAGCTTCATCGCCGCCGCCCGTCCCGAAACCGCCAATCCCCTGTATGAACGGCTGGTGGCCGATTGGCGGAGCCGCGGTATCCCTGTGGAAACCGGGGTTTTCGGCGCGGATATGCAGGTGGGCCTGGTCAACGACGGTCCGGTAACCATCCTGCTGGATTCTCGCAAATTGTTCTAAAGAAAAGAGGGGTCAGCTATGCCTAGGGTATCTCTTCGCTGCCTGTCTGTAGGCAGTTTTCAAAGCAATTGCTATCTTGTGGAAAATAGGGAAAACGGCCAGTGCGTGGTGGTGGATCCGGGAGCCGAGGACACTCGGATTCTGTCTGCCCTGACGAACGCCAACCCGGCAGCGGTGCTGCTGACCCATGGCCATTGCGATCACATCGGCGCGGTGGACGCGGTGTGCGGCAAGTACCACATTCCCCTGTATGTGCACAAGGCCGACGCGGCCCGGCTGGCCGATCCTGAGGCCAACCTGTCGCATCCCTTCGGCTTTGAGGTGGCTGTCCACACCCGGCCCAGCGTGCTCCTGGAAGGCGGCGAAACCCTTACCCTGGCCGACATTCCCATTCAGGTGCTCCACACCCCCGGCCACAGTGAGGGCAGCGTTTGCTATCTGCTGCCGGAGGGGCAGGGCATCCTGACGGGCGACACGCTGTTTGCCCACGGCTACGGCCGCACGGATTTTCCGGACGGCAGCTTTCTGAAGCTGAAGGAATCCCTGCGCACCCTGTTCCATCTGCACCCCAAAATGACCACTTATCCAGGTCATGACGAAACCGGCGTGGTGGGAACTGACGGGGAGGGCGCATAACGATGGAAGCGGTGCGCGTGGCGCTTCACACCCCCCAGGAAGGCTTTGCCAATGAGTTTTGCGATGTGCTGAAGCTGTTTTATCAGGTGGAAGCCTTTTGGGTTAACCCGGAAAACGATGGCGATTGCCAACCGCTTTTGCATACCTACCGGCAGGAAAACGGCGCTGCGTTTTCCACCTTTCAGTTTTGCAGCCGCAGCTGCACCCGTCAGGCGGCTTTGCCCAACCCGGCGGATGGGTTTGAGGACGACGGGCATTGGGCCATTGTGGAAAAGCGGGTTCGTAAGCGCCTGTGCAAGCTGTCGCTGTATGAATTGCTCAAGGAAATCACCGGCGTGCGACCTCCTTGGGGGTCCCTCACCGGGATTCGTCCCACCCGGCTGCTCTACGAGCAGCTAGCCCTAGGCTATAATCTGGAGCAGGCACAGGCACAGGTGGAGCGCATCTTTGATGTAACGCCGGAAAAAGTGGATCTGCTCCGGCGCATCGTTGTGCAGCAGCAGCAACTGCCTGCGCCCAGCGTTTCAGAGGCCGACGTATACCTTTCCGTTCCTTTTTGCCGCACCCGGTGCGCTTATTGCTCCTTTCCCGGCGAGGCGGTCGGCAAGGGCAAGCTGATTCCTCCCTATTTGCAGGCGCTGCTGTGGGAAATGGAGCAGGGCGCGCAGCTGATGCAGCGATGCGGCCTGAAGCTGCGGGCGCTGTATGTGGGCGGCGGAACGCCTTCCGCCTTGAACGAAAGCGATTTTGCCCGCCTGATGGAGGAAACCATGCGTCTGTTCCCCGGCGCTGCGGAGTACACCGTGGAGGCCGGGCGGCCGGACACCATCACCCGCGGCAAGCTGGAAACCCTGAAACGCCTGGGCGTTGGCCGCATCAGCATCAACCCGCAAACCATGAATGATGAAACCCTGCGCCTGATTGGCCGGGACCACACCGCCGCCCAAGCTGAGGAAGCCTTTCTGCTGGCCCGAGACATGGGCTTTGACGATATCAACATGGACGTAATCGCCGGGCTGCCCGGCGAGGGCGCCAGCCATTTTGCCCATACCATGGAACGGATTGAGGCCCTGGGCCCGGACAGCCTGACTGTGCACACCCTGGCCATCAAGCGCTCCAGCCGGCTGAACCTGGAAAAAACGCCCCTTCCCGACGGCAGGGTAGCCGCAGAAATGGTGCGTTTGGGCGAGGAAACCGCCCTTCGTCTGGGCTTATCCCCCTATTACCTGTACCGGCAGAAATACATGGCCGGGCAGCAGCAAAACGTGGGCTATGCCCGGCCCGGCAAGGCCTGCCTGTACAATGTGGATATTATGGAGGAAACCAACTCCATTCTGGCCATGGGCGCGGGCGCCATCAGCAAGCGCGTGTTTCCCGACCGGGAGCTGCGCATCGAGCGCGCGCCCAACGTCACCAATGTGTCCGTCTATATCGACCGCGTGCAGGAAATGGCGCGGCGTAAAGAAATGCTATTTGCACCCGCAAAGGAGGAACAGGCATGAAGTATCTGGTAGCCTTGGATCAGGGCACCACGTCCAGCCGCGCCATCGTGTTCGATCAAAACGGCCGCACGCTGGCGTCTCACGCCATTGAGTTCAGGCAGTATTACCCCCAGCCCGGTTGGGTGGAGCATGACCCCGACGACATCCTCTCCACACAGGTAACCGCTCTGCAAAAGGCCGTAGCCATGAGCGGCGTGGACGTGGCGGACATTGCCGCCATCGGCATCACCAACCAGCGGGAAACCACCCTGCTTTGGGAAAAGGCCACCGGCCGCTGCGTACACAACGCCATTGTGTGGCAGTGCCGCCGCACCGCACCCTATGTGGAAAGGCTGCTGCGGGAAGGCTGCGGCGACATGATTCGCCAAAAAACCGGTCTGGTGCCCGACGCCTATTTCAGCGGCACCAAGCTGGCCTATCTGCTGGACACCCTGAACCTGCATGAGCAGGCTCAGCGGGGCGAATTGTGCTTTGGTACGGTGGACAGCTTTCTGGCCTGGCACCTGGTGGAAGGCCGGCCCCATGTGACCGACGCCACCAACGCCGGCCGCACCATGCTGTTCAACCTGCACACCCAGCAATGGGATGACGACCTGCTGCAAATGCTGCACATTCCCCGGCAGGTTTTGCCGGCCGTGGTAGACTCCGCGCAGGTGATCGGCCAGCTGCGCCCCGATATCCTGGGGCGTCCCATTCCCGTGGCCGCCATGGCGGGCGACCAGCACGCCTCCCTGTTTGGCCAGGCGTGCTTTGAGCCGGGCATGGTGAAAAACACCTACGGCACCGGCTGCTTCATGCTGATGAATACCGGCGCCGTGCCGGTGGAAAGCCGCAACGGGCTGCTGACCACCATGGCCTGGCGGCTGGACGGCAAGCCCACCTACGCGCTGGAGGGCAGCGTGTTTATGGGCGGCGCAACCGTGCAATGGCTGCGGGATGAAATGCACCTGATTGACACGGCGGCAGAAAGCGAGCAGCTGGCCGAAAGCGTGCCGGATACCGCCGGCGTGTTCCTGGTGCCCGCCTTCACGGGGCTGGGCGCGCCCTATTGGGATATGTACAGCCGCGGCACCATTGTGGGCATGACCCGCGGCACCGGCCGGGCGCACATTGTGCGCGCCGCTCTGGAGGCCATCTGCTATCAAAGCTGCGACCTGTTCAGCGCCATGGTGGCGGACCGGGGCGGCAAAAAGCCCCGCCAAATGAATGTGGACGGCGGCGCAAGCGCCAACGGTTTTATGATGCAGTACCAGGCGGACATCATGAACATTCCCGTGGTGCGCCCGGTGGTGCTGGAAACCACCGCTCTGGGCGCGGCCCTGCTGGCCGGCATCGGCGTGGGGCTGTACGGCAGCAAGGAAGAGGCCGCCGCCATGGTAAAGCCCGACCTGACCTTCCAGCCCAAAATGGACGACTACAACCGGGATTTGGCCCTATATGGCTGGCACCGGGCGGTGGAGCGCAGCCGCGGCTGGGTGGAGACCAAATAAAAAAAGGCCCAAAGGCCAGCGCGTTTTCCGCTTTTTTCCTGCCAAAAAAATGATTCAGCCCTTCGGCTTCGGCCGAAGGGTTCTTTTTACTGTTCTATACGAATCGGCCGTAAGGCCGCTATGCTTTATTGCCTAGGCTTTCGTGTTGAACGCCTTTATTACTTCCAGGGTAACGCGCTTCTGCTCCGGGGTGAGGGTTTTCCACTGGTCAAACAGCTCGTTCAGCTCCGGGCTCAATTCCACCAGCTCCCCCTCCGCAAAAAACTGGGACAGCGTAAGCCCAAACGCCTGACAAATGGCTTCCAGCGTGGGAATGGACGGCAGCGCGTTGCGGCGGTAGATATTTGCAATGGTTGAAATGGAAAGCCCGCTTTCCTTTGCCAACCGGTATTCCGTCCATCCCTGCCGCTCCATCAATTGCCGCAGACGTTCCAAGGTATCCATAATCATACCTCCTTCCTGTAATGATTTTATAGCTTGACAAAATGGTAATGTATGGTATAGTTGTAAAAAGAAACTGGTTTTTTGAAACCATGTTTGATGGAGGTAGAAATATGCGGCGGTTTATCAAAATCATCTGTATTACAATCATGCTGCTTTGCATAATGAATATGGGAGAAGCACATGGCGACTCAATTACCTATCAGATTCCCTATGTTTTCAGACAATATGATAATCAATGGAGCAATTATGTATACGATGGAACAGCGACTATAGGGCAGTATGGTTGTCTTATTACATCAATAGCTATGGCCGAGTCATACTACCAAAACAGAAGCATCAATCCTGTTGAAGTTATTTCCGAATTACACATGACGTTCAACGGTCGGGGATATATGTCGTCTACTGATAAGTATACTCCTATTTCGTCCAGTAGTAATGAAAATGCTCTAGAAATTATCTATGAGAAACTACAGAAAGGGCCTGTTATCATTGGCGGTAAAAAAAGCAATGGAGAAATGCATTATATGCTTGTTTACGCCTACAATGGTGATGGGAAAAAGCCTTATTCAAGCGAGGATTTTTTAATTGTAAATAATAGTCCTTGGCAAAACAACCTTGCCCTTGATAATATTTATCAGTTTACCTCTGTTGACCGTTGGTGGTCTGATGATAAAGGTACTCATAATGATCGTTGGCCCACGATTCATCAAATATATTACCGTATTCCAACCACATATCGCTTAAATATAAAAGCTTCCGATGGAGGCGCCATCATAACCGGAGCGTCTGGTAATTATGACAAAGATGCAAAGGTTCTTCTTTCCGCCACCCCCAGCAGCGGCTACCGTTTCTTGAAATGGACTTCCAGCAATGGCGGCAGCTTTGCTAGCCCCACTTCACAGTCAACTACCTTCACTATGCCTGCAAATGATACCACCGTGACAGCTGTTTTCCAAAAAATAGGCCCAAGCAAGCTCACAGCCGCTTCTGCCGGTAACGGAAAAGCAGAGCTTTCCACAGATGGAACCAATTGGCAAAGCAGTGTAACCATCAACGCGGGAACAAGGGTTGTCCTGCAAGCTACAGCTGACAAGGGGTATCGTTTTTCCCATTGGACAACAAGCAATGGCTCTGATAGCAATTTCAATCAAAAAGATGCGTTCATGACTGCCTTTACCATGCCTGGCGGAGACACAACCGTCACGGCCCATTTTGTTCCAGATGTTGCAGAATACCAGCTCACCGTAACCGCAGGCACCGGCGGCACTGCCAACACCAATGCTTCCGGCAAATACGCTGCGCAGGCGAAGGTCAGCCTGACCGCCACTGCAAACAGCGGCTACACCTTCACCGGCTGGACAACCAGCAACGGCGGCAGCTTTGCTAGCCCCACTTCACAGTCAACTACATTCACTATGCCTGCAAACGCCACCACTGTGACAGCAAATTTCCAAAAGAACGCTTTGGTGAAAACAGAGTGGAAAGATAGTGATATCACTCTGATTACTTCTGATGCCACTCGACCTGCCATCACCCCGTCAAACCCACAAATACGCGGTTGGCTTACCTACGACGCAAGCCATACCTTTGTGCAGGGCGGCCTGTTCTTTGGCTCCAACGCTTCCGCTGTCCAAAATGCCACGCCTCAAAACTACGCTGACTCCGGCACGTGGTTTGTACGCGATACCGCAGCCGGCGGCCTGCCCTCTAAACCGTCCCCGTACGGCGATGGCATAACCTCTAACCTTTATTATGATATTACCAGCGCGCAAACCGACGGCTTTGGCAAGCCGGCGCTAACCCCGGGCGTGTACTATTACAAATTCTACGCCCGGCTGGACAATGTAAACAGCGGCGAGGAATGTTACAGCAAGGTATTCCAGTATTCTCTGCCCGCCCAGGTAACGGTGCAGGCAGGGCCTGGCGGCAAAATCACCACTGGGGCGTCCGGCAGCTACATGCCCGGAAGCGTGTTGACCCTGAGCGCCGCGGCTGATAGCGGCTACCGCTTTGTAAACTGGACAAGCAGCAATGGCGGAAGCTTTGC
>CAKTUS010000009.1 GCA_934621485.1 uncultured Clostridia bacterium
GGCTTGGGGTTAGCGTGGAACGCAGCCAGGAAACTCACCATCCTCATGACGCAGGCGCGTACCGCCGCAGCCGTCAAACCGCCGTGCAGCTGCTGAAAGCTCAGCCAGACGCCATTTTTGATTTGCACCGCGACGGTATCCCGAACCCGGAGGAGTACGCCGTAACCATCGGCGGGGAAAAAATGAGCAAGGTGCGCCTGCTGGTGGGCAAGGGCAACCAAAACAAGGAGGCCAACCTGAGCTTTGCCAAGCAAATCAAGGCCGTTGGCGACAAAATCTATCCCGGCCTTATCAAAGACATCTACATGGGCAAGGGCGCATACAACCAGGATCTGGCTCCCCGCAGCGTACTGCTGGAGTTTGGCACTCACACGCTGAGCAAGGAGCGGGTGCTGAACGCTACCGGTCCCATGGGCGAGGTGGTGTACAAAGCGCTGTACGGCGGCGTCACCGGTTCAGCCGGGACCAGCGACATATCCGGCAGTGCCGGGGAAACCGCCAAGGGAGCGGATCAGGATAACACGGGCGCCGGCTGGGCCATCTGGCTGATTGTAGCGCTGGCTTTGGGGCTTGGGCTGTTCGCTCTTCTGTCTACCGGCGGCAACGGAGCCATGAGTAAATGGGGACGCAGTTTCCGGGAAATGACCGGCGGTCTTTGGGGCAAAAAACCGCCGGAGAAGCCGTAATCGCCCGGCAGCCGCAAGGAAAGCGACAGCGCTTACAGAGCATAATTCAATTGAGCAAGCACGCGCCGCCTCTGCCAATCTGAACGTGTCGGGCCGTCAAAGAAGCTCGGCCGGCGGAGACCTTTTCTGACGAAAAGCGCGCTTTGCCTGCTCGCCGGGCGGCAAAACGCGTAAGGAAAGCCTTGCTGCGTAAGGCACAGAGTGTCGAAAAATCCCTGATTGGCCGCCATCGCCCGGAAGCAGCGCTTTGCCGGTTCACGGGGAAGGTGCTGCGGCATAAGGCTTAGGGGCTCCGCCCCTAAAATCCCGGCAGGAGACAGTGCCTCCTGCACCTCCACTTTGTTGCGCAAGGCAGTCGAATCCGGCGTACACGCTGCGCCGCCGGGTTCGGAATGGAAATCCGAGGGCCGCAGTCCTCCGATACCACCCGAGGGGTTCGGCAGGCGGTTCTAATGGATGAATCGTGTTTTGCCTTGCTTTTGAATCAGGGATTTTCCCTCCCATCGTGCGAAATAAGCGAAATGCCGTTGCTCTGAACCGCAAGGTTTTTGGCTTTTCTTCTTTCCGAATTTGTGGTATACTGAGCGTAGGCAAGGCTTTGCACTGACATGCCAAAGGAGCTTGAACCGTGTTTACACCCAGATACCAGAACGCCCAGACCGATTTGTTGGTAAAGGCGCTGCTTGCGCTGAAAACCCCTGAGGAAGCCTACCGCTTCCTGGAGGACGTGCTCACTATACAGGAAATCAAAACCGTTACCCAGCGGCTTGAGGTGGCGGTGATGCTTCGTCAGAAAGCCACCTATCAGGAAATCGTGCATGAAACCGGCGCTTCCACCACCACCATCGGCCGCGTCAACCGCACGCTGCAATATGGCGCAGACGGCTACAGCATCATTTTGGACCGGCTGAACGGGCCGCAAGATACATAAGGAGAAGAAAAGGAAAGCAATGAATTTGGAAGGTTTGAATCTGGAACAACGCAGGGCGGCCGAAACGTTGGAGGGTCCGGTGCTCATTCTGGCCGGCGCAGGCAGCGGAAAAACCCGCGCGCTTACCTACCGCATCGCCAACCTGATTGACCACGGCGTAGCGCCATGGCACATTTTGGCCATCACCTTCACCAACAAGGCGGCCAAGGAAATGCGCGAGCGCGTCAGCGCCCTGGTAGGGGAAGCGGCGGACGACGTTTGGGTAAGCACCTTCCATTCCATGTGCGCGCGTATTCTGCGCCGGGATATTGAAAAGCTGGGCTACACCCGCTCCTTTACCATTTACGACGACGACGACCAAAACAGCGTGCTCAAGGAGCTATATAAGCAGCTTGGCGTTGACGACAAGCAGATGAGCCTTCGGGAAACCAAGAGCAAGCTCGGCGACGCCAAGAACCGTTTGCTGGGGCCGGACGAGTGGTTTGAGCAGTCTCCCCGGGATTTTCGCAGCCAGCAATTCCACGACCTGTACGTGGCCTATGAAGCCAAGCTGCGCCATGGCAACGCGCTGGATTTTGACGACCTGCTGGTACGCACGCTGGAATTGTTTGCCGATCATCCGCCGGTTTTGGAAAGCTATCGCGACAAATTTCGCTATGTGCATGTAGACGAGTACCAGGACACCAACTTTGCCCAGTACAGTCTGGTAAAGCTGCTGACCCAAAAAAGCCGAAACCTGTGCGTGGTAGGCGACGACGACCAGAGCATTTACGGCTGGCGCGGCGCGGACATCCGTAACATTCTGGATTTTGAAAAGGATTTTCCGGACGCCTCAGTCATCAAGCTGGAGCAAAACTACCGCAGCACCGCCAACATTCTGGACGCGGCCAACCAGGTTATCGCTCACAACGAGGGGCGCATGGAGAAAACCCTGTGGACCGACAGCCCCGCAGGCGCGCCCATCGGCGTGTTCTGCGCCGGCGACGAGCGGGAAGAGGCCGCCTGGATTTGCGACCGCATGCGTCAGCAGCAGCTGGCCGGCCAAAGCTACGGCAGCATGGCTGTTTTGTACCGTTCCAACGTGCAAAGCCGCGTGCTGGAGGAAATGCTGGTGCGCGCCGGGATTCCCTATCGCATTTACGGCGGCCTTCGCTTCTACGACCGCAGGGAAGTCAAGGACATTGTGGCGTATCTGCGCTGCGTGGTAAACCCGGCCGACGACGTGAGCCTGCGGCGCATTATCAACCAGCCCAAGCGCTCCATTGGAGACAGCACCATCGCCGAGTTGGTGCGTCATGCCGCCAAGAAAGAAATGCCCCTGTACAGCGCTTTGGCGGATGTGCCCGAAGCCCTGTCCGCCCGGCCCAGAAAATGCGTTCTGGATTTTGGCGAGCTGATGAACGAACTGGTTCTCTCCCGGGAGGAAATGGGCGTCAGTCAGTTCGTTGCCTATCTGATTGAAAAAACCGGCCTGAAGGCTCAATATGAGCGGGATCAATCCGACGAGGGCAAGGAACGGCTGGAAAACATCCAGGAATTTTTGGGTGCCGTCGCTGAATATGAAAAGGGAGCGGAAACCCCCACTCTGGAGGATTACCTGGAAAACGTGGCGTTGGTGTCCGATTTGGACAACGCCCAATTTGGGGCTAACGCCGTAACCCTGATGACCATTCATAGCGCCAAGGGGCTGGAGTTTCCCATCGTGTTCCTGGCAGGCATGGAGGAGGGCGTATTTCCCAGCGGCCGCAGTATTCAGGACCCGGCCAAGCTGGAGGAGGAACGCAGGCTGTGTTATGTAGCCATCACCCGTGCCCAGAAGCAGCTGTCCATGAGCTACGCCGCACAGCGTATGTTGTACAATCAGGTCAATTATAATGCGCCCAGCCGCTTTTTGAAGGAGATTCCCGACCGGCTGCTGGACGACCGCTGGATTAGCAAGCGAGAACGCAATTTCCCCGGCGTGATGGAAAGCTATCAGCATCCCACGCCCAAACGTGCCGCCCGCCGCGCCTTTATGGAGGGCGGTCACGGGCTGGGTATGGGCCAAAAAGCCCTGGGCATTGCCGGGTTGCAAAAGGGCTTTACTCCCTCCGCCGCCTCCGGCGTGCCGCAAAGCGCCGTAGCCGTTCTGTTCAAGCCCGGCGACCGGGTCATGCACCGCAAGTTCGGCGAGGGCAATGTGGAGGAAATTCGCGGCAGCGGCAGCGACGCCCGCATTGTGATCAGCTTTGTGGCCTACGGTCAAAAGGAATTTGTGTTGGCCATTGCGCCAATTGTGAAGGTGAATGAGTAACATGGCGACGGTATCTCAGATGCGCGCGCTGGCGGATGAATTGAACCGCGCTTCCGCTCTGTATTACACCCTGGGCGAAAGCCCCATGAGCGACGCCGAGTGGGACCAAAAATACAATAGGCTTTTGCAGCTGGAAAAAGAGTCGGGTAAGGTTTTGCCCGACTCTCCTTCGGTTCGCGTAGGCGCTGAGCCTCTCAGCGCCTTTGAGCCGCACCGGCACATCAGCCGTTTGTGGAGCATGGACAAGGTGCAAAGCAAGGCTGAGCTGCTGGATTGGCTCAAACGCACGGAAAAGCTGCACGCTCAGCTGAACGACGGCCGGGAAACCCCGCTTCCCCCGCTGAAATATGCCGTAGAATACAAGCTGGACGGTCTGACCATCAACCTGACCTATCGGAAGGGGCAATTGGTGCAGGCCGCTACCCGCGGCAACGGCGAGGTAGGCGAAGGTATTCTGCCCCAGGCGCGCACCATTCGCTGCGTGCCTCTTTCTATTCCCTATCAAGGGTTGCTGGAGGTGCAGGGCGAGTGCATTATGCGGCTGAGCACGCTGGAGGCCTACAACAAAACCGCCGACGAGCCGTTGAAAAACGCCCGTAACGCCGCCGCCGGAGCGCTGCGCAACCTGGACCCGAGCGTTACGGCCAGGCGCAGGCTGGACGCTTTTTTCTACCAGATTGGCACCATCGAAAGCCCGCCTTATAACGATATGGACGGTATGCTGGCGTTTCTGGAGGAAAACGGCTTTCCCACCAGCCGCTACGAAGCTCATGCCGATACCTACGAGGAAATCTGCCAGCGCATTGACACAGTGGAGGAAAAGCGGGAATCGCTGGACTTTTTGATTGACGGCGCAGTGGTGAAGGTGTGCGACCTGGCCACCCGCCGGGCCATGGGGAACACGGAAAAATTTCCCCGCTGGGCCGTGGCTTACAAATTCGCCGCCGAGGAAAACGTGGCTACCCTGCTGGACGTAACCTGGGAGCTGGGCCGCACGGGCAAACTAACGCCTTTAGCCCATTTAACGCCCAGCGATATCGGCGGCGTAACCGTTAAGCGAGCCACCCTGAACAACTACGGCGATATTCTGCGCAAGAAGGTCGCTATCGGCTGCGAAGTGTGGATTCGCCGCAGCAACGATGTGATTCCCGAAATCACAGGCCGTGTGGGCGAAGCCGGGCCAAACGAAAAAACCATTTTGCCCCCCACCCACTGCCCCGCCTGCGGACAGCCTCTGGTGGAGCGCGGCGCACACCTGTTTTGCATGAACCGCCGAACCTGCAAGCCTCAGGCTGTTGCGCGGCTGGCCCACTTTGCAGGCCGCAACGCCATGGATATCGATACTTTTTCGGATAAAACCGCCGACTTGCTCTACGACGCTCTGAATATTCGCGACTGCGCTGATTTGTACCGTTTGACCGCAGGCGACCTGGTTGGCCTGGAAGGCTTTCAGCAAAAGCGGGCGGAAAACCTGATTGCCGCCCTGGATAAAAGCCGGCACTGCGCGCTGGACGCTTTTCTATTTGCCATCGGCATCCCCAATGTAGGACGCAAAACCGCCCGGGATCTGGCCCAGCGCTTTGGGTCGCTTCAGGCGGTGGAAAACGCCACGCTGGAGGACTTAACCGCCATCCCGGATGTGGGCGGCATTGTAGCCGCCAGCGTAGTGGAGTTTTTCAGCTTTCCGGAAAACCGGGAAATGGTGGAACGGCTGCTGGCCGCAGGCGTGCATCCCGAACATCGAAGCGACGTGATTTCCGATGTTCTCAGCGGCAAGACCATTGTGGTCACCGGCACGTTGCCCACTCTCAGCCGGGAGGCGGCCGAAAAACTGATTGCCCGGCACGGCGGTAAGCCCTCTGGCAGCGTAAGCAAAAAAACGGCCTTTGTGCTGGCGGGGGAAAAGGCCGGCAGCAAGCTGGACAAAGCCCAGGCTTTGGGGATTCCCGTGATAGACGAAGCTGCTTTCCTGGATATGCTTGAGTAAAGGAGATGTTTTCGTGAGTCATCAGGAAGCCATAGACCAGTACCATCAGGCGTTAAAGCTGGGCCAGAAGTGCTACCGCGATCTGGTGCATCAGGGACAATACCCCTATCCTCAGGTATTGGACGAAATTCTGGACGAATCCATGATTGCCCGCCGGATGGACCTGGGCGTTATGGATATTCCCTCGGAACGCATTGTGGGCACCCGTTATGCAGGCCGCCGCAGCGCTTTTGCCGCCAATTTTATGCCTCTTCTTTCCTCGGAAACCGAGTTTGCCAGCAAGTGGATTACGCTGTGCGAATCCGCTCTGGAAGAAGGCATCCGCGACGCCGTAACCTGCGCCGAATACCTGGGCCGCTTTTATGTGCAGGAAGGCAATAAACGTGTCAGCGTATCCAAAAGCTTTGACAGCCCCACCATCTGCGCTCATGTCACCCGCCTGATTCCCGTGCGCACCCAGGATGCGGCCATTCAGCTCTATTATGAATTTTTGGACTTTTACAAACTGAGCAGCACCTACTGGATTTTGTTCAGCCAGCCGGGCAGCTACGCCAAGCTGCAGGCTGTGCTGGGCTACGACCCGGACCACGTGTGGACCGACGACGAGCGTTCTCAGTTTTCCATGGCGTATGCCAAATTCCGGGAAGCGGCCTGCCGCCTAACCAAGCGCGAAGCTTTTGAGGAAATCTCCGACGCCATGTTAGTGTGGCTGCAAGTATACTCGATGGAAGAACTGCTAAAATCCGATACGGGCGAGCTGGTGCGCACGCTGACCGCCATCTGGCCCGAGGTGCAGGCCCTGCGCAAGCCCGACCCCATCGAAGTTAGCACCGCGCCCCAGGAAACCGGCAATGTTGGCTTTCTCAACCGCCTCTGGCTGCCCAGCCACTTAAACGTGGCCTTCATCAACGAATACCCGCCGGAGGAAAGCGACTGGATTGGCGCGCATGACCGAGGACGTCAATACCTGGAGGCGGCGTTCCCCAAGGAAACCACCTGCCGCAGCTATGTTATTCCTGCCGGAAAAGAAGCCGAAACCGTCATGGAGGACGCTATTGCAGACGGCGCTCAGGTATTGTTCACCACCACCGCGCCCTTGATTGCCGCCTGCCGCAAAATTGCCGTCCGTCATCGGGATGTCCACATCCTGAATTGTTCCGTTTCCATGCCCTATCCCGGCGTGCGTACGTATTACAGCCGGATTTATGAAGGAAAGTTTCTCTCCGGAGCCATTGCCGGGGCCGTGTCCCGCAGCGATACCATTGGCTATATCGCCTCCAATCCCATCTTCGGCGTTCCCGCAGGCATCAACGCCTTTGCGCTGGGTGCGCGTCTTACCAACCCCAACGCGCGGGTGCTGCTCAAATGGTCCTGCTCCTCCACCGACCCCATCGGCGAACTGCTAGAGGCAGGCGTAGATATGATTTCCAACCGGGACGTGCCCGCGCCCGGTCAGGCGCAGGACACGTGGGGGTTGTGCCAGCGTCAGCCGGACGGAAGGCTGCTGTCCCTGGCGTCTCCCTACTGGAATTGGGGCAGCTTTTATGTCAAGCTGGTCGCCAGCATTTTACACGGCGGCTGGGAGGAAAGCGAAGACGACGGAAAGGCTGTGAACTACTGGTGGGGCATGAGCAGCGGAGTGGTGGGCGTGCACCTGTCCGACCGGCTGCCGGAAGGCGTAAGCCAGCTGGCTCAGATGCTGCGCCGGGGGATTATCGACGGTTCCATTCTGCCCTTTCACCGTTCCATTCGTGCCCAGGACGGCACGCTCAAGAGCGCCGGCAGCCACTTCTTTACCGCCGAAGAACTCTTGCACATGGATTGGCTGTGCGACTATGTGGACGGCTCCATTCCGTCCTTTGACGAACTGCTGCCCATGGCGCGGTCCATTGTACGCCTGCAAGGCATTTATCGGGATGAACTGCCCGCACAAAAGGACGGAATACTGCTATGAAAATACTGCTGCTTGCCGATAAAGAAAGCGCCTATCTGTGGGACCACTACGAACCGGGCCGCCTGCAGGGAATCGATCTGATTCTTTCCTGCGGCGACCTGAAAGCCAGCTATCTTTCCTTTCTTGTGACCATGAGTTCCGTTCCGCTGCTTTATGTGCATGGCAACCATGATTGCAACTACGACCGCACCCCGCCCGAGGGCTGCGACTGCATTGAGGACAAGCTGGTTACCGTCGGCGGTCTTCGCATTTTGGGACTGGGCGGCAGCCCCCTATACAGCGGCAAGCAGCACCAGTACACCGAGGAGGAAATGCAGCGCCGCGTGCGCAAGGCGCGCCGGCAAATTCAAAAAGCGGGCGGCGTAGACATTCTGCTGACCCATGCGCCGGCCCGCGGCTATGGCGACAGCGAGGATCTGGCTCATCGCGGGTTTGAATCCTTCGTTACGTTTATGGATAGCTATCATCCGCAATACATGATTCACGGCCATGTTCACATGAATTACGGCATGTCCATTCCACGCAAATTACAGCGCGACGGCACCACCATCATCAACGCCTGGGATCGTTACATTTTGGACACCGATCAGCGCTAGCTTTCCCCTTGCGCAGCCTTACCAAATACGCTATAATATGGATGAGTAAAAATGGTATATTCCTTTTTCCATGAAAACGGACAAAAAAGGAGGAGAAACCTACCATGAAAACCCGTCTGATTCGGGCCGCTGCGTTGGCATGCCTGCTGGCCCTGCTGCTTCCCGCCTGCGCGCTGGGCGCCACCACCTACTATGTGAAAACCGCCAATGGCAAAAGCCTGAACCTGCGAAACGATTGTGGCACCGACGCCGACATCATCGCCCAGATTCCCTATGGCGCGGCTGTTAATGTATTTGAGTTCACTGAAAGCGACTATTGGGCCTTTGTGGAATACAACGGCAAACGCGGTTATTGCATGACCCGTTACCTTACCCGCACCAAGCCCGCTTCCGGCGGCGGTTCCGGGAGCTCTGGCAGCTCCGGTAATACCGGCAGCAGCGAATCCTTCAAAGCCTTCCAAAAGGCTGATTACGTTGCCGTGGTCGTGCCCTCCACCCCCTCCGGCTATGTGAATCTGCGTTGGATGCCCAGCAAAACCGCGGCCGTGCAGGCTACTTACCGTGCCGGCGACACGCTGCTGGTGCTGTCGCAAAGCAGTCACTGGTGCCAGGTGTACGATGCTGAAAATGGTATTTGCGGCTTTATGATGCGTACTTTCTTGGAGCAGCAGTAAAAACAGGAGGAATGACAGAATGAAACGTTTTTGTGCTTGGCTATTGGTTTCTCTCATGTGCTTTGCTCCCCTATGCGGCTTGGCGGAAACCCTCACGCTGCTGGAAACGAAGGACGGTCTGCGCATTACCCTGGATGTGGAGGAGGCCGTAACAACGGCTGTGGAACCCGACATGCCCGAGGGAACCGCCCTGATTTCCGTAACCAGCGCCAATCATGCCAATGTGACGATTTCCATCGCTCATTCGGAGCTGTACAACGACCGTTTTCTGAAAGACATGTCTCAGGAGGAAAAGGATGAGCTCTGCAGGATTGCAGGCGAACAGTATGAAGACCCCACCTTTGTTTTTGACACCACGCCTTCCGGCAACGAGTACATTCACGTATGCTCCAATCAGGCGGACGATATCGATTCTCTGTTTACCATTTACGACGGTTATTTTGTAGAATTGATGCAGAGTCACGAGGATTTCAGCCCGCTGACGCAAGAGGATGAAGCCTTCTGCTATTCCCTGCTTCGGGGGATTACCTTCGTAAAGGCCGAATAATTGGCTTGCCCAAAAGAACCGCTTTGAAAGGCGGTTCTTTTTGCTTGATAAACAGCCCAAGCTGCTTTTCCCAGCTTGGGCTTTGCTCATCCGTCAGGCTGAAATATCCACCAAACGGTCTACCACCAGTTGCCTGAATTCAGGTGACAGGGTGATGAAATATGCCGTAAAACCGGTTACGCGCACCACCAAGTCGGGGTAAAGCTCCGGGTTTTTGTGAGCTGCGCGAATCTTGTCTGCATCCACGATGTTCACGTTAATCAGGGTTCCGCCCTGATCCAGATGGGTGTGCAGCAGAGCCATCACTTTTTCCACGCCGCCTTCCGCCTCGGTAATCCCAGGATCCAGCTCCAGCTGGAAGGGGCTGGTGTTGCCCATGCCGCATTGCGCGGCCACAATGGCTTCGCTCATGGTGGTCATCGCGCCGTTCTTTACGGAACCTGGCATTGGATTCGCGCCATGGTTGATGGCGGTATAGGCTTTTCGCCCATCCGGCGTAGCGCCTACGCACTTGCCGAACAGCACCGTCTTGGACCAGGAAAACATGCCGGGAATGAAGATTTCGCCTTCTCCTCCCTTCAGGTTGACCACCAGGTCGGTAAAGTGCTGACACAGCCTGCGCACCCATTTTTCACCGGCGGAGTCCCACTGGCCGTATTTGGGTGCGGAATGAAGCACTGCGCGGATATACTCGCCGTCCTGGCAGGTATAATCGCTTTCCAGCACTTCCTTCACATGATCCCATGTCAGACGTTTTTCTTCCTCCACACGGGTTTGCAGCGCCGCAAAGGAATCGCCCACAACCGCGATTCCCGCGCCGTCAATGCCGATATTGTAATACTGCATGCTGTGGTCGGAAGCGTCCAGCCCTTTTTCAATGGGGCCGACCGTAACCAGGTTCAAAAACAACTCGGGATTGTTTTCCCAGTTATGGTTCATCTGGAAATCCGTAGTTTCCACAATAATGCGCAGAACCGCCTTCAAATGCTTCTCATACAGCGCCATCAGCCGGGCGGTAGAACGTTCTCCCTCCGCCAGCATTTCCTGAAGAGCCACCTCAAACACCCGGGCCAGGTTGACCTTGATGCTGTCGTTAAGCGGGTACTCGATGCCGGGAATGGCCATCCAGTTGCACCCCACGGCAATACGGCGGCGCGCCAGTTCCGGCGTAAAGCCGCGGCGAACAAAGCCGTTCACCAGGGACTGATCGCCCGAAAAGCGGGGCCAACCGTTCTTATGCTTGAACAGAAGCTCCACGCAGCGGCGGAAGAAATCCTCCGGCAGGCCTTCATGAACGCGCACCGTCAGGTTGGTCGATACATTCAGCCGGTCGGCGGCTTCCAGAATCAGCCAGGACACATGGCTTACCATATCGCGGCCGTCTACATCCGGCCCGCCCAGCTGGTAATACTTGGTGTCGCTCATCAAAAGACCGGCAATGTAATACACCGCGTCCTCATCGTCAATCAGCCCGGCCGCTATATCGTGCTCATAGTAGGGCCGCAGCAGCTCGTCAATCTGCCCGCCCGCACCCTCGCGGTTAAAACTGCGGCCAAACATGTTATACCAGCTCAAAAACTGGCAAGCCTCCCGCAGCGTGGTTGGCGGGGCCAGCTTGACGGCCTCGTTGGTTTTCAGCATTTCCTCCAGGTTTTCCCGAAGCAGCGGATCGGTTTCCTCGGCCAGCTTATCCCGGATCCCCTGAATCGTCTTTTCTTCCCAGCCGATACAGGTTTCCAGGTAGAGCAGCTCGGCCTTATACAGTTCCCGCTGCTTTTCCGTTTGGTTGTTGATGGAGGCGTAATGCTTCACTTTCTCCAGCAAACCACCCCAACCCAAGGCAAGCGCAATGCGCATATCGCCGCACAGATGGTGCATTTGGCCCAAACCATGATCGATGCAGTAGCGGTCAATTTCCTCTTGCCAGGGGGACAAATCCCAGTTTTCATGCCAACGCAGCGTGCGGAATTTTTGCAAAATGCGGTAAAAGTTACCCGCCATACTGCTCAGGGGATTCACAACCGGCGGGAAAGACGCAATCATGTCGCGATAGTTCTCCGACCAACCCCGCATGCCGTGAAAATCTCCATTGGGCGTGTCGCCGGTCGGACGCCAATGGTAGCCTTCCGGCGGCACAAGAAAATTATAGTCGTCCTCGTCGGTATAGCCAAAGGTACTCACCTTTTTGCGCGTTTCGGCCACCTTTTGCTCGCGCAGTCGGCTCAGGCGATCCGTGTAAATCGCACGTTTTTGTTCCAGCGTTAAATCCTTCATCGCCATAGCCGTCACTCCTGTCCGTACAAAACTTTCACGCCGTGCCTGGCCGCCAGGTCGGCCAAACGCTTTAACGCATCCCGTTTTAGAGGGCGCTTTCCCGCATGAACCGCCTCCTGGCCCAAAGCCTGATACTTGCTTTCACCCAGAGGGTTAAAATTCAAAATTTCATATGCCGTCACGTTCGGCAGCGTGCATACAAAGGCCGCAATGGCCTGAATATTCTCGTCCGTATCCGTCAGCCCCGGAATGAGCGGCGTACGCGCCACGGCGGGCTTGCCGGCCTCCGCCAGCTTTCGGGCGTTTTCCAGCACCGTTTTGTTGGAAACGCCGGTGTTGCGAATATGCTGCTCATCATCCCATAGCTTGATGTCAAAGAAAACCTGATCCAGATAGGGAAGCAGCTTTTCTATCTGCTCAAAGGGCAGCGAAAGATTGGTTTCAATAGCTGTGTTAATGCCCAGGCTCTTGCAGCGCTTCAGCAGCTCCGCAGCAAAATCAGCCTGCATTTGCGGTTCGCCGCCGGACAGGGTGACGCCGCCGCCGCTTTCCTGATAATAAGGTAAATCGGCCGCCACCTCGCGCAGCACATCCTCCACGTCCATTTCCCGTCCAATCGTTACGCGCGCGCCGGTGGGACACTGGTTGCAGTGTCCGCAATGGATGCACTTTTCGGCGTAAAAAGCCTTTTGGGGCTGCACGGCGATGGTTTCCGGGTTATGGCACCAGTTGCAGCGCATGTTGCATCCCTTGAAAAAAACCGTTGTCCGAATTCCTGCGCCGTCGTGCAGGCTGAATTTTTGAATATCGGTAATGATACCCTTCATGTTTTTGCGCCTTTCCTATGCCACAGGGGCAAATTCTCCGGAGAAATGGGCAGCTTGGGGGAATTATCCTTGGTGGTGTCGTCGTTTTCCACCACCAGCACAGACGCATCCTCCGACACCTCAATGGCATGCCACACTCCCTGGCGCACGTTGTATACCTTGCAGGGCTCCAGGGGGAAAACCTCAATATGGCCCGCATGGGTTGCGTCGCCGTCCGACACATACAGCGCAGCCTCGCCCTTAAGAAGGATAAAGCTTTCGTCCGTCAGGAGATGGCGTTCCAGCTGACACATATTCTCCCGGCGGAAGCGGGCGTGGCTGTTCAAAACAGCCACGCGCCACGCGTCAAAACGGATGACGGGCAGATAGTTTTCGCCCGTATGCTGGACAATTTGCAGGTATTTTTCATCCATGCGTTTTCGCCTCCGTTGCTTCCGTTAGCCAATCTGCCAATGGGGATTGCTGACCAGCTCCACCTTGCCGCTGTCGGCAGAACGGATGCCCGCGTCCAGAATCGCCAAAGCCTTGAGGTTGAACTCCGGCAAAGCGGTAAAGTGAATTTTACCGGTCTTGCGATAAGCTACATAGCCGCACGCCACATCCCTGAGTTCTTCGGGCAGCGGATCGTTTTCAATCTTTTCGACGGTGCCGTCCTCGTGATACACGGTTACTTCGCCGGTTTTGTAGTCGCCCACAATCGCGCCCTTGGTACCGTACACAATGGGGCTCTTAAAGGTGTGGTTGATGGTGGTCCAGGTGCCTTCTATCACGGCGTACACGCTGGGGAAACGCACAAACATGGCGCTGTTGTCCTCGGCGTCGCCGGTGGTGGTCATGCTGTTGACGCGCATGCCCATAGCGGCCACGGCGTCCTCGCCGGCATACCAGCAGCTGACCACGCTGCCGTAGCAGCAATAGTCGGCCATAGCGCCGCCGCCGCACTTGGTCTGGTGCCACCAGGTAGCCGTCTTTTCTTCCTCGGTCATGGGCTCGGCTGTCTGGGCGATTTTGTGCTTTGCGCCGCGGCCCAGGGGGCCGGTGTGACCCATGCGGGTTTTCACTTCAATAACGTCGCCGATTACGCCCTGGTCAATCAGCTTCTTCACCATTTGCAGCCCCGGATTCCAGGTCACAGGCCAGTTCACCATCAGGAAGGTGCCGTTCGCCTGGCAGATGCGGGCCATTTTCAGGCCGTCGGCATAGGTGGTGGCCATGGGCTTTTCAATGCACACGCCGATGCCGTGCGTGGCGCAGAACTCGGTAATCGCTACATGATGGCAGTTTTCGCTGTTCACCACGCACAGATCCGGCTTGAGCTCCAGCAGCATCTTCTGCCAGTCGGGATAAACCGGAATGTGATAATGCTCGCTGCAATACTTGATATTCCACTCGCGGGTATAAATCGCGCCCGGCTTCAGCTCGGGATGGGCGGGAGCAATATCCGCACAGCCGGCCAAATCGATTTCGGGATGGTCATAGAAATGCTTGGCAACATCGTTGATATGCACATGGGCGAAGCCTACGATACACACTTTGTAGCTCATTTGTCATAGCCCTCCAATTCGGTGGTGCGCACCTCGCGGTTTTCCTCGGCGCTGCGATAGAACGCCTCGATAGCGGCAACGATGTTCAGGGTTTCCTCGGGCTTTACGCGGGGTTCCTCGCGGCCCTCAATCACGTTCAGCACATGCTGATACATATAGCGGTGAGCGTCGAAGGGCACGCCGGCATAGGGGCGGTTGTCGAAGAATTTCAGCTTGGTTTCCGCCTGGTAGCCGCCCACGTTCTGATACAGGGTCATCTGTTCAACGTCCAGACCGGCCTTATCGCCGCAGATGACGATGTGCTTGGCGGTGGGCTGGTGCATGCACCAGGTAAACTTGAAATTGACGGAAATGTTGCCGGCAATGCGCATGCTGCCAACGGCGGAGTCTTCCACGCTAAACTCCTTGTGGTCGTAGGGCCGGGGGGTAAAGGTGCCGCCGGGCGCGCCGCTTTCGGCAATGTTCAAAAGCACTTCCTCGCCCTTTTTGGCGATGATATCGTAGGTGTTGCCGCTAACGGCTTCCACACGGGGGTTGCCGCACATCCACAGGAAGGAATCCAAAAAGTGTACGCCCAGATCGCAGAAGGGGCCGCCGCCATTTTCTTCCTTCATATGGAACATACCCCAGGTGGGGATGCCGATGCGGCGCACGAAATTGATATCGGCAAAATAGGGATTGCCAAGCAGGCCCTTGCGCACCACGTCGCTGGCAAAGGTCATGTCGGCGCTCCAGCGGCGGCTCTGGCAGGGGAACAGCAGCTTGCCCTGCTTCCTGGCTTCGTCAAACTCTGCTTTTGCCTCTTTGTAGGTGAGGGCCAGGGGCTTTTCGCACATAACGTTAGCGCCGGCGCGCAGGGCCGCGATGGTCCAGTTGTGGCGGCGGTTGGGCGTGCAAATGCTCACCCAGTCGGGCTGCACCTCGTCCAGCATCTTCTGAGGATCCTCGTACCAGGCGGGAATGTTCCACCGCTGCGCCGTTTCGCGGGCAGCCTCGGGGCGGATATCGGCCACAGCCACCACTTCCACCTCGCCGCGGTCGCGCAGGGGCTGAATGGAAGGCAGGTGGGCGGCGTTGCAGATCATACCGTTACCAATAATGGCTATTCTGTGTTTTTGGCTCATGAACGTAATCCTTCCTTTCGGAATATTTCGGTTACAGAATAGCTTTTTTCCACCGGCGCCACAATACTAAGTCCGCCGTTTTTCATTTCCCGGTTTAATATTGCTTTTATTGTAAAAATGTTGTATAATGATTGCCACTTTTTTCGTGAGGAGAACATTCATGGCCTTGCAGACTGTTCCCGTGATGTGGGATCCTGCGTGCCCTCAATCCGCATGGCACGCCAAAATCTTTGAAGGCATCCAAAAGGCCGCCAGCGCGGCTCAATGCTCCGTGCAGCAGCTTGCCTCGGTTCAGGACGCCTCCAAGCTTGGCGAACCGGTCATTTTGATGGGCGTTTCGCATGAAAACCTGGTAAACGCTGTGCTGGAGCTTACAAGCAAGGGTCTGGAAGTGATTCTGGCCGGCATGGACGCTGAAAGCCTGGCCAGCCAAATCAGCTGCGTTACCCACAGCCGAAGCAGCCAAACCATTCAGCTGCTTCGCTATTTTCATGAATGCGGCAAGCGGCGTATCGCCCTGGTGGGCTTTGGACGAAACTCTCTAAACGACCTGGTCAAGCTGGACGCCGCGCGCAGCTTTATGGCCATGCACGCCAAAACCCTGCCGCCTTTGGGAGTGTACGACTGGGCCGAGCGCCTAGATGAAAGCTTCAGCGCATTTTTGCCCGTCTGGCACAGCTATGACGCCGTCATTTGCCCAAACGACTATGCGGCCTTTGCTTTGATTCGTTTTCTGCTGCGAAACGGGGTTCGCGTGCCGGAGGATTTGTACGTAGCCGGTTTTTCCGATCAGCAAATCGGCCGCTATCTGGTGCCGTCCATTACCAGCGTAGCCATGAACGACGCTACGGTGGGCCGCCATGCCTTTACCATCTGGCAGCAGCTGAGGCGGCACAGCGGCGAGGATTTGGTGTTTAAGATTATTGTACCGGGCGAGATGAAAATTCGCGGCAGCACGGCCTTTCAACAGGTGTCCGGCAAGACGGATCACGCCATCTTGTGGAACTCTTCCGCGGATAAGGACCTGTTTTATCAGGACGAAACCGTACGCAGGCTGATGCTGATTGAAAACTGTCTGGACCGTCACGACGCGCTGGATATTCAGCTGATTCACGGCATCCTGAATGGTGAAAGCTATGAAAAGCTGGCGGACCGGCTGTACATCAGCTCCGGCTCGCTGCACTACCGGCTCGGCAAGATATACCGCGAGCTAAACTGCCGCACAAAGGCCGAATTTGTTGCGCTGATGAGCAGCTGCTACGACTGTTTTAAACTGCCGGAAGACGAAGTGTTCAGGCCCTGCTAACAATCCCGCCGCTCCCCTATTCCTCCAGCCGTTTTTCTGCTATACTAAGGAACGGTATCGCGTAAGCGGTGGAATCTGCGGAAAGCGGCGCCGTTTTTCATTCTTTCACGGGCCGGTTTGCCGGATTCCTCTCACCTAAAGCTTTGTAACGGGAGGAAACGCAGGATGCGCAAAACCAAAATCATTTGTACCATCGGCCCGGCCTGCTCTAATGAAGAGACGCTGCGCAGCATGTGCCTGGCCGGAATGAATGTGGCCCGGCTCAATTTTTCCCACGGCTCCCATCAGGAGCACTTGGAGCGCATTGAACTGATCAAAAAAGTGCGAAACCAGCTGGGACTGCCCATTGCCATCATGCTGGACACCAAAGGGCCTGAGTACCGCATCGGCTGCTTTGAAAACGGCCCCATCGAGCTCAAAGAGGGCGACCTTTTTACCCTGACCACTCAGGATGTGCCAGGCAGCCGGGAACGGGTATCCGTGAGCTATCCGGGGCTGTGCGCCGAACTGCATACCGGCGACCGGGTGCTCATCAATAACGGCCTGATCGCCATGGAGGTGCTGGAGGCCAATGCACAGGAGGCCCGCTGCCGCGTAACGGCAGGCGGCATATTGAGCGACCGCAAAAGCATGAGCATCCCGGGCCGGGTGTTCCGGCAGGACTATTTGAGCCCGCAGGACAAGGAGGATTTGCTGTTTGGCGCGCAGCAGGATGTGGATTTCATTGCCTGTTCCTTTGTCTCCCGCAAGGAAGATCTGCTGGCCGTGCATGCCTTTCTGGAGGAACACCACATTCACGATATTGACCTGATTGCCAAAATTGAAAACCGTTCCGGCGTAGACAACATTGAGGAAATCTGCACTGCCTGCGACGGCATTATGGTAGCCAGAGGTGATTTGGGCGTGGAAATCCCCTTTGAGGAAGTGCCCGCCATTCAAAAGCAGCTCATCACCCGCTGCCGGCTGCTTGGCAAACGGGTGATTACCGCCACGGAAATGCTGGAAAGCATGATTACCAACGTGCGACCCACTCGGGCGGAAATCTCCGACGTAGCCAACGCGGTATACGACGGCACCAGCGCCATCATGCTTTCCGGGGAAACTGCCGCAGGCAAATACCCCGTGCTGGCAGTGGAAACCATGGCTCGAATTGCCGAGGAAACGGAAAAGCACATTCATTACAGCAACCGCTTCCTCAAATCGGAATTCCAGATTCATAATGTGGTGGACGCTATCTCCCACGCAGTATGCGGCATGTCGATTGATATTGACGCAAAGCTCATCGTGGTGTGCTCCCTAAGCGGGCGTACCGTGCGCATGGTATCCCGGTTCCGCTCGCCCGCAGACATTCTGGGCATTACCACCAACGAAAAAAGCTGGCGCAAGCTGGCCCTGTCATGGGGCGTTACACCTGCGCTCAGCGAATGCTTCGACTCCACAGACGTGATGTTCTTCAGCGCCAAAAAGCTGGCGCAGCAAACCTTCCATTTGCAAAAGGGCGACCGCATCGTGATCACCGGCGGATTGCCAAACGGCACCTCCGGCAACACCAATATGCTCAAGGTAGAAGTGATATAACCCTTGAAAGCTTCCATGCGGCTGCACTTGCTGCTCTGCGGAGGCTACGCCCCTAAAAACCATCGCAGGTGTGGAGGAAAGCGGCCCCGGTGATTTCAAGCATCACAGGCGGTTATCAACCCTGTCTTCTGCGCCTCCACATTTTGAACATGCTGAGCCTCCTTGCCATCGCAGGGAGGTTCAGTCTGTCGAAAAAAACGATATGAAAGCCCATGCCCGCGAGCACGGCAACGCTGTTTCGCGAAAAAAACGTTTCGTCGCAAGGCTTAGGGGCTCCATCCCTAAAATCCCGGCAGGAGGCAGCGTCTCCTGCGCCTCCGCTTTTTTGACAATCTGCGCCTTGCGCCGCAGGGCTTTCCTTATGCGTTTTGCCGCGCGGCGATTCGCTGGCGAGTAGGCAAAGCATGACTCGGCTGAAAGCTCGCCGTCAGGCCAGCTTTTTGAACGGCCAGAGCCTCTTTGCCGTCGCACGGAGGCTTTTTTTGATTGACGGGGGCGGTTCGTTGCTTCACCGGGCTGGATATGGTATGATACCCTCCGGGAGATGAGCTTGGCATGAAGATTTCCACCAAGGGACGCTACGCCCTGCGGATGATGCTGGATATTGCCGCGCATCAGGCGGACGGTTTTGTTACGCTAAAGGATATTGCGCTCCGGCAGGCCATATCCAAAAAGTACCTGGAGCAAATTGCTTTGCAGCTTACCCAGGCGGGCCTGCTGCATGCCGTACGCGGGCATCAGGGCGGTTACCGGCTGACCCGGGAGCCTGCCGACTATACCGTTTTGCAGGTTTTAACCGTAACCGAAGGGTCCCTTGCGCCGGTCGCCTGTTTGGACAGCCAGCCCAATCCCTGCCAGCGCTGCGGTTTTTGCCTGACGCTGCCGGTTTGGCAGGGGCTGGAGCAGGTTGTGGCGCAGTATCTATCCTCAATCACCCTGCAAAACCTTTTGGAACGGCCCCAAACCCTTCCCCAAGCCTGAAGGCCGTGCAAAAACCAGGCGTCCAAAAGGTTTGCCATGCATGTACTTTTTTGATGAGAAGGCTCCTTGCCTTCCCGCCTGCGGCTTGCCGGGCCGCAAAAAGCGTAATGAAAGCCTTGCCGCTCAAGGGCGCCGAAACCGACGTACAAGCCGGCGGTTGCACAGCGAAAATCAGCGAGTTTTGGATACCGCTCAAAAGCTTTGAACAAAGTGGGGCTGCGTCAAAAGGCTGCCATGCATGAGCTTTTCTGCCGAAAGCGCCTCCGCATGAGTGCCGGCGCAGCAAAGGGAACGTTTGCATTTGCAGGTCAGCCAGGCAATACGATAATCGTCAGCAGGCTGCCGCCCGTCTGGCCACTTCCCCAAGTAGTTTTTCGACAGTCCGGGCCGCGTCAAAGCGCGGCCGTTTTGCATTTCCATCTCAAATGCGGATTTTGTATATCAGTATGTTATATATCGATAGAAACATGCTCGACATGTAAATTTGACTTCTTCCGCTTTCCTCTTTCTGGCTGTATGATAATCACGAAAAAAGGTTTTCCCCCCATTCAACAGAGGAAAGGAAGCACTTACGTATGAAAAAAATTGTTGTGGCAGGCGGCGGCGTTTTGGGTAGCCAAATTGCTTATCAGGCGGCTTATTGCGGGTTTGACGTAACCATTTGGTTGCGCAGCGAAGGCAGCATTGGCCGCACGCAGCCGAAGCTGGACCATCTGCGCCAGGTTTACGCGGAAACCATTGCCAAAATGGCCACGCCCGAGGGGCAGAATTTTCAGGATTGGGCCCGGGGCATTGCCGACCATGACACGTTCGATAAAGACGCCTGCCTGGCGAAATCCGAAAACGCTTACCAGAACCTCCGGCTGGAGCTGGATATGAAGAAGGCCGTTGAAGACGCGGATTTGGTCATTGAATCCATGGCGGAAAATATGGAGGATAAGATCGCCTTCTACCATACGCTGGCTCCGCTGCTGCCTGAAAAAACCATCATTGTCACCAATTCTTCCACATTGCTTCCCTCCAAGCTGGCCAAGTATACCGGCCGTCCGGAAAAATTTCTGTCGCTGCACTTTGCCAACTCCATTTGGAAGAATAACACCGCCGAAATCATGGCCCAAAGCAAGACCGATTCCCGTTACTTTGACGAAATCATGAAGTTTGCCGAAGAAATCCGCATGATTCCGCTGCCGGTGCGCAAGGAAAAAGCCGGTTATTTGCTTAATTCCATGCTGGTTCCCCTGCTGTTTTCCGGCATGGATCTGTACGTGAACGGCATTTCCGACCCGCAAAGCATCGACAAGGCTTGGGAACTGGGCACCGGCGCGCCAAAGGGTCCTTTCCGGATTTTGGACACAGTGGGCCTGACCACCGCGCACAACATCGTCAAAATGTACCTGAAGGTTCCCTCTTTCCTGGCGCCTTACAACTTTAAGGGCATGGACAAAATGCTTCGGGAGTACATTGACGCCGGAAAGCTGGGGATGTCCTCCGGCGAAGGCTTCTATAAGTACGACAAATAAACACAGGCTTTTGTGGGAGGCGGTTCAAAGATGAACCGCCTCAGGCCGTCAAAATAGCTCGCCAGGCGGCGAGCTTTTCTGCCGAGAAGCGCGCTTTGCCTGCTCGCCGGGCGGCAAAGCGCGTAAGGAAAGCCTTGCTGCGCAAGGCAGCCGAAACCGACGTACACGCCGCCGGTTTCGGAATGAGCATCGGAGGGCCGCGGCCCTCCGATACCTCCTAGGGGTTTTTCAACAGTCTGAGGCGGTTCAAAGATGAACCGCCTTTTTCTTGCGCTTACGCTCCGAACGTGGTATATATAAGAATATGTTCCCAATGCTGATACCAAGGAGGCCGGGCCATGTCTTTCTCCGTTAATGATCCCTTCCTGTACTGGCTGTCCGCCGCCGTCATTGCGGTGGTGCTGGCGCAATCCGTTTTCTTCCTGATCAAAGCGGTTAAACGCGCCGGGCAATTGAACCTGTCTAAGGGCACGGTTCGCAAAACCATTTTATCCAGCGCGCTGTTTACCATCGCCCCGGCGGTTTCCATTCTGATTGGCGTGCTCACGCTGAACCAGTTTTTGGGGCTTCCCTTCCCCTGGTTGCGGTTAAGCATCCTGGGCGCCGTTACCTATGAGCTGCCAGCGGCCACCATAGCCGCCAACGCCATGGGCGTGAGCGTCACGGAAACCATTACCGATCCGCAGGTATTCGCCGTCATAGCCTGGACCATGACGCTGGGAATTCTGGCCGGACTGGTGCTGGTGCTTTTTGGCCTGAAAAAAATTCAACGGGGCATGCTTTCCATCAGCGGCAAGGATGAGCGCTGGCGGACCATTTTGATGGACGCATTGTTTCTGGGGATGATCTCCGCCTTCCTGGGCTTGCTTTTTGCCAATGTGCGAAACGGCCTGTCCGGCTTTATTCCCATTGTGGTAGCCGTGGTTTCCGCACTGCTGATGGCGGTTTGCGGTCTATTGATCAAGAAGCTGAAATGGAACTGGCTGGAGCAATACGCGCTGCCGCTGTGCATGCTGGGCTCTATGGCCCTCAGCATCCCCATTACGGCGCTGATGGGCTAACGGAAGGAGAAAGCAGTCATGCAAAAGCAATTATCGCCCTATGAAGAACAGCAATACGTGTACGGCCGCGTCTGGACAGCCATTGTGCTGCTGATGATGCTGTGTACCCCGCTGGCCATCTGCGTTTATTACAACGTGTGGCCTCCTCTGAGCAAGGTGCTCAAGGCCCTGCTGGGCGTGGCTCCCATGTACTGGGTGGTTGGCGTTATCGAGGTGCTTACCTACGTGCCCATGCTGGGTACCGGCGGTACCTATCTGGGCTTTGTTACCGGCAACCTGACCAGCCTGAAGGTGCCCTGCGCTTTGAACGCCATGGAAGCCGCCAAGGTAAAAGCAGGTACCGAGGAAGGCGAAGTCGTTTCCACCATTGCCATTGCCACCAGCTCCATCGTAACGGTTCTTGTGATTGCCGTTGGCGTATTCGGGCTGGGGCTGCTGGAGCCTGTGCTGGAATCGCCCACGCTGAAGCCTGCCTTTGACAACATTCTTCCCGCGCTGTTCGGCGCGCTGGGCGTCGTTTTCATTTCCAAGAATCCCAAAATTGCCGCCGCGCCGATGCTGTTCATGGTAGCGCTGTTTCTGTGCGTACCCAGCCTGGCCGGCAGCGTCAGCGTGTTGGTACCGGTGGGCGTGCTCATTTCCATTGGCGTTGCGCGCATTTTGTATACCAAAGGTTTGTTGGGAAAGGAAGGCTGACCTATGTTTGGATGGATTCTTTTGGCACTGTTTATCGCGTGGCTGGCAGTGATTCTGTTTCGCGCCGCCCGTTTTACGCCCTATCCCGTGGAAAAGGTGGCAGCGGAGCCGTTGAATGTGGATGAGAACAAGGCGCTCTCCCATTTTCAGGATATGATTCGTCTGAAAACCGTCAGCTACACCAACGAGTCGTTGGAAGAAGCGCAGGCATTTGCTGATTTTCAGCAGCTGCTTTCCCGCCTCTATCCTCATCTGACCGAAACCTGCCGCCGGGAAATTCTGGGGCGGCGGGGAATGTTGTACCATTGGAAGGGCAAAAGCGATCAACAGCCCTCGGTGCTGATGACCCACTACGATGTGGTTCCCGTAGCGGAAGCGGAATGGCAGGAGCCTCCCTTTGCCGGCGTGGTCAAAGACGGCCAGCTTTGGGGCCGCGGAACCCTGGATACCAAGGGTACGCTGCACGGTATCGTGGAAGCAGCCGAGCTGCTCATCAGCCAGGGCTTTGTGCCGGAAAACGACGTGTACTTTGCTTTTGGCGGAGACGAGGAAATTTTTGGCGGAGACGCGCCGGCCATTGTGGAAGAATTGAAAAAACGAGGGATTCATCCCGCTTTTGTGCTGGATGAAGGCGGAGCCATCGTCAACAATGTGTTCCCCGGCGTCAGCAAGAGCGCTGCGCTGATTGGCACGGCGGAAAAGGGAGCAGTATGTGTAGATCTGGCGGCCGCCGGCAAGGGCGGCCATGCCAGCGCACCCGGCCGAAAGCAAACCCTGGGTACGCTGGGACGAGCGCTGTACCGCATTGAGCGCCATGCCATGCCCTTTACCCTGACCCCGCCTGCCCGGGAAATGTTTGATATTCTGGGCCGGGAATCCGTTTTCGGCTACAAGGTGCTGTTTGCCAATCTTTGGTGCTTCTCTCCCCTGCTCAACCTGGTGTGCAAGCTTGCCGGAGGCGAACTGAACGCCCTGGTGCGCACCACCTGCGCCCTCACCATGGCTGAAGGCTCCAAGGCGTATAATGTATTGCCATCCAACGCCAAGGCCGGCGTTAACCTGCGCCTGATCAGCGGCGATACCATTGAAGCCGCCTGCCAGCGTCTGGAAAAAATCATTGACGACCCCAATGTGGAGGTTCGCTTTGTTACCGGCGAAAACCCCAGCGCCGTGTCCGTCACCGGCGACGAGCCCTGGAAACGGCTGGAGCAGGCCATTCATGCCGCCTATCCCGGCGTGCTGGTGTCGCCCTACCTGATGCTGGCGGGCAGCGACAGCCGCCATTATGGCAAACTGAGCCAGCATGTATACCGCTTTAGCGGCATGCCCCTTTCCAAGGAGCAGCGCGGACTGATTCACAACGCCAACGAGCGCATACCGGTTTCTCAGATTGCGCCCACCATTCGTTTCTTTGCAGAAGTGCTCAAGCGCTGCTAGTTCCAGCGAAAACGCGAAACAGCCTGATGCTTCGTAGAGTTTCTCCGCCAAAGATTGGCTCCAACCGAGCTGTTTTCCCGGCAGTGAAAGGTGCCTCCAAAAAGCCGGCCTCTCGGCGAGCTTTTCAGAACAGGCGAAATGTTTTTGGCAGAAACAAAGGCGCCAAGTCCGCCGGGATTACTGCGTGCAGCAAACGAAACGCTTGTCTTTGCACGGTAACCGGGCGATACGATTCCAGGCGGTGGGGCTGCGCCCCCTCCGACTACTTCCGGTAGCGTTTTCTTTAACAAGCCAGGCCGTTTTCCGCCTTGAAACGGAAAACGGCCTTTGCGTTGTTTATTTGATTCGGCGCTTGGCTCCCTGAAAGGCTTTGTCCATATGCAACAGGATTTTTTCCAGCGTTCTCCGCTTGCGGAAGGCTTTCGGGTCCTCCGCTTCGCAAATGGGAGAGACAATTACGGTGGACATGCCTGCATTGTTGCCTCCCAGAATATCCGTAAACAGCTGATCCCCTACCACCAGGCAAGCCTCCGGCTTGCAGTCGAACTGTTTTGCAAGCTCCAAATACCCCTTTACCTGCGGCTTCTGGGCATGGCACACAAAACGCGCGCCGTATTTTGCCGCAAAGGGCTCCACCCGAGGCGGATCGTTATTGGACAAAAAGGCCAGGCCGATTCCCGCCTCCTTCAGGGTTTGCATCCATGCTTCCGCCATGGGTACCGCGTCCGGTGCGTCCACATGGGCCAGCGTATTGTCAATGTCCGCCAACACGACTGTGCAGCCGCACTCCCGAATGAAGGCGGGCGTAACATCCGTCACTGCTTGCGCGTAGTAGGTTGGAAAAAGCTTTCTGCGGGAGAATTGCTGCATATTGGTTCTCCTTCCCTTTCTGTTTCGGTAGCGTCGATGATGGCGTCGGCCCGGCAGTGCCGGCAGCGTTCAAACTGGCACAAATGCTGCCCGCAGGCCCGGCGCACCCGCTGTACGGTTTCAGCCGTAGGGGCCGCCCGGTTCTGCGCATCCGGCCGTGGAATCAGCGGAAGCACATTGTGCAATAGCGCTCCCCGCTCTGCGGCGGCCTTGGCGATGGCCGGCAGTTCAGCTTCATTTTCGCCGGGCAGCAGCACGCTGTTCACTTTTACGCACAAGCCCAACCCTGCGGCCATGGAAATGCCCTCCAGCTGCCGTCGAATCAGCCGTTCAAACGCTTCGTCCGTGCGTTTTCCCTCTACATGCTCATACGCCTTGCGGGCGACGGGCGTGGTGATGCTGTTCACGGTTACCGTCAGCGTTTCCACACCGCAGTCCACAATGCGCCGGGCATAGTCGGGCAGCAGCAGGCCGTTGGTGCTCAGGCACAGGTGAAGCTCCGGCCATTCCTTGCGCAGCCGTTCCAGCGTTTCAAAGGTTGCCTCGTTATACAGCGGTTCCCCCGGACCGGCGATGCCTACAATTTGAATGGGAATGTGCTGGCGCTCTTTCACATCGCGCACACGCTCTACCGCCTGCTGTGGGGTAAGCACCTGACGGGTCAGCCCCGGCAGGCATCCGTGCACACAGGCGCTTTGAGCCGGGTTGCAAAAACTGCATTTGATATTGCACCGTGCCGCTACCGGCAAATGGATTCTTGCCACGCGGGCCGGTTCATTTTGAAAACAGGGATGAGAAAATCCAGGTTTATTTGCCATGCCGTCAGCTCCTGCGCTTCGCGTAGGGATCCAGCGCGTCGTTAAGCCCGTCGCCAAAGATGTTGAAAGCCACTACAATAAGAACCAGCGTCAGGCCCGGAAACAGAATATACCAGGGGCACACCGTCATATAGCCCCGGGCATCGGCAATCATGTTGCCCAGGGAGGGGGTAGGCGCCTGGATTCCGTAGCCAAAGAAGCTCATGCCGGCCTCATACATGATGGCGCCGGGAACGCCCATGGAAAAGGAAACAATCATCAAAGACAGGCAGTTGGGCAGCACCTGCCTTAGAATAATCCAGCTGTCCCGTGCGCCCAGCGCTCGGGAAGCCTTCACATAGTCCTTGTTTTTCAGCTTCAAAGCCTGGCCGCGAATCAGCCGGGTTACATCCGGCCAGCCGACCAGCATAATAGCGATACATACGGTCATCAAACTGGGCTTCAAAATGAGGGTAATCACCATTGCCAGCAGCATGACCGGGAAAGCCAGAAAAATATCCGTGATGCGCATAATCACCGCATCTACCCAGCCGCCGTAATAGGCCGACACCACGCCCAGCGTAACGCCCAGCAGCATGGTCAAGCCGCGGGCTACCACGCCCACCAGCAGCGATACCCGAATCCCGTACAGCACCCGCGCAAAAATGTCGCGGCCCAGCTGATCGGTTCCCATCAGGTTTTTCAGGCTGGGCGCATAGGGGGGCAGAACGGTTTCGCCATCCACCACGCGGCGGCTTTCAATGGCCTCGGGATTGATGGAGGGAAACAACGGCGCAACCAGCGCCAGCGCCACAAAGCAGGCAATGAGAATCAGGCCCGTCATGGCGGCCTTATCCTTTTTCAGGCGTTGCCATGCGTCGGAATACAGGCTGCGGGACGCGGTAGGGTCCTGCTCCAGCAGGCGGCGATACCGCTTGTTCTTGGGCAGATAATCGTTGGTCTGTTGCATGTTCATTCCCCTCCCTTCTGGCTCAGCCGCACGCGAGGATCAAAGCATCCGTACAGAATATCCACAATCAGATTGATAACGCAAATAGAGATGGCCAGCACCAGCACCGTGGCTTGCAGCGCGGGCATATCCTTATAAAACAGCGCGTCATAGCCATACTTGCCGATACCGGGCCAGGAAAACACACTTTCAGCAATCATGGTTCCTGTAATCAAACGGCTGATATCCGTGCCAATCAGCGACAAAATGGGAATCATGGCGTTTTTCAGCGCATGCCGCCAAATGACCGCATGCTCCCGGATTCCTTTAGCCCGGGCTGTGCGAATGTAGTTCTGCGGCAGCACTTCCAAAAAGGCGGAGCGGGAAACCCGGGCCATCATTCCGGCGGACGGAATTCCCAACGTTAACGCGGGCAAAATAACATATTGGTCAAAGCCGACGCCATAGCCCGACGGAGGCAGCCATTTTAAGGTGACCGCAAACAGCAATTGCAGAATCAGCGCAAACCAGAACTGAGGAATGGACAAGCCCAGTACGCCGAAGCCGGTAATGCACCGGTCGACAAGGGTACCGCGCTTGAGCGCTGCGGCCATTCCCAGCAGCACGCCCATAAAAACCCCCGCCACCTCTGTGGCCAGAGCCAGCTTGATGGTTTTCGGAAACACATTGGAAATTTCCCGGGCAATGGGACGGCGGCTATGATAGGAACGTCCAAAATCGCCCTGGAGCAGGTTTTTCATAAAGTTGAGATATTGAATGCGGATGGGCTGATCAAGGCCATACGCCTGGCGTATGCTTTCCACCGTTTTTTCGTCTGCATAATCGCCTGCAATGATGCGGGCCGTATCTCCCGGCAGCACGTTCACCAGCAGAAATACGACGATCGTCAACCCAATCAGTACAGGGATCATCATCAGAAGCCTGCGAAGGATATACTTGAACATAGCCGACCACCTTACCTGTTGTTTTTACCCGGGGGGATGCAGCCAAAGCCGCATCCCCCAAAAGGAGAAAGAGATTACTTATCCAGCCAGACGCGGTGATAGGTGCTCACGTCCAGAGCGCTGGGGCAATAGTTCTTTACGTAGGGCTGGCAGATATCCACATAAATGTTGTGGTCCAGGTACGCATAGGGCAGATCCTGCAGAACCATATCGTCAATCTGGCGGTACAGCTCGGCGCGCTCGTCATCATTGGTGGAAGCGCGAGCCTTCTCAATCAGTGCGTCCACTTCGGGATTGCTGTAACGGGCATAGTTGCCGGAGGCGCCGATGCTGCCGGAGTAGAAGGTGGGATACACCATAGCGTCGGGATCGGGATAGGCGGCTACCACGTTGCCCCAGGCAATCTTGAACTGGCCGTTGTTGCGGGCTTCGTTGTAGGCGGAGTTATCCATAGCGCCGATGTTGATGTTGATGCCGATTTCCTTCAGGTTCTGCTGATAGATTTCCAGAATCTTGATGTTGTTGTTCCAGGCGGGGGTAATCACATCGAACACTTCGTCAATGCCATCGGGATAGCCGGCTTCGGCCATCTTCTGCTTGGCCAGTTCGATGTTGCGGGGAGATTCGGTGCAGGGTTCGCCGCCGCCCAGCATACCGGGCAGCAACAGCCGGTCGGCGTAGCTGGCGCGGTTCTGCAGCAGCTCCAGCACAGCCTGGGTGTCCATCGCGGCAAACACGGCCTCACGCAGGGCCTTGTTGCTGCCGAAGGGCTCCTGCTCCATATTGAAAATCAGGAACGCGGTGTGCAGGGTGTAGGCATAACCGATGCAATCAGCATAGGTGGGATCGGTGGTCAGGCGCTCGTAGTGAGCGGGAGTGATCCAGGCGATGTCCAGGGTCTGGGCGTCAAACTCCACAATGCGGGTATTTTCGTCGTTGATGACGCGGAACTTAACGCCATCCAGATAGGGACGGCCAGCCCAGTAATCTTCAAAGGCGTTAATGGTCAGGTCCTGGTTGAAGTTCCATTCGCCAATGGTGAAGGGACCGGCGGACACGGCGTACAGGCCAAAGTCCTCGCCGTATTCTTCCACGGCTTCCTTGGGCACCACGGCCAGGCTGGCAGAGGCCAACATGGACACAAAGGGCGCAAAGGGCTCCACCAGGGTCAATTGCAGGGTGTAATCATCCACTACCTTGATACCGGTGATTTCATCGGCAGTGCCAGCCTGGAATTCATCGAAGCCCACCAGCTTGTTCAGCATCCAGGCGGCGCTGGAGGCGGTTTCGGGGTTGGCGATACGCTCGAAGGAATACTTGAAGTCGCCGGCAACCACCTCGCGGCCGTTGTGGAACTTCGCGCCCTGGCGCAGGATGAAGGTCCAAGTCAGGCCGTCTTCGGAAACGGACCATTCCTTGGCGATGCCTTCTTCAATGCCGGTGCCTTCGGGATTCAGGCGAACCAGGCCTTCCAGAATGTTGGCGGCAACAATGGTCTGATCCCACGCAGTCAGGGTAGCGGGGTCAAAGTTCATCGGGTCCGCGGAAGTGTAGGCAACAAGAATGCCACCATACTTGGGTTCCTCAGCGGTTTCAGCCATGGCCGAAACGCTGCATGCCAGCATCATCACAGCCAGCAACAGAGCTACGAGTTTCCGAAGATTCATGTGTGGTGCCTCCTCATGTGTTTTATTGATATACCCCGCCTTTCGGCGCGGATATGTCCGTTAACGAGCCTCGTTGTACAAATGACACATCACCAGGCTGTCGCCCACCTTTTGCACCTCGGGCATACGCTGCTTGCAAATCTCCATGCAGCGGGTGCAGCGAGGATGGAACGGACAGCCGGTCGGCAAGTGCACGGGGCTTGGCACATCGCCGGTGAGCACGGCGGAAAACACGTTTTCGCCGGAATCAATATCCGGGATTGCGTTCAGCAGCGCCTGAGTGTACGGATGCAGCGGACGCTTGAACAGCGTATCCGTATCGGCCAATTCCACAATGCGGCCCAGATACATCACGGCGATTCGGTCGCTCATGTACCGCACCACGTTCAAGCCGTGAGCCACAAACAGGTAGGTATAGCCGTATTCCTTCTGCAAATCCCGTAAAAGGTTGATAATCTGCGCCTGCACCGACACATCCAGCGCGGAAACCGGCTCGTCGCACACAATGAAGCGCGGCTCCACAATCAGGGCCCTGGCAATGCCGATTCGCTGACGCTGGCCGCCGGAAAACTCATGCGGATAGCGCTTGGCATGCTCCGGGTTCAGCCCCACCCGGTCCAGCATGCGCAGCACCCGGCGATGAACTTCTTCCCTGCCCATGCCGCCCTGAATCCGCAGGCCCTCGCCCACCAGCTCCTCTACCGTCATGCGGGGATTCAGCGACTCAAAGGGATCTTGGAATACAATTTGCATTTGCCGGTGAATGGCCCGGCGCTCCGCCTTTTTCAAACGGCCGATATCCTTGCCCTCAAAAAGCACGCGGCCCGAGGTAGGCTTTTCAAGCCCCAGGGTTACGCTGCCCAGGGTGGATTTTCCGCACCCGGATTCCCCTACCAGGCCAAAGGTTTCGCCTTCGCGAATCTCCAGGCTCACGCCGTTAACAGCCTTTACGCTGTCCACCTGGCGCAGAAACACGCCGCCCTTGATGGGATAATGCTTTACCACGTTTTCAAGCCGAACCAGCGTTTCGCCTTTAGCCATGGTTTTTTTCCTCCTCGATTTGCGCCGCCAGCAGGCATCTGGCGCTGTGATTCGGGGCTACCTTACGCATTTGAGGCTGCTGCTGCCGGCAACGCTCGCAGGCTTTGGCGCAGCGGGGAGCAAAGCGGCATCCCTGCGGCATGGAGCTCAAGTCCGGGATGCTGCCGGGAATGATGTGCAGCTTCTCGTCCCTGGGCTGCGTCAGCCGGGGAATGGAATCAATCAAACCCTGGGTATACGGATGCGTCGGATGGGCAATCACCTGGCGGGTGGGGCCTTCCTCTACCACCTTCCCGGCATACATCACCACCACCCGGTCGGCAAAGTTGGCCACCACGCCTAAATCGTGACTGACCAAAATGATGGACATATCCAGCTTCTGGCGCAATTCCTTCAGCAGCAGCAAAATCTGCGCCTGAATGGTCACATCCAGCGCGGTGGTGGGCTCGTCGGCAATGAGCAGCTTGGGATTGCAGCACAGAGCCATGGCAATCATCACACGCTGCTTCATACCGCCGGAAAGCTCAAAGGGATAACACTTCATGCGCTTAACCGGTTCGGGGATGCCCACCATCTGCAGCAGCTCAAGAATCCGGGCCCGGCGCTGGGTGCGGCTGAGACGGGTATGTGTGCGGAGGGTTTCGTCAATCTGCCTGCCGATGGTCATCACCGGGTTCAGGGAGGTCATAGGTTCCTGAAACACCATGCCGATGTCTTTGCCCCGCAGCCGGCCCATGGCAGCTTCCCCCATGCCAATCAACTGCTGCCCGTCAAAAAGGATGCTCCCGGTGGAACGGAACAGGTTTTTTCCCGCCACCAGGTGAATAATGGACAGGCAGGTAACGGTTTTGCCGGAGCCGGATTCACCCACAACGGCCACAATTTCCCGCCGGTTCACCGTCAGGTTTACATCCTCTACCGCATTGAGCCAGCCATTCTCGCCGGAAAACGAGGTGGTAAGATGCTCCATTTTCAGCAGCGTGTTTTCAGGCGTCATGTGGTTTCCTCCCAATCTCCGCAATCATGTCAAACAGCTTTTCGGCGTCCATGGCCTGTGCCTGTACCGCCTCAGTTTGCTCAAGCACAGTGTGAGCCAGGCTGGCAATCGCCGCTTTTTCCGGCGCGGCCTGACGGGTTTCCAAAACGGCTTTCCGTTCCAGCTCCGCCAGCTTGATGCGTTCCGAATAGGGGATCCGGCCCACAACGGGAACCTTCACGCTTTGCGCAAAGCGCTCCACGTACGTCTCCTCGCCTTCAAATCCTCTGGCGTTGTAAATCAGGCCGCCTATCTGGCCGCCCACGGCGGTCATGCCGTAAAGAATGTTATTGGCGGCCAACAAAGACGCCTGTTCGCCGGACGTGACCACATAAATGCGGTCCGTAAACCCGTGAGTAACCGGCGTTGCAAAGCCGCCGCACACCACATCGCCCAGCACGTCGTAAAGCACCACGTCCGCCTGTTCCAGATAGCCTTGCTGATGCAGCAAGTCCAGCGCAATCAGCACGCCGCGCCCCGCGCAGCCCATGCCAGGTCTGGGGCCGCCCGCCTCACAGCAAACCAGGTTTTCGCGGGCGGTTACGCACACCTCCTCCATGGAGGCTCTGCCCGAGGTAATGGCTTCGTAGCGCTCCACAATGGTGGGCAGGCTGTGGCGAAGCAGCAAACGGGCGGTATCCCGTTTGGGGTCGCAGCCCACCAGCAGCACCTTTCGGCTGCTTTGCGCCAAAGCCAGCGCCAAATTCACCGAAACAGTGGTTTTCCCAATGCCGCCTTTTCCGTAAACGGCAATGCGTAAACGCTTCATGCCCGCGCCTCCTTGAGCAACCTTTGCGCCAGCGCAGCCGCCGCCTGATAACCCAGCAGCGGCACAGGCTCCACCACGCGCCACACCGGCTGATAGAACGGAAGATAGCCCCAGGCGTCATCCATTTGCACATTGCTGGAGCCAAATACCAGCCTTGCGCCAAACGTTTCCATTTGTTCCACCAGTTCAAACCGGCCCGTATCCTCAAAAAAGACGTCGCAAACGCTTTCCCAGGGGATGCTCCCGGCAGCCCGGTCCACGCTGAGCAGCACCCGGCAGCCCAGGTCGTTTTTCAAATAGTCGGCCAGTGCGTATGCGTACCAGCCGGCGCCTTCAATGGCTACCGGGTAGGCAAGAGAACGCAGCTTTTCAGCCGCAGGCGCCAGTTCCGCCTCCCAGCGGGCCTTTTCCTGGGCTGCCTCGTCCGTCCAGGCCGCGCCGGTTTGCACGGACAGCCAGGTTAAAAAGCGTTGGCTTCCCCGCACGCCGATGGGCGCAGCGGAATCAAGCCCTTCCCGATTCCACAAAAGGCTGACGGGAAGCTTGCGCGCCTGCTGGTACACACTGTTTTCCGAAAACACGTCGCTGCCGGCAAACAAGCCGTTGGTCCATTGCAGATTCAGCGAATCGGTAACCAGACGTTTCAGCAGCGGAAGCTGGGTTTCAAAGCCATAGTCCGTCTTAGCCAGGCCGTCCAGCGCAATCGTCTTTCCCTCGCCTTCCGTCAGGTGCAGCGCGCCGCAAAGCGCTTTGTACACCTTGGGACATATATCTACCTCATCCCCGGCCAGAGCGCTGCCGTCCAAAACGAGGGCTTTTTTTTTCGTGCGGCGGCAATAGGCTTCGGCAACCGCATCATAGTTTTCACCGGTCATGGCCGTAGCGCAGCTGAGCAGCACCACCAGCATCTCCGGATGATACTTTTCAAACGCCTTGTTCATGGCGTCCGCCAGCCGGTCCGCACAGCCCAGCACCACCTGACTCTGCTCCACGCAGGTTGTAGGCAGCAGCGGCTCTACCCCGGCGTACAGCATTGCCAGCCGGTGGCCGGAGGAACAGCTCACCGGGCCGTGAATCATGGGCAGCACGCCGGGCATCCCGGCCACGCATTTAAGCGCTCCCATGAGCCCGCAGCCCGTCATCGGCTCCAGCGGCTTTTGCCGGACTTCGTTATTCAACCGTGCCCCTTGCATACATATCCCTCAATTTCGTTGGCGGTAAAGCAATTGTCCACAAAGGAATGACCGTCCATGGCCATGAGCATTTTGTTGCCCAGGTTCACGGCCCCCTCAAAGCCCACGTGCGTGACCGTATACACCGTAATGGGCACAAACGGAATGCCGTGTCGGGCGCAGGTGTGCTGCTCCTGATAGCCTCCCATCCACACATCAAAGTCAAAATGGGTAGCGGCCCATTCCAAATCATCCAGGCCGGGCGAAAGAATGAAGGTGTTCACCTTCAGCCCGTGTTCCTGAAGCAAGTGCCGCACATCATCGCGGCTCCAGGCATGCGGCCAGAACATACAGGCCACCTGGATGTCCATTTCATAATCGTTCAGAGCGTGCAAAAGCCCAATCACCCGTCCGGGACCGCCGCTGACAAACACTTTCTTGCCCTTCAGGCGCTTTTTGTTTATCAAAAACTGCGGCCGGTAACGGTTTTCCAACGCCGCCAGCCCGGACTGGATATCCATATCCAGCGCCTGCGCAATGTTTTCCAGCCACTCGCGGGTGCCGCTAAAGCCGTAAGGCGCACGGTTGCCCGCCAAGCGGATTCCCCGCTTATCCAGCAAATCCAGCATTTCCCCCATCACAGAGGAACAGACCACCGCATTGGCCGAAGCAGACAGGCTTTTCTCAATATCGGCCAGGGTGCTTCCGCCGGAAATCACGCTGTTGACGGGAATCCCCAGTTCCTGAAGCATGGAAATGCAGCAGCCGATTTCCTGATGACGGCGGCGGGAAGGCCACATCCACCCCACCAGATTCACGGATTTTTCCGTCGCCAGCGGCCGGTTCAGAAGGGGCCGGTACAGCGCCTCCAGCGCCGCCTTGTAGCCGGCCCACTGATTAGTACCCGACATGGCCGACACAGACAGAGCCGTGGTTTCCACGCCGGTATACCGGGCGATTTCCGCGGCCAGACCGTCCATATCCGCGCCGCAGATACACATGGCGTCTGTGGGAAACAGCATAATTCGCTTTGCGCTTCGCCGAAAAGCCAGCTTCTTCAACCTTTCCAGCCAGGCCAGTTCCAAATCGAACCGACCTGTTACAATCTGGGTTTGGGAAAACTCCAGCACAGGCAAGGGCCTTTTACCCAAGTCAAAATCATTTTCTCCCCAGGCGACGATGGTGAAATTCAAATGATAAGCGCAGCCCTTGGCGCCCACAATCACGGTGAGTACATCTTCCATGGTCATGAACATGCGCAGTGCGGAAAACATGGGGCCCAAAACCTGATAATCCGCCCAGAAGGTTTCGTCCCGCTCCAGCTCGGGCTTTTGCACAAAGTCTTCCAGCGTACCGATATACTTTCTCATCGTCAGTATTTCACCATGCGCTTTCCTGCAATCACTTCTTCCTGAACAGCCGCCACCTGCGGATAATTGGCGATGCAGCGCAGCAGTCTGCGCAGCGATTCCTCGCCCGCGCGGGTTACCAGCACGGCCTGCCGCAGCTTTTCCTGCTGCTGAGCCGAAAGCTGCGGCAGCGGGTGGAAACACAGCTCCGGCTCCGGGACAACGCAGCGGCCCAGCGCCGCTTCAATTTCGCCCCGGCGCACCATGTCCGGCAATTGCACATCCAGGCAGTCCAGGCAGCCGGAGGGCTGAAGCCGGAGGGCCGTATGCACCGCCACCTGGTCGTAGGAATAGCGGTCGAAGGACACCGGGGTTTGCGCAGGGTCAAAAGGTATATTCCGGCGGGTAAATACCCCAAGCAAGCCCGGGTAATTGCCCACTGTATCCACCAGTTCCACGCCTTTTTCACCGGCGCTGACGGCTTCTTCATAAGCCAGCCGGCTCATCACGGCAAAGTCGGCTTTTCCCCAATCCAACATAATAACGCGGTTGCGTGAGCCGCGGGCAAACACCATATGAATAGGAAGCCCGCGAGCCGAAACAGATTCGTAAATGCCGGTGGCCAGGCTGCGCATGGGCAAATTGGCGTCCAGCGGCATCAGACAAATGAGGTCTCCATAGCCGCAGGCTTCAAACAGTTTGCGCTGGTTGGCGCTTGTCATATAGGTGCCGTTGGCTCCGCAGGCGGTAAGCTCCACCGCGCCCATATCCTTCAGAGTTTGAAAAGCGCTTTGCACGGTGCCGGTGCCCACGCCGTACTCTTCCGCATATTGCTTTACGGCGCGCAGCCGGTTATGGCCTTCCATGTACATCATGAGCAGCTCGATGGCAATCCGTTTGCACACAAACTGCTGCTTATTCATGGTTTGCACAGGCACTCCTCCTTCCATCGAATATTCAATATACTGTATTCTGTATATCATTTTATCACAGCTTTTCACGGTTGTCCATGTCATTCCTGTTCATTTTTCGTATTCATTTTGCAAACCGGCGGGTGCGTTGACAGGCGGACCGGCAATGAGTATAATGCTCGCATCGTATTGCTGAAGGAGGCTGATTCTTCATGCCCCGCGCACTGGTTCTATCGCTAGACGCCATGACCGGCGAAGATTTGCGCAAGGCGCAGCGGTATCCTCATTTTGCTCGCCTGCTTGAGCACTGCGCCCTGGCCACCCAGGTGCTTTCAGTGTTCCCTTCCCTCACCTATCCCTGTCATGTGTCCATGGTTACCGGCTGCACGCCCGATCACACGGGTGTGTGGAACAATGAACGGTTTCTGCCGGATACCTTTCAAAGGCCCTGGTATTTTTATACCCGTCAAATTGGCCGGCCCACCATTTTTGATGCAGCTCGAAAAGCCGGCGTCACCACCGGCTGTGTAATGTGGCCCTGTATGGGAAAAGGCCCTATTGATACGCTGGTGCCGGAAATTTGGGGTGAAACGCCCGCCTCGCCATTTCTAGAGCCTTTTTGTCAAGCGGGCACGGAACGCTTCATTCGCGATATCTGGCCTGTGGTTGGGCATATTCCCCACGGATTTCAGCAGCCCATGTTCGACGATTTTGTTTGTCAATGCGCCGTAGAAGTGATTTTACGCAAGCAGCCGGAGCTGCTGTATATACACATGTGCTCCATCGACAACGCCAAGCACTATTGCGGGTTGAACAGTCCGGGCGTAGAGGAAGCCATCGCCCACACGGATCAACTGCTGGGGCGGCTGATTGACGCGCTGGCTGCCGTAAATTTAATGAAAGAAACCGCCATCGTGCTTTGCTCCGATCACGGCCAGCAACCGGTGGAACGAATTTCCTATCCCAACCGGCTGCTTGCATCGGAAGGGCTGCTGGAAATGACAGACGCCAGCCATGTAAAGCGCTGGCAGGCCCAGGTGCAATCCGCCTGTCTCAGCGCCTTGCTGTATGCCCAAAATGAGGACGACCTGCATCGAGCCACGGCGCTTTTGCATCAGCACAGTGATGCGCTTGGAATTGCCGGTATTCTCTCCGCCGCCGAATGTTCCCGGCTTTTTCAAACCTCCGGTACGTTTTCCGCCGCGCTGCTCGGCACGCCGGGAACCCTTTTCCATAACGACGCAGGAAACGGCCCCCTGCTGCGCACCGCCGCAGACGGCCCTCTGCCCTATCGGGCCAATCACGGTCACGACCCGCGCCAGGGCGAAAAGCCTTTTTTCCTGATCAGCGGGAAGGCTGCCAATCCTTCCACGCGCATAACGGAGGGCTTTCGGCTGGCAGACGAGCCCGTTACCATCGCCGCTTTTATGGGGATAGACATGCCCCAAACCGACGGCCGAGCCTGGCGAAGCATGCTGCGTTAACGCTCAGCCTGAAAGGCATCTCTTTCCACCGGCTTTTTCTTATGCTATAATCAATAAGAACCTCAACGACCGGCGCGTTGCGCTGAAGGAAAGAAAGGCCGATCATCCACATGACGAACCGCATCAAAAGAGAGGACATCCAGCACATTGCCCCCGATATGCGCCGTATTGGGCTGATTGAAAAATTCCTGCTGCCCCCCTTTGATCCCGCGCCCAACAAGCCCACAGTTGATTTATGTCGCGCGCTGCTGCCCGGCAAATGGCTTGGCCGGCATACCCTCTGCCGGGAAAAGATGATTCCCCGCATGGATGGCGGAAAAATGCGCATATTGGTGATTCGCCCTCGGGAAAGCCGTCCTGACGGCCCCGGTATTTTGTGGATTCACGGCGGCGGCTATGGCACCGGCGCGCCGGAGCAGGATTATGCCTACATCGACACATTTTGCACCCTTGGCAACTGCACGGTGGTAGCGCCGGATTACCGCCTGTCCTATGAAGCGCCTTTCCCCGCAGCGCTTAACGACTGCTACAGCGCGCTGCTGTGGCTAAAGCAAAACGCTGAAAGCCTGGGAGCTCGCGCTAACCAGCTGTTTGTAGGCGGCGACAGCGCCGGCGGCGGCCTTACGGCGGCGGTCACTCTCTATGCTCGCGACCGGGGCGAGGTGGCCGTAGCCTACCAAATGCCCTTTTACCCCATGCTGGACGACCGCATGATTACTCCATCTTCCCGAAACAACCGCATGCCCGTGTGGAACAGTGAATTCAACGAACGAGCCTGGCGTGCTTATCTGGGACCGCTCTACGGCTCAGAGCACGTACCCGCCTACGCCGCGCCTTCCCGGGCAACCAACTACGAAAGTCTTCCGCCCACCTGTACCTTTGTCGGCTCGGTGGATCCTTTCTGCGACGAAACCGCCCTATATGTGAAAGCCCTGCAAAATGCAGGCGTGCCAGTGCGTTTCCGGGTGTTTCAGGGCTGTTATCACGCTTTTGACATGATGGCTCCCTTATCGGTAGAGGCGAAGCAGGCCCGGGCGTTTTACACGGCTTGTTTCATGGAAGCGCTCGCCGGCTGCTTTGCGGAAAACCGCCGGTAAACCCTGTTGAGCCTGCTTCTGCTTCCACAGGTTTCAAAACTTCTGCCGCTTGGGTCGGCGGCAGAGCTTTGAATCATTCCCTTTGGGAAAAGGTAAAAAGCGTTCGAATAAGGGCAGAAACGATTTCAAATTGCATCAATGTAGTCTTGTCAAAGAATGATTCCAAACGCACTTTACCTGGAGCCTGTAAGTGTCATTCCGCGCCTGTATTGTATTTTCTGTCATCCTCCTTTGAGGGGCGCCAGAGGGCCAGTAGTCTCTCTAACTGATCCATATCGATGCAGTATGGCCGAGAATACTACCGATAGTTTCCGGCAAAAAATCCCGGTAGGAAAACCCGCGCCCGTGAGTAAGCATCGCAACCTGGCTCAGGGAAAAAACAGCGATAGGGAGCCCTAAAGCCCTGGCACATGCAGAGGGAAGCATCTGCCCAGTGGGCACAATCGCTATAGGCGGTTGGTCATCCGCAGGCGAGCGCGAATCCAGGAAAGGCAACCACCATTTGTCCTCCCGACAATGGAGCAACCGCTCTGCCTCCTGTCCGCCCCTTTTTTAACACCCGAGAAATGCGCCCTTTAGCGCAGCCTTGCCGGCTCGCCAGCCGAACGGCCGCCCTTTTCTTGGCCCCCTCTACAGATTTTTTGAAAGAAACGCCTCTGTATTGTCAACAGCCCATTTTCGACGTTTGCGGGAAGTAAGACGGCAGGCCGCTAAATGGTTTTTAGCCATTCAAATTGCCACGCTTTTCTAATTTTTCTGTAGTTGTTAACAATTTATCGGCACCATTAAGGCGATTATAGCCAGATTATCTGCATGTATTGACTTTTGCGGCATCTTTCTTTATAGTAAGGCTACATAAATTCTGTTTATATTCTTCGCCCCGGTAGGGAGAACTGTATGAACAGGATTGGATTGTGAAAGGAGTACCCCCTCATGAAAAAAATCATTGCTCTGGTTCTTTCTCTGGTACTGGCGCTGTCCATGAGCAGCTTCGCTCTGGCTGACGCCATCGACTTCTCCGCCCTGACCCTGGACGAAATCATCGCCAAGGCCAAGGAAGAAGGCCATCTGGAAACCGTCGGTATGCCTGATGACTGGGCAAACTGGGGCGGCAGCTGGGCCAACTACACTGAAAAGTACGGCATCACCCATTACGACACCGACATGACCTCCGCCGAAGAACTGGCCATCATGCGCACTGAAGGCGAAGACGGCACCAAGGATATGGGCGACGTGGGCCATGCCTTCACCAACCAGGCCGTGGAGCAGGGCTTGCTGCAGGGCTACAAAGTGTCCACCTGGGACTCTATCCCCGACTGGGCCAAGGATCCGGAAGGCCGCTGGTACATCTCCTACACCGGCACCATCACCTTCTGCGTGAACAAGACTTTGGCCAACGGCGTTGTGCCCACCAGCTGGAAAGAGCTGATGGACAGCGGCCTGCGCGTGAGCGTTGGCAACGTGGCGGCCGGTGCTGCCAGCCAGGTGGCTGTGCTGTGCGCGGCTTACGCCATGGGCGGCGACATGAACAACGTGGAACCCGGTATCGAGTACTTCAAGAAGCTGGCTGAGGAAGGCCGTCTGGATCCTGGCGACACCACTTCCGCCCGTATGGAAAACGGCGAAATGATCGTTTGCGCTTCTCTGTACGACTATTCCACCTTGGCTCTGCGCGATCGCATCAACGCTTCTGACGCCGGCTATGAAATCGTTGTAACCGTGCCTCAGGACGGCGCCATCACCTCCGGCTACGGCCAGATCTTCAACGCCAACGCTCCCCATCCCTATGCCACCGCTCTGGCTCTGGAGTACCTGCTGAGCGATGAAGGCCAGATCGACCGTGCCCGCGGCTACGCCCGCCCCATCCGCAGCGTTGAGCTGCCCGAGGATGTTGTGGCCAAGATGCTGCCCGACGAACTGTACGCCAACGCCATTCCCGTGGACGATGTGCAGCTGTTCGCCGAAGCTTGCCAGAAGATTGCTACTCTGTGGGAAGAAGAAGTTGTTCCCCTGATGTACTAATTCGTACGTAACAAACGGCCTGGGCGGCAAGCGGTTATCGTCTGCCGCCCAGACTTGTATTCCATTGGCGGTTTTCAGGGAGCCGGCCTGCCGCCGGCTCCCTTGTTTTTTTCCTTTTTTCGCCGCGCACGATATCTCAATTTTCCAAGCGAAGGGGTCATTGCTGATGCACAAGCTGATTTTTATTTTGGTAGATGCTTTGGGGCTGGATACGGCCACCAGGCATTTTGGGTTTCTGGAGCACATGGCGGAAGCCGGACAGGGCGCAAAGTATCGCCTGATCGGGCAGCTTCCTGCCATTTCCAGACCCATGTATGAAACGCTGCTGACCGGCGCGCCCGTTTGGCAGCACGGCGTTACCTCCAACGGCACTTGCCGCCGCAGCCGTTTTGAAAACCTGTTTTCCATGACCCGCAAGGCCGGCATGGTCAATGCCTGCGCAGGCTATGACTGGCTGCTGGAATTGTACGGCGATCGCCCCCTGCCCTTTGACCTGGCTCGGGACCGTTTTTGCCTGGATGGCTCCGGCGATATCATGCACGGCATTTTCTATAGCGAGGATGAATACCCCGACACCCACCTGTTTGCCGACGGCGAATACTTGCGCCGGGCTTATCAGCCAGACTTTTTGATGATTCACCCCATGGGCGTGGACGACATGGGCCACAAGCACGGCGCAGGCTCCAGGGAATACGCCATGGAAGCAGCCCGTTGCTGCGACCAGATTGCCCAATTGTGGGAAGGCTGGCAAAAGGACGGCTATCAGGTGGTGGTGGTGGGCGACCACGGCATGGACCTTTTGGGCCTGCACGAGGGCAACGAACCCATACAGCGGGAAACCGCCCTGTACATTCTGTCCCCCAAGGTGGCCGGCGGCGACTTCTCCAAGCAAGAGCCCCTGACCACGCTGGATGTTGCGCCGCTGATGTGTTCCCTTCTGGGACTGCCTCTCAGCGAGTCCATGCACCTAAGTGACCAGATAAGGAGGCCCTCGTTGTGAAAAAATTTGTTCTGAAAAAGGGCGTTCCCATGATTCCGGTGCTGCCATTCCTGGTGCTGGCGTTCATGTACATGATCATTCCCATGCTCAGCATCATCACCAAGGGCTTCATCGCGCCGGAGGTCGGCGGGTTCAGCTTGGAAAACTTTCAAAAAATCTTTACCAAAACCATTTATATCAAGTGTATTACCAACAGCCTGAAGCTGTCCTTTATTTCCACCTTTATTGGTCTGCTCATTTCCTTTTTGACGGCCCTGTGCCTGACCAAGGTGAAAACCAAAATGCACAGCACCGTGATGGCCATCCTGTCCATGACTTCCAACTTTGCGGGCCTGCCGTTGGCCTTTGCCTTCATTTTGGTGCTGGGCAACACCGGCGTTTTCAAGGCCATTCTGCACGCACTGGGTCTTAACTGGCTGGACGGCTTCAACCTGTATTCCTATGACGGCCTGATGCTGATTTTCGTGTACTTCCAGATTCCCCTGGGCACTATGCTGCTGGTTCCCTCCTTTCAAGCCATTCGCAAGGAATGGAAGGAAGCCGCCACGCTGATGCGCGCCAGCGAGTGGCGTTTCTGGTTTGAGGTTGGCGTGCCCAACCTGATTCCCGGTATTCTGGGCACCTTCGGCATGCTGTTTGCCAACGCCCTGACTGCCTATGCCACGGTATACGTGCTGGTTACCAACAACTTCCCCCTGCTTCCCATCAAAATCACCACCATGTTTACCGGCGATGCGCTGCCTCAGGAGGAAATGGGCTCCGCGCTGTCTTTGGTGATGATTGCCATTATGCTGATTGTCATTCTGCTTTGCAACCTGCTGATCAAATGGACCTATAAGGGAGGCGAAACCAAATGAAAAAGCGTCCCGTTGGCGCATACGTTTATTTGATCCTGGTCAGCGCCTTTTTGATGCTGCCCATTCTGATTACCTGCGTAGACTCCTTTTCCACCTCCTGGACCGGCATTATTCCCAACGGCTGGACCACGGAATACTACGACTCCATCCTCACCATGGATAACTTCTGGCCCTCAGTGGGTCGCGGCCTGCTCATCAGCATCATTCCGGTATTCATCTCCGGCTTTGTGGTGATTTTGGCCATGTATACGTCCGTTTTGTATTTCCCCTGGGTAGACAAGGTAGTGCAGGCCATTTGTATGCTGCCACACACTCTCAAGGGCGTACTGCTGGCCATTGCCGTTCTGTCCATGTATGTGGGTTCCGATACCATCTTGTCCAACCGCATCCTGATGCTCACCCTGGTGTACTGCGTGTCCATCCTCCCCTATGTGTACCAGGGCATCCGCAACAACCTGGACGCCATCAACGTGCACAATCTGGTCGAAGCCGCCGAAATCCTGGGCGCCAGCAAGTTTGCCGCTTTCTTTAAGGTGGTTGTGCCCAATATGATCAGCGGCATCCTGGTATCCGCGCTGCTGAGCATGTCCACGTTGTTCTCCGACTTTGCCATTGTAAAGATTTTGGCGGGCAGCAAGTACATGACGGCCCAACAGCTTCTCTACAACTCCCGGCACTTGGCGCAGCAGCGCATCAGCGTCATCGTTCTGATTCTCTTTGCCATCGTGCTGATCATTTCCATTTTGTCCTTTACCCTGGAAAACCGCAGCAAGAACCAGAAAAACCAAATCACTGAGGAATGAGGAAGGGACGGTTGAGTCATGTCTTACATTGAATTTCAAAAGGTTAATAAATTCTTCGGTTCCAATCATGTTTTGAAGGATATTTCCCTGGGCGTAGAGGAAGGCGAACTGGTTACCTTCCTGGGCCCCTCCGGCTGCGGCAAATCGACTTTGCTGCGCTGCCTGGCCGGTTTGGAAGAAACCAGCTCCGGCAAAATCTTGCTGGGCGGCAACGATATTACCAATCTGCCTCCCCAGAAGCGCCAAATCGGTATGGTGTTCCAGCAGTACAGCCTGTTCCCCAACATGACGGTGGAGCAAAACGTGGCCTTCGGCCTGAAGGTTATGCACATGAACAAGGCGCAAATTTCCGAAAAAGTGAAGCAGGTGCTGGACATTGTGGGTCTGGCCGGAAAAATCAAGCAGTATCCCCGTCAGCTTTCCGGCGGCCAGCAGCAGCGCGTCGCCCTGGCCCGCGCCATCGTCATGGAGCCTAAAGTGTTGCTGCTGGACGAACCCCTCAGCGCCATCGACGCCCTGCTGCGCCGCAATCTGCAAATTGAAATTCGCCGCATCCAGCGCGAACTGAAGATTACCACCCTGTTTGTGACCCATGACCAGGATGAAGCCATTGTAATGTCCGATCGCATTTTCCTGTTTAACATGGGCGTTATTGAGCAGGCGGACAAGGCCATGGACCTGTACACCCAGCCCAAAACTCACTTTGCCGCTTCCTTCATCGGCAACTACAACATTCTGGACCAGGAGCAGCACAAGCGCCTGTTTAACGATGCGGAACCCGCCCTGGTGGCCATTCGCCCTGAAATTATCCTGCTGAGCGATAAGCCCGCCGACGACGACCAATCCTATCATCTCAGCGGCAAAGTGGTCAGCCACATTCCTCATGGCAACATCATTCGTTATACCGTGGACGTAAACGGCGTGAAGCTGAACGTGGACCGGCTGTATGACAGCGTCAATCTGCCTGTGGAAGGCCAGGACGTGTGCCTGACCATTCGGAAAGAGAATGTGCTGCCGTTGAATTAACGGGAGGAGACAAATCCGATGAACGTATCCGCTTATCCCCGCCCGCAGCTGCGCAGGCAGCCTTATGTGAATCTGGACGGTCCTTGGGAGTATGTCTTGCCGGACGGTGAAACCGGAACCATTCTTGTGCCCTATGTATACCAATGCAAAGCCAGCGGCATTGGCAAAATGCTGCCGGACGACCGCATTACCTATCAACGAACTTTCCAGGTGCCAAAGGAATGGCGCGCCCATCAGGTGCGCCTTCACTTTGGGGCGGTGGATTACTTTGCCCGCGTGTTTGTCAACGGCCAGCTGGCGGCCAGCCACGAAGGCGGACAAACGCCTTTCTCCTGCGATATTCAAGGCCTGCTGAATCCCGGCGAGGATCAGCTGCTCCGCGTAGAAGTCTGGGATCGTCGGGAGGATCAGCGGCTGCCTCGCGGCAAGCAAAGCTGGCAGGGCGAGGGCGAATGGATTTTCTATCGGCCTTCCACCGGCATTTGGCAAACGGTGTGGATGGAATGTGTGCCTGAAAACGGCGTTCACGCTCTGCGCCTGACGCCGGACGTGGACGCCGGCGTTATCACCATGGATCTGGAAATGGAGGACGCCTGCCAATTCCCCTGCCAGGCTAACTTCCACATAAGCCTGCAGGGCCAAGCCGTGGCTGAAGCCAGCCTGACCCTTACGGAACAGCGCTCCCGGTTGAGCCTGGATGTATTCCATGGCAAGGTAGAAAACGGCACCCACTTTACCAACGGCCTGTGCTGGTCGCCGGAAACTCCCACCCTGTTCGACCTGACCGTGGAGATTTGCTCAGGCGGCAACCGGTGCGATTGGGTGGAATCCTACTTTGGCATGCGCAAAATCAGCTGTGTAGGCGGTAAGCTGTACCTAAACAACCATCCCTATGCGCAAAAGCTGGTGCTGGACCAGGGATATTGGCCCGACGGGCAGATGACTCCGCCCAACGTAGACGCCTTTGCCACCGATATTCTGGGAGCCAAGGCCCTGGGCTTCAACGGCTGCCGCAAGCATGAAAAGGCAGAGGACCCTCGTTTTCTGTATCAGGCGGATAAGCTGGGCTATCTGGTATGGGGTTCTACCGCCAGCTTTTACCGCTATGACGAGGTATCGGCCAGCCGTCATTTGGCAGAATGGTCCGTGCTGCTAAAGCGGGATTACAATCATCCCTGTATCGTTTGCTGGGATGTGCTGAATGAAAGCTGGGGCGTGCCCGCCATTCGCAGCGACAAGCGTCAGCAGCGCTATGCTACCGCGCTGTATTCCCTGGCCCATGCGCTGGATGGTACCCGGCCCGTTGTATCCAACGACGGTTGGGAAATGACTGAAACCGATATCTGCGCTCTGCACAGCTATCAGCACGGCGGCCCGGGAAAAGCGGACATGCGCAAGCGCTTCATCCAAACCCTGGCTGATTTGGACACGCTGAGCGCCTCCGGGCTGCTGGAGCACCATCAGGCTTTTGCCAGCGGTTACCGCTACCTGGGCCAGCCCATTGTGCTGTCGGAATACGGCGGCCTGTCGTTAGGGCAGGGAAATGGCTGGGGCTATGAAAACGCTGAAAACGAAGAGGAGTTCCTGGCCGATTATGAAGACCTGATGAAGGCGATTGTGAACAGCGGCTTGTTTTGCGGCTTTTGCTATACCCAGCTGACCGATGTGCAGCAGGAGCAAAACGGCCTGATGGATGCCCAGCGCCGTTTCAAGGTCAACCCGGAAAGGATGAAAGCCATCCACGACCTGATGCGATAAGCAGGAGGCTCACCGTGACAAATCCCCATATCACCAAGCAATTGGAGCTTTCCATACATCAGCCACACCGGTTGAGCCAGGTTTGCCATGCGCTTTCAACCGACCTGCGAGTGGGCATTTTGCAGCAGCTCATCGGTCAAAGCATGCGGGTAAACGAGCTGGCTCGAGCCATGGATCAGCCTCTTTCCACCATTGCGCTTAATGTGCGCATTTTGGAAGAAGCGGGACTTATTACCACCGAGCTGCGCAACGGTCCCCGCGGCGTTACCAAGCTATGCTCACGGTGTGTGGACAATGTAAACATCACCCTGTATAAGCCGGCTCGAACGCCTTCCGCCGCCAACGAATTGGTGATTCCGCTGCCCATTGGCAGCTATTCCGATTGTCATGTGGAGCGCACCTGTGGAATTGTAGGAGAAAACTGCTACATCGGCGTGGAAGACGACCCCCGCTCCTTCTACCTGCCAGACCACACTTCGGCACAGCACCTATGGTTTCGGAGCGGCTATCTGGAGTATCGCTTTCCCCTGATGCTTTCGCCGGAAATGACGCTGCGGTTCATCAGCTGTTCCATGGAACTGTGCTCCGAGGCTCCTTATTACCGCAACGACTGGCCCAGCGATATCACCCTGTGGATTAACGGTCGGGAAATCAGCACCTGGCGCAGTCCGGGAGATTTTGGCGGGCGGCGCGGGCAATTCTGCCCCAGCTGGTGGCCGGATACAGCCACTCAGTTCGGCATGCTGAAAACATGGCACATCGACCAGAAGGGTTCCTATCTGGATGGCGCTCCGGCTAGCAGCGTTACGGTGGAACAGCTTGGCCTGAACGAAGAACCCTATGTTTCCCTCAGGCTTGGCATTAAATCGGATGCCGAATTTCAGGGAGGCGTCAGCCTGTTTGGTGAAAAATTCGGCGATTTCAATCAGCCTATTCTCATTACCATTGGGTACACCCTGCCTGAAATGGAAGGGTAAACCCATCGCAGCAGCGTCATTCTCCCGCGCTGCTGTTTTTATATCCCTTCCTGAATCCTGCTTCGGCGCTTTTTTCTCCTTCGATAGCGTAAATCCGTGCCTTCAATGGTCATGGACCTTAACGACAGTTTCCCCCAAAATGCCGGTGCCACTCTACTTCGGTCACGCTTTTTCCCTTATTCAACAAGCGTCCATTCCAGGGCAACACCGCACAAATGAGGTGGTCGGCCGGCGAATGGATTTTTCGTCAAATGCAAAGGTTTACTGGCGGTAAATCGAAAAATTTGCATGCCGCAGACGGCGGAAAAGACTTCATCCGCCGCGCCGCCGAATGGTGCGGTGGTGCCCTAGTGAAAGGAGACCGGCTTTTTCACCGTTTTCCCCCCCCCACCCTGCATAAAATGGCTATGTCCCCATGATTGGGTTGGAAAGGAGCGTTATCCATGACGGAAATCAATGATATAGTCAACGAACCTCTCATCTCACAACCCGCGCAGCCTGATATCGGCCCAGACGGACTGCCCACTCCCAGCCTGCCGGAGGAGCAGCCGCCCATAACGGTATTGCCCCCGGTGACAGTGACCAGACGCTGCCCCACAGGGTATACGGCCGGTGTGGTGGAAAGAAACCAAACCTTTACCGATTTGCTTCTCAAGCACGACGTTTCGTATCAGGCCATGCAGAGCGCCAATCCGCAGCTGGTTCCGGGTGCATTAACGGCCGGCACACGCTACTGCGCGCCGCCTCAGGGCAGCCGAATTCTGTGCACCGGCGTAAGCTATGTAATGAAACAGGGAGAAACGCTTTATACCCTGCCGCGTACCCTTGGGCTCAGCATTGGCCAGCTATTGCTTTTGAACCCGGAATTGGCGCCCGGCGATTTTTTGCCGGGGCGGGTTATCTGTACAGGCGCTTAATTCCAGTCATTGACCAAGCCGACCGGGCCGCCTGTCGTCAACGTAGCGAAGAAAAATCAAATGGATTCATTCCAAGCTGTTTGAAATCACTAAAACTACGTTCATGCGATTCCCAACGCCTTCCAATTCTCCATCCCTTTCAAGCGCCGTTTCTCCTCTCCTCAAAGAGCGCTGTTCCCAATACGCTGAGCCATTGGCTATGGCTGCAATTCTGTGAGCAATCGCAGCCCGTGCCGCGAAAAAACGCGCCCGTCGTTCTGCAAACCCTGAACGATTTGTAAGTAATCCTGCCGCCTGTTTGCAAACCTTTCCGGTACTTTACCGTTGCTTCTGACGGCACAGCAGACCCTTCGTTCCCGGTTGGCAATAGCAAAAGCGCTTCCACCGTTAATGCGGAAGCGCTCGGGCCGCCGAAAAAGCCCGCCGTGGGCGAGCTTTTCTGACATGCTTTGCCTGCTCGCCTGCGGCTTGCCGGTGGCAAAACGCTTAAGAAAAGCCTTGCTGCGCAAGATCGCCGAACCAGACGCACACGCCGCCGGGTTCGGAATGAACATCGAAGAGCCGCGGCCTTCCGATACCCCCAGGTTTTCGACAGTCATGACCACCCTTAAGAGGGGTGGTCATGACGCGCGGCCTAGAAGGCCACGACAAAAGCCAGCGCCTAAATGACGCTGGCTTTCACTTCGTTCAAGCCACAGTCTGAAGCGCTTCCGCTATTGATGCGGAAGCGCTTGTTTGATTGCATTTTAGAAGGACAGCCGGCTTTCGATGTAAGCTGGAAGCTCATCCAGCTTTACCCGTTCCTGGGTCATGGTGTCGCGGTCACGCACGGTAACAGACTGCGTTTCTTCGGTTTCAAAATCCACGCAAATGCAGAACGGCGTGCCAATTTCATCCTGACGGCGATACCGCTTGCCGATGGAGCCGGTCTCGTCATAGTCCACCATAAAATGTTTGGTCAGGCTTTCATAGATTTCGGTAGCCAAGCCGCCCAGCTTGTTCTTTTGCAGGGGCAGCACAGCGCATTTATAGGGCGCCAGGGCAGGATGGAAGTGCATCACGGTACGCACATCGCCGCCCTCCAGTTCCTGTTCCTCATACGCGTTGCACAGGAAAGCCAGCACGGCGCGATCCACGCCCAAAGAAGGCTCGATGCAGTACGGAATGAATTTTTCGTTGGTAGCGGGATCCAGATACTCCATGCTCTTGCCGGAGTGATTCTGGTGCTGGGTCAGGTCGTAATCGGTGCGGTCGGCAATGCCCCACAATTCGCCCCAGCCAAAGGGGAACAGAAATTCAAAGTCCGTAGTGGCCTTGGAATAGAAGGCCAGCTTTTCCGGCTCATGGTCGCGCAGACGCAGGCAGTCTTCCTTCAGGCCCAGACTCAGCAGCCAATCACGGCAGAAGGAACGCCAGTAGTTGAACCATTCCAAGTCCTCGCCGGGCTTGCAGAAGAATTCCAATTCCATCTGTTCAAACTCGCGCACACGGAAAATGAAGTTGCCGGGCGTAATTTCATTACGGAAGGACTTGCCAATCTGCGCAATACCGGCAGGCAATTTTTTGCGGGTTGCCCGCATCACATTCTGGAAGTTCACGAAAATTCCCTGCGCGGTTTCGGGACGCAGATAGATTTCGTTGGTAGCGTTTTCGGTAACGCCGGCATGCGTTTTGAACATCAGGTTGAACTGGCGAATTCCGGTAAAATCCTTCTTGCCGCATACGGGACACACGATATCGTGCTCGGCAATATACTGCTCCAGTTCGGCATTGGTCCAGCCGTCGCCAGTTTCCTCGCCCTTGGTGAAGTCCTCAATCAGCTTATCGGCACGGAAACGGGCTTTGCAGGCTTTACAATCCATCAGCGGGTCGTTAAAGCCGCCCACGTGACCGCTGGCCACCCACACTTCACGGTTCATCAAAATGGCGGCGTCCAAGCCTACATTGTACTTGCTTTCCTGAACAAATTTCTGCCACCAGGCTTTTTTTACATTGTTCTTAAACTCTACGCCCAAGGGGCCGTAGTCCCAGCTGTTGGCCAGACCGCCGTAGATTTCGCTGCCCGGATAAATAAAGCCGCGACCTTTGCACAGCGCAACAAGCTTGTCCATCGTTAATGCCGCCATCGTCGTATCCCCCTCCGAATTGGTGAAAAATCATTTTTAATGATAGCTGTGAAACGGCGATTTGTCAAGGCTTTCCTGCTGAGTCAAGCCGTCTGGAAGCTTTTTTTCGTCTTGCGTTTCGCCGCAGGCTTTGGTATCATGATAAATGTTTGAAAATCACAGAAAGGGGATGCACCCAATGACCGACGAACGAAAGAGCATTGAAGAAATGATGGAAGGCACGGAAAAACCCAAGCGCGACCGCAAAAACTGGGTTGCCTTTGTGGAAAGCGACGTGGTAAGCTTTTTGACCCTGAACGATATCGAGAAAATGACCATCGATGATGGCGAAGGCAATAAAGCCAAGCTGACGCGCCGCAAGGACGGCAGCGTATATGTAGAGTGCACAAGCTCCAACGTGCTGTAAACAGCACGATTTGCGCGGGAGGCTCTATATGAATCACTTTTTCGCTTATCTGGACCGTATGCGTCTGATTCGCCGTTGGGGGCTAATGCGCAACACCTTTCCGGAAAACGACATGGAGCACAGCATGCAAACGGCGTTGATTGCTCATGGGCTGGCCGTGCTGGGAAAGCGCCGCCATCAGCGGGATATCGCTCCTGAGCGGGTCGTTCTGCTGGCGCTGTATCATGACGTGAGCGAGGTCATCACAGGCGACCTGCCTACCCCTGTGAAGTACAAAAGCCCTGTCATTCAGGATGCTTACCGGGGAATTGAAAACGCTGCCCGAAAACAATTGCTGGATATGCTTCCGGAAGATATGCAGGCTGATTTTCATCCCTATATTACCCCCGACGAAAGCAGCTATGAGTGGCGGCTGGTAAAGGCGGCGGACCGCATCAGCGCCTACCTGAAATGCGTGGAAGAGGAAAAGATGGGCAATCGCGATTTTGCGCAGGCCAAAATTACCATCCAGGACAGCATCAATCAGAATGTGCTGCCTGAAGTACATGAGTTTATGCGGGAGTTTGTGCCAAGCTTTAGCTTGTCTCCAGACGATTTGAGCCGGTTGTAAATCCGCACAACAGCCTTCCCTGAACTGGGAAGGCTCTGACTGTCGAAAACCCGGGTGGTTCGAAGGGCCGCAGCCCTCCGATTTCCATTGCGAACCCGGCGGCGTGTACGTCTGGTTTGGCAACCTGCGCAGCAAGGCTCAGGTTGCTGAAAAAGTGAAGGTGCAGGAGGCAGTGCCTCCTGCCGGGGGGAGGGGCGGAGCCCCTAAGTCTTATGCCGCAGCGCTTTCCCCGCGAAGCGCAGCTTCTGGGCGACGGCGGCCAATCAGGGATTTTTCGACAGTCTGAGCCTTGCGCAGCGGGGCTTTCCTTGCGCGCTTCGCCGCCATGCGAGTAGTCAAAGCACGCCTCTCGGCAGAAAAGGCCCGCCGCCAGGCGAGCTTTTTTGACGGGCTGACAACAGCCTTCCCTGAACTGGGAAGGCTGTTGTGATATGAGCCTTTCGGCTTTAACGCTTTTCGTTCAATCCCAAGATATCGTCCGCAGAAACATGATAAAACTTGCATAAGGTAATGAGATGCCGGATAGGCAAGCCATTCACACCGTTTTCATAACGGGAATAAACCTGCTGGGTGGTATTCAACAAATGAGCAATATCCGTTTGTTTTAAGTCTCGTTCTTCCCGCAGGATGCGCAAGTTTTCATAATAAGGCCTCATATGCATCAACTCCCATATGTATATCAATGCGCATTTATTATACCTATTATTCCCAAAATATACAAGTATTTATCATTGATTTGGTGTAAGAAAAGAAGAGAAAAGCCGTTGTTTGCAACAAACTTTATGCTTTTTTAACATGTTTTCTTTCCATCCCCTTTTAGACCGTGCTTTTCACACAGCCCCAGCCTGTCAAAAAAACAATGGCGCATGCGCACAGACGAATATCTCTGCGCTGGTTTGCGGAAAAAACATGATGCACAAGGCTTTGGGGCTCCACCCCTAAAACCCCGGCAGAAGGCAGCGTCTTCCCCACCTCTTTTTTTAACAAAACGAGGCTGCGCTTTTCGCACAGCCCAAACTACCGCCCCCTTTTATGAGTGGCCACGAGCCTCGCCACGCCGTTTGGCAGAGAAAATGCCAGGCTTATGGCCGACGCTATCATCATTGGTATCGTCAGGCCCTTTCCGCATTGTCAATTGACGGCTTGCTGTCGCGCCATCTCATGTTCTGACAAAGCGAAGGCCCAGTGGTCATAGCCCCGCGGTGTTTCCAGGCGGGGCGCGAAACAAGTACAGGCTCCGTCATTCCTCCCTACGACACTGGAGTAACCGGTTTTCTTGGATGTCTCCGCTTGGTCAACGCTCGAGTTTTCACCCAGTCTGCGGAGACCGGAAAAGCTCACTTTTGTTTCTCGCGGCAGCAGAGGGCCTAAAGGCTTACAAAGTCCGCCTGTCTGCAAATCCGCAGCAGGAATCGCCCAGGCAAAGCATACGCTGAAGCCATGTTTTTCAAGTTTCCGGTTTCCCCTGCATGCTAAAAAGCTGCCGCAAAGGTCCTGTATGATTCCACAAGAAAAAAGAGCGGTATACAAAGCTCCTTTCTCTTCGTATACCGCTCTTTTTCCAGCAACGCTTCAAACCATTTTGAAAAACAACCGCCGCTTACAGGCTTTCCATACGGGAAATGCGGTTATCGTTGCTAAAAACGCGCACCTGCATTCCCAAAGAAAACTCCGGATTGGGTTTTTGTGCGTCCCAATAAAACAGCCGGTCATCCTCAGGGGCGTTTTTCTCGCCCACATTTAGCAGCACAGCGTGAAACGGTAGGCCGTTTCGATCGCAGATGTCCTCGCTAAAGGCCTTCAGCACGCCTTCTGTTTGGCGCATACGGCCATGCAGCATCTCCTGTACGCAATTGCGATAGGCTTTGGCAGGCCGTATCGAAAGCCCATATTGGAAAAGCGCATACCCGCCTCCGAAAATGGTAAGCAGGGCGCTGAGCATCCACGCGGCGTCGCTGCGCCGCATACGTCCGGCCACAAACACCGCAATCGCCACTGCAAGCAGCAACAGCGTCGGAATCGCCGCCGCAAGCCGCTTTTTTTTCAGTTGCAGCTGCACCTGCCGCAACTCTTCCTGCGTGTACATCCCAAAGCCCTCCTACTGCTCATCCTTGGGATGTATTCTCTGCATGAGCTTAATGGTCAGGAAAAACAGCCCCAATACCAGAAAAACGCCCAACAAACCCATCACCGTTACCAAAAGGCCCTTTGTCATCAGCGGCAAAGAAACCAGACCGGAAGTTTGTACCAAATCCATCCTAATCCCTCTTTTCGTTTCTTGCTTGTTGTTACCAAATACCGCCCAGCATCATGCTAACCAGGGTAATCACCATGCCGCCCGCAACAATGGAGCCCAGCTGGCCAGACACGTTCGCGCTGATGGACTGCATCAGGATAAAGTTATACGGGTCTTCTTCCTTCGCCATTTTCTGAATCACGCGAGCGCTCATGGGGAAAGCCGAAATGCCCGCCGCGCCAATCATGGGGTTAATCTTGTTCTTGCGGAACAAATTGAGGAATTTGGCAAACAGCACGCCGCCAGCCGTATCAAACACAAAGGCAAACAGGCCCAGCGCCAAAATCAGCAGCGTGTCCATGCGCAGAAAATTCTTCGCCACCATGGTGCCGCCAATGGTGATACCCAGCAAAATGGTTACCAGGTTGGCCAGCTCGTTTTGAGCGGTTTTGCTCAGGCGTTCCAGCACGCCACATTCCCGAATCAGGTTGCCAAACATCAGGCTGCCTACCAGGGGCGCGCTCATGGGCACAATGATTCCTGCAACAGCCGTTACGATGATGGGGAACAAAATCAGCGCCAGCTTGGAAGCCCGCTCCTCGGTATAGGTCATGCGGATGGTGCGCTCCTTTTTGCTGGTAAGAGCACGAATGACCGGAGGCTGGATGACGGGAACCAGCGACATATAGCTGTAGGCAGCCACGCTGATGGGGGCCATGTAATCCTTCAGGTTGAAGTGGTTGGCCACATACAGGGTGGTAGGGCCGTCCGCCGCGCCAATGATGCCGATGGCGGAAGCCAGACGCAGAATCAGGCCGTCGTTGCCCGCCGTTTCCGGAAGCACAATGGGAATCAGCCACAGGGAAACCAGGAACGTGGCAAAAATGCCAAACTGGGCTGCCGCGCCAAAGAAAATCATGCTGGGATCCTTCAGCAGGGGCGAAAAGTCAATCATCGCGCCCACGCCAATGAAAATCAGAATGGGAAACAGTTCATTGGCAATGCCGGCGTTAAACAGCACGCTTAGAAAGCCGTTCTCCCCCAGCGCACTGGCAGCGGCTGTGCCGGTTACGGCGTCTATCACCGGCGGCAGATTGGCCAAAATAGCGCCAAAGCCAATGGGCAGCAGCAGCGCAGGCTCGTAGTCTTTTCGAATGGCCAGGTAAATCAGGGTGCCGGCGATCACGAACATTGCCAGCGTTTTGAGTCCTTCGGCGGAAAACAGGTATGTTACGCCGGAAAACAGTTCTGCCAGGATTGCCATGATATCCAAGGGGGCTCCTCCTCTCGCAGTAACGGGAATGGTGTATGTCTCAACGCGACCATTTTCGCGTATTGAGCGTCTGCGGGGCAATGCCGGGCATCATGGTCACGCTGCGGTTCTTCACCACATTGAGCACCAAACCGATACCGGCCATATTGGTAACCAGGTTGCTGCCCCCGTAGCTAAGGAAGGGCAGCGGGATGCCCGTTACCGGCATCAACCCAGTGGTCATGCCCACGTTTTCAAATACGTGGAACAGCATCATGGCCATAACGCCGATGATGACCATCTGCCCAAAGCGGTCCAGGGTGTAGCGGGCCAGATACAGCATACGCAGAATGATCAGCAAATAGGTCAGCACCACCAGAATACAGCCCACAAAGCCAAAGGCTTCGCCTATGGTGGAAAAGATGAAGTCCGTCCAGTCCTCCGGCACATAATCCAGCTGACTGAAAGAACCCTGCACAAAGGTTCCGCGTCCATGAAGCCCGCCGGATCCAATGGCAATCTTGGAATTGTTCACCTGATAGGTGGCTCCCTCGTCCACCAGTTCCGGATTAAGGAAGCTCAGAATACGGGTCAAACGGTAGTTGCTGGAGCCGCTGGCCATCATGTAGGCATACAGCAGCGCAAGGGCAATTACGCCCAGCGCCGCAATAGCTCCCATCGTTTTCACCCGCAGGCCGCCAAAATACATCATCACTGCAAACACGAAAACCATAACCATCACGGAGCCCATTTCGCCCTGCAGCAGCGTCAGCATCCAGGGGATGCCCATCAGCACGCCCAGGCGCAGAAAGCTTTGGAAGTTGCTTAGCGGGTCGGTTTCGCTTTCCAGGTACTTGGCCGTTACAATGATACAGGCCAGCTTGACAAACTCGGAAGGCTGGATGGTATAGCCCCAAATCAAGTCCGTCCAGGCTTTCACGCCCTGCGCCTGGTTAGATACCAGCGTTACCAGCAGCAATCCGCAGGCCACATAGTAGAATAGCGTGGAGCGCCGGCGAATGAATTCATAGGGAAAATACGTAATAACGCCGACCACAATGGGAGCGATGAAAAAGAATATCGCCTGGCGCAAACCATAGTACGACGCCACAATGTAGTTAAACAGCGTATCTTCCGCCTCAGAGGAGGTGGAAAAGGTGGCAACGGACACACATAGCACGCCAAAAGCCGCCAGGCCAAACACCATCAGGGCAAGCGGCAGGTCAAAATGCGCTCGAGACCGTCGCGATTCGTTCACCATCATGGAAGAAAAACCACCTCACAATCCCGTTTCGGTTTGCTTTTTGCGGCCAAACCATTTACGCCGCTTTTTGGGGAAGGGAGGCATGGGCACATAC